>CAILCO010000093.1 GCA_903832735.1 uncultured Sterolibacterium sp.
GTATTCTCCCGGTTTTCCGGCCCACGAAGAAATTAGTTATCCCCCGACAGCCGGTTATTCCACGGGGTTTTCCAGGGTGCCGATCGGTTCTATGGTGATCGCCACGACGTCGCCCTTCTTGAGAAACTTCGGCGGCTTGAAACCGATGCCGACACCGACCGAAGTACCCGTGGCGATCAGGTCGCCCGGCTCCAGGGTCATCACCGCCGACAGGGCCTCGATGATGGTCGGCACGTCGAAGATTAGATCCGAGACCGAGGCATCCTGGCGCAGTTCGCCATTGACCCGGGTCAGGAGACGCAGTCGGCCCAGATCGGGAATCTCGTCCGCGGTGACCAGCGTCGGGCCCATCGGACAGTAGCCGTCCAGGCTCTTGCCGAGGAACCACTGCTTGTGGGCGCTTTGCAGGGTGCGCGCGGTGGCGTCGTTGATGATGGTGTAACCGAACACATGCTTCAGTGCGTCAGCACGCGGGATGCCGCGTCCGGCCGTGCCGATCACCACCGTCAGTTCGCCTTCGTAGTCGGTTGAATTCGTGTAGTCGAGATAGCTCGGGATCGGATCGTGCGGTCCGGACACGCTGGTGGACGCCTTGGTGAAGAAAATCGGCAGGTCGGGAATGGCACTGCCGCCGGTGGCATCGAAGCCGCTCTTCTCGAATTCCTTGGCGTGCTCGTGGTAGTTTTTGCCGACCGCGAAGATGTTTTTCAACGGCCGCGGGATCGGCGCCAGAAGCTTGACCGAGGCCAGCGGCAGGCGGTTGCCTGGCGCGGCTTGGGCGATGCGCAACGCCGCCAGACCGGCTTCGCCCATCCTGATCAGCGCGTTCATGTCGCGCGGCAGGGCAGGCGCGGCCTGCGCCAAATCGATGACGGACTGGCCGTCCTTGATGCCGAGGCGCATTCCGTCGCGATCGGAGAAGTTGATCAACTGCATTCCTGTGAACTCCGTAATGGTTTGGCCCATGGGGTTAGGCCGCAATGGCAGACAGATAGTACCAAGCTTGCCGCCGACCCGCCTACAAGGACAGCGCTACTCGGGTTCCCTGCGCGATCGCTCGCCTGGCGTCGAGTTCGGTGGCGACGTCGGCGCCGCCGATCAAGGTCGTCGGCAGCCTGGCGGCCGCGAGCGCAGCGACCAGTTCGCGGCATGGCTCCTGCCCGGCGCAGATGACCACGGTATCGACCGCGAGCAGGCGCTCCTGACCGCCGACCTTGATGTGCAATCCGGCGTCGTCGATCTTCTGGTACTCGACGCCGGCGATCATCTGCACGCCGCGCTTTTGCAGCAGTAGGCGACGCGCCCAGCCGGTGGTCTTGGCGAGACCATCGCCGACCTTGGTGGACTTCCGCTGCAGCAACCAGAGCTCGCGCGGGGGCGCAGACATCTGCGGCGCGGCCAGGCCGCCGCGGCCGCCGATCTTAGGATCGATGCCCCACTCCTTGCGATAGGCGTCTAGCGGGTCTGCCGTCTCCCCGGCATGGCTGAGCAACTCGGCGACATCGAAGCCGATGCCGCCGGCGCCGATGATCGCGACGCGCCGGCCCGCCAGTTTCCTGCCTTCGATAAGATCGATATAGCTGGTCACCTTGACGTGAGCTATGCCGGGAATAGTCACCGTGCGCGGCACAATGCCTGCGGCCAGGATGACCTGATCGAATTCCGCCAGGTCTTCGGCGCGAGCGTGCGTGTTGAGTTTCAGCTTGACGCCGGTAGTCGCAAGCCGGCGCCCGAAGTAGCGCAGGGTCTCCGCGAACTCCTCCTTGCCGGGGATGCGCCTGGCCAGGTTGAACTGGCCGCCGATGCGGGCGCTCGCCTCGAACAGGGTGACAGCATGACCCGCTTCCGCCGCCGTCGTGGCGCAGGCCAGGCCGGCCGGGCCGGCGCCGACGACGGCGATCCTCTTCGGCACCGCCGCAGGTCGAACCTGCCATTCGGTCTCGTGGCAGGCGCGCGGATTGACCATGCAGGAGCACAACTGGCGCGAGAAGATCTGATCGAGGCAGGCCTGATTGCAGGCGATGCAAGTGTTGATCTCGTCGCCGCGGCCCTCGGCGGCCTTATTCACGAATTCGGCGTCGGCGAGGAAGGGCCGGGCCATCGAGACCATGTCGGCATCGCCAGCGGCCAGCACCGCTTCGGCCACCTCGGGCGTGTTGATGCGGTTGGTGGCGATCAGGGGAATCTTCACTTGACCCTTCATGCGCCGCGTCACCCAGGCGAATGCTGCGCGCGGCACCATGGTGGCGATGGTGGGAATGCGCGCCTCATGCCAGCCGATGCCGGTGTTGATGATGCTGGCGCCGGCCTGTTCCACGGCGCGCGCCAATGCAACGATCTCCTCCCAGGTACTGCCGCCTTCGACCAGATCGATCATCGACAGACGGAAGATGATGATGAACTCCGGGCCGACCGCCGCCCTGGTGCTCCTCACTATCTCCAGGGCGAAGCGGATGCGGTTCTCGAAACTGCCGCCCCAGCGGTCTTCCCGATGGTTGGTCTGGGGAGCGATGAACTGGTTGATCAGATAACCTTCGGAAGCCATGATCTCGACACCGTCGTAACCGCCGTGCCGGGCCATGGTTGCGCATCGTGCGTAATCGGCGATGGTCCGAATCACTTCGTGTTCTTCCAGCGCCCGCGGCGTCACCGGGTTGATCGGCGCCTTCAGTGCCGATGGCGCCACCGGCTGCCGGGAATAGGCATAGCGGCCGGTATGGAGGATCTGCAGGCAGATCTTGCCGCCGTGCAGGTGTACCGCCTCGGTGATCACGCGATGCTTCTCCGCCTCCGCTTCGTTATCGAGTATCGCGGCCCCCGCCATGATCGCGCTGTCGGCATTGGGAGCAAAGCCGCCGGTGACGATCAGGCCTACGCCGCCCGCTGCCCGTTCGGCGTAGAACGCCGCCATGCGCGCATGGCCGTCGGCAATGTCTTCCAGGCCGGTATGCATGGAGCCCATCAGGACGCGGTTCCTGAGCGTGGTGTAGCCCAGGTCCAGCGGGGCGAGGAGATGCGGGTAGGAGGTCATGGCAAAGGGTCCGGGTGTCGAGCGCAGGTAAAGTACTCCGGAAGCATCATTGTTTCAACGAGGCCGGCTTGCGGCTACCGGCGCCAGACGCTGGCCAACCAGGGCTGCTGCTCGCGAGGCAGGCCGGCCGGCCTGTAGTAATGCTCCAGTTCGGTAAAACCGGCGACGGCAAGATAGGCGCGCCAGGCGTCGAGATCGTAATAGGCACCATAGCGCTCGCCGCTGATGCTCTCGCTGTTGTCGCCGCGCGGATTGGAACTGAACAGCACCCCGCCTGGCTTCAGCGCCGCATGCAATTGCCGCAGGATGCGCGGCAGTTCCTGGCGCGGCACATGAAACAGCGAAGCATTGGCGAACACCCCGTCGAAATGCTCATCGGGCAGGTCGAGTTGAAGAAAGTCCTGCTGCCAGACCTCGCATCCGCTGTTGGCCCGCGCCATTTCGGCCAGGGCGGCAGCCCCTTCGAGGCCGACGGGATGATGACCTCGCTGCGCGAATGTCCGCAAGTCCCGACCAGGACCGCAGCCGAAATCGAGCAGGACAAACGGCGGCCGCGCCTGGATATGACGCAGCAGCGCGTCGATGTTCTGCTCGACATCGTGATGCCGGGTTCCCTCCCAGAAGGCCTCGGCCTGCCGCTGATAGTAGGCCAGCGTGCGCTGGGCAATCTGGCTCGGGGCGGTTCGATCAAGCGTCATGGCTGGCATTTAACACCAATCACGCTCCTGGCGTAGCCAATTCGTCATCGCAATGCAACTTGAACTGGGACAGCGAGGTTGCGCCGTATCGCAGAAATTTTCCGCATCGCAGCAACGGTTGGTTTCACGAGAGCAATATTGATTTCATATCATGAAATGTTAAATATAATATGTTGTAATTAAAGATATAACAATATATCGATTTTCGCTCGCAACCGGATATTGCTTCGCACAATCAACTTTATACTTAAACCAACACGAACTCGACCATCGGCAACCGCCTGGGTCGCGTCCGTAGGGGGCGGGTCCTACCCTTTCCGCCCTGTGGTTCGTCAGATCCGATCTCTGGCAGCCCCGTGGATGGACGTAGCCCTTCGTGCCCGCAAGGTGCGCAGGCTGCGCCGCAAAGACCAACATCCCACTTTGACCTAGAGGAATCAATATGAACCGAGCAACTGAAGTCGCCAAGCTGAACAAGGATTGGGCCGAGAACCCGCGCTGGATGGGCATCAAGAGAGGCTATACGGCGGAGGAGGTAGTCCGCTTGCGCGGATCGGTCCAGATCGAGCATACCGTTGCCCGCCGTGGCGCCGAGAAAATGTGGAGCCTGCTTCACAGCGAGCCCTTCGTCGCCACCTTGGGCGCGCTGACCGGAAATCAGGCGATGCAGCAGGTAAAAGCAGGCCTCAAGGCGATTTACCTCTCCGGCTGGCAGGTGGCGGGAGACGCCAATCTCGCCGGTGAAATGTATCCCGACCAATCCCTTTACCCGGCCAACTCGGTGCCCTTGGTAGTCAAGCGAATCAACAACACTTTCGCCCGCGCCGACCAGATTCAATGGTCGGAAGGCAAGAACGACGTTGACTACTTCGCACCGATCATCGCCGACGCCGAAGCCGGATTCGGCGGCGTATTGAACGCCTTCGAGTTGATGAAATCGATGATCGAGGCCGGCGCCGCCGGCGTGCATTTCGAGGATCAACTCGCTTCGGTGAAAAAATGCGGCCACATGGGCGGCAAGGTCCTGGTGCCGACCCGCGAAGCCGTCGCCAAACTGGTTGCGGCACGCCTCGCCGCCGACGTCATGGGCGTACCGACGCTGGTCATTGCGCGCACCGATGCCGATGCGGCGGATCTCGTCACCTCCGACGTAGACGACATCGACAAGCCGTTTTGCACCGGCGAACGCACCGTCGAAGGCTTCTACCGGACCAGAGCTGGCCTGGAGCAGGCGGTTTCCCGGGGACTGGCCTATGCGCCCTTCGTCGATTTGTTGTGGTGCGAGACCGGGAAGCCCGACCTGACCTACGCGAAAGCATTTGCCGATGCCATCCATGCCAAGTTCCCCGGCAAGTTGCTGGCCTACAACTGTTCGCCCTCGTTCAACTGGAAGAAGAATCTCGACGACGCCACCATCGCGAGGTTCCAGTCGGAACTTGGCGCCATGGGCTACAAGTTCCAGTTCATCACCCTGGCTGGCTTCCACAGCCTCAACTACTCGATGTTCAACCTTGCCTACGGCTATGCGCGCAATCAGATGTCTGCGTTCGTGGAGCTACAGGAAGCGGAGTTCGACGCAGTCGACAAGGGCTTCACCGCGGTCAAGCATCAGCGCGAAGTCGGCACCGGCTACTTCGACGCCGTGACCCAGACCATTGAAGGCAGTCAGTCTTCGACCACGGCCCTCAAAGGCTCGACCGAAGATGAACAGTTCTTCGACAAGAAAGTCGCCAATGCCTGAGGTATTGGGCATGCATTTGACGCTGGCCCTGAGGAGCCAATACTGGACTCTGGGCCAGCTGACGAGACTCGACAACCTGCGCACCGCGCTTATGATCACCAAGGAGTAATACCATGACCATCACAACCTACTACGCCGCTTGCATGCAAAGTCGCTCCAACGCCGAGGCCGCTTCCATCGTCCATCTCATCAACGATTTGACCGCCGCCACTGGCGACAACCGTTCATGGGATGCGATGCGGGCGCAAATCAATGCGCTGGCTGATTCGGACACCCAACATCGGCTTGGCATTGTCATCGAAGCCGAGGAATTCGAACACATGGCGGATGACTGAGCACCCCGCGCCGTCCACCCAAGATGCTCAGGGCGGACGGCGCGAATCCCCCGGCAGGCCGGGGGATTCGCTTTTGGCTAAATCGGCAGCACTTTGCATCCATTGATGAAAAACGGCCACTGCCGGATTGCCGGCACCACGCTGCGAGATGAGCAGGAAGTACGAACGCGGGTTTGAATAGCGCTGCGGCAGCGGGGTCACCAAGGCGCCACTGTCAAGCAGGTTTTCGACTAGGCCCCGCGTTGCCAAGGCGACTCCCTGCCCGTCCACGGCGGCACGGATGGCCGACTCGTACTGGTTGAATTCGACCCTGCCGAGTGGACGCAAGTCGACCAGTCCCGCCGCTTCGAGCCAAACGGACCAACTCAGCCAAGGCAAATGCCGGGCCTCGTCCACGTAGTCCAGCAACACATGGTGAGTAAGATCCTGCGGTTTCTTCAATGCGTGCACGGTCTTCAATAGGTTGGGGCTACAGACTGCTATCACGGCACCCCCCGCAATCTGCAATGCGCCAGCCGGCGCAGATCGATCAGGCAGATGTCGCACCGCGGCGTCGAACCTTCCCCGCTCCAGATCAACAATGCGAGTGTCGGCAGAAATGCGAATATCGACCCCGGGGTTCAAGCGACGAAACGCATTCAGTCGCGGAATCAGCCAGAACGAAGCGAACGCCGGCGTGCAGGTCAAGGTGACTATCGGCTCGTCCCCGGCTCGCAAGTCCGCAAAAGCTTCACGCAGGGTCGCGAGGGAGGTTTCGGTCGCACGGAGCAAGCGTTCTCCGGCTTGAGTCAGCTTTAAGCTGCGCGTCTTACGCTCGAACAGGCTCAGGCCCATGGCCGATTCCAGGGTACCGATCTGCTTGCTCACGGCAGATTGCGTGACGAATAATCTTTCGGCGGCACGAGTAAACGACAACTCCCGGCCGGCAATTTCGAAAACACGTAGCGTATCGAGCGGCGGCAAATCCTGCCCAGAACCTTTTGTCATTCCATTACCTCATGCATAGCGTGAGAAATTTTCGTTGGAATACCGACAAGGTATCGCTAACAATGCTAGCACTGCTTGGCAAATGGGAGAGGGAAAATGGATTGCCATGATTCCGTTTCGGACTTGATCAGCAATTTCACGGACACCCGTCCAAGTGACCTGCAAGAAGTTGCGCTCGCTGCCAAGAGCATCATGGAAATACGCGATGCCGATCTAACCGTGATTTGCCTTGAGGGCGAAGTGTGGCTGACTCGCGCTCGCGACCAAGAGGATCACGTCATCGCGAGCGGGCAACGTTTCGCGCTAATGCTCGGTGACCAGGCTGTCGTGCAGGCATTGCGGGCGAGCATGATACGGCTCATTCGCTGCGAACCCGTGCTACATCGTTGGAGGCGCACGACGTCACGGGAAACATGGTCCATTGCCCGCCGTCAGGGATCCATATCAAGGAGGATATTGACATGAATACGAGCAACGAAGGCGGATGTCTCTGCGGAGCCATCCGTTACCAAGTTTCCGGCGAGCCCGCCCTGGTCCAGGCCTGTCATTGCAAGTTCTGTCAGAAGCGGACCGGGTCTGCGTTTGCGACCATGGCCGCATTCAAGGAGGAGCAGGTCGTCATCTCGGGTCCCCCGCTCTGCGAATACAAGCACCAATCTGACGAAAGCCAGCGCTGGGTGTGTTGCCACTTCTGCGGCAATTGCGGAACCACGGTCCTGATTACCCTGGAAAGGAATCCCAGTGTGCGGGTCGTTCCGGGCGGCACCTTAGACAATCCAGGCCATTTCAGGATTACGCGCCACATCTGGACGCGCTCCGCGCACGATTGGATCGTATTTCCGCCCGACAGCCAGGTGCGAGAAAAGGCATGACGCTCGACACGGCAATCGACGTCGCCTTTGCCCTCGACGATTACATCAGAACAATGTCGTATTGAGGATACATTGCGAGAAAATTATTTGAAATAAACGGGTTGCGATGCGTGACCGTCTTCTGACTCAGCCTGGCTACCCATCTGGCTACCCGATGAGCATGGGTTCTGATGGGACGGTCGGCAACGTGCTGGGCCAGACAGATAACGCCTCACCCGCCACCTTTTATCAGCGTACCACATCGCCGAAAATTTCCTTGAGCAGCCGTGCCGGGCTGTTGTGCTTGATCGGGCTGCAAGGCGTCTCGGCCAAGCGTATCGACAGGGTGATCAAGTCCGAGGTCTCCAGGTACTCGCGGTAGCCTTCGGCCAGGAACGAAAACTCGTTCATCGTACCGACGATGCTGCGGTTGGCCGTCTTCGCCAATGCGACGTCGGACATCTGCGCCACCTCATGCTCGATGAACGCCCGCCTGGCGCCGTGCCTGCCCAATATTGCAGCCAGTTCATCGGGAAACCGTGCGGCCAGCGTCGAAGCGGGCGCCAGTGGCATCAGCACCGGCAGCAAGGTCCGCTCGTTCACGAGCAACGCAAGCTGCGGCTTCCAGAAGAGCACCGTTGCGTACCAGTTGCCAAGCGCTGTGGTCGGCGGCGGCAGCGATATCGCGATCAGAGGCTTGAGGCGATCAAGAAGCTTCTTAGTGCAGTGCAGGCTGTACATGCAATCCCGGGGTTGGTTGCGCTACTCAACTGCGGCGGTAACGTCGGAGTTGAGGCCGCTGGCATCGAGTCGTCGATCAAGTGTCGACTGTAGCACTGACATGCGACTTGCCGAGTCCGTCCCTCATACCCCACGCAGCACGCTGAACTCCCTGAACAACCGGGCTGGCAGCGGCGTCTCAAGCTTCCACACCAGGCTCATCGGTCTGTCGCCCTCAGCGGTTTCGAGCGTCACGCGGCCACATGCGCGGTACGCGTCGCCCTTGCGCGGGCGGACGAAGAGCTGAAACTGCCAGCCGTTGGCGGGGCTCTCCAGATAGCGCCGCCCGCTGTTGGTGTCAGGTCCGGAACTGTTCTGTGTCTGCCAGTGGAAGCGCTCAGCGCTGATTGCGTAGTCGTGATAAGCAATTCGATCGTGATAGCCCTCGCTTTTGTCGAGCGTGACGAAGAGCAGCTCGGCCTTGCGGCTCGCCAGCGGCAACACGCCGGCTTGGAATGGCGCGCGATGCCTGGCCGTGAGCCAGCCCACCGCCGTGAGGACCTCGCGCGCGCCATATGCTGCGTGCAGGCAGAGAGGTGTGTCTTCGAGTCCGGGCACCGGCGCAAAGGGCAGGCTCGCGCGCACCTGGAGCACGCCGGACAACTCCGCGAGTTCTTCACGGATGAGTGGATGGCGTGCCAGGCGTTCGACAAACGCTGTGTGGCTTGCCGCCTGCGCATGCTGCCCATCAATTTGATAGGCCAGCATCTGCAAACCCAGTGCGACGCTGGCGTCAGGAGGTATGGCTTGGTCAACAGGCACGTCCAGCGCCATCATCATGTCAAGCCGCTTCGGGTCGTCCACGTGCAGCAGATCAGCCATGCGGCGACTGAAGTACTCTTCCTCCGGACCGGCTTCTGAAACGATGAGTCCGGCATCGCGCTTCAGCGCTGTCCATCCGCTGCGGCCATTGGCGCGGTACACATCCTCGAGTTCCAAAGCTTGCTCGTGCAGGAAATCTGCCAACCGCACCGAAGCCCGTCCGCGCAAAGCGGCATAGGTTTGCAGTTCCGTGCGAAGTCGGCGCCAGTTCTGCATCGTGAGCGCGCGCAAGCCCTGCAGCACCTGCTCGCGGGTCTGCCGCTGCAGGTGAATGTGGCAACCGGGAGGCAAGCTTCCGAAGCCGTTTTCGACACCGTCGCTCAGCTCGCGGCGCGACAGGCCTGTCAGACCAGACAGCAATCGGTCGAAACGGAAATCAGCACGATGCTGGCCGACGAAGTCGAGCACGAGGCAGCTCTCCTTGCCTGGCGCCAAGCGCAGGCCACGCCCAATCTGCTGCTGAAAGAGCACCGGACTTTGGGTCGGTCGCAGCAGCAACAGCGTATCGACCATGGGCAAGTCGATGCCCTCGTTGTAAAGGTCGACAGTCACAAGCACGCACAGCTCACCGCTGAGCAACCGTTGCGGCGCACGGCGTCGCTCATCAGGCGCGGTCGTGCCCACCACGCAGGCCGCAGGCAGCCCGGCCCGATTCAACCAATCAGTCATGAACTTCGCATGCTCGACTGAAACACAGAACATCAGGGCGCGCGATCGTCTGGCATCCGCTGCCAGCCGGCGCCACTCGTTGACCACCAGCCGCGCGCGCACGTCGTTGCCGGTGACCAGTTTGTCCACGGCTTCGCGCTCGCCCGGCCTGTCCCAAGGGACTTGCGAAAAGTCGGTCGCGTCATCACAGGCGTAGTACTCGAAGGGCGCCAGCAGCCGCAGGTCGAGCGCGTGCCACAGGCGCAACTCGACGGCCGGACTGCCATCGGGTCGCGGGTCGAAGTAGTGGGCAATCGGCTGCCCGTCGCTGCGTTCCGGCGTCGCCGTCAGCCCCAGCAAGAGACGCGGGCGCACGGCGGTCACGAACGCGTCGAACCGATCTGCCGCGAGACGGTGACACTCGTCGACGACCACGGTATGCCAATGGTCAGCTCCCACGGTGGCGACCAGGTCGCGGCTGCTCACGCTGTCGATGGTGGCAAACAGGTGACCCCAGCGCTCGGGCTGGTGAGCGCCGGTCAGCAGGTCCCCGAACTCCGGGTCGCGTAGCACTTCGCGATAGGTGCGCAGTGCCTGACGCAGGATCTCTTCCCGGTGGGCCACGAACAGCAATCGCGGGCGTCCCCCTTCGCTCTGGCAAGTGTTCCGGTAGTCGAACGCTGCGACCACCGTCTTGCCTGTCCCCGTCGCAGCCACCACCAGGTTGCGGCATCGCCCGTGGGCGCGCTCCGCCGCCAACTGCTCCAGCATGTCCTGTTGATAGGTCTTGGGCTGCAGGTCGAAAAAGCTGATCGTCGCTGCCGGTGAACCATTTGGGCCAAAGGACTCACGCCCAAGGGCGGCCGCCAGCGCACTCCGGTGGTCGACGTTATCCGGATCGTAGCGCTGAAACTCGTTGTCCTCCCATAGCGTCTCGAAGTGCGCGATGGCGCGGGCGAACAGGGCCTCCTGTGCGCGCTGGGTCAGCTTGACCGTCCACTCCAATCCGCCGGTGAGTGCAGCACCTGACAGGTTGGCGCTGCCCACATACGCTGAACCAAAGCCTGTCTTACGGTGGAAGAGCCAGGCCTTCGCATGCAGGCGCGTGCGCCGGCCGTCGAGTGATACCCGTACCTCACAGCCAGGCAGGTGCGCCAATTCGTCGAGAGCCCGTGCTTCTGTGGCACCGGTGTAGGTGGTGGTGAGGATGCGCAAGCGTGTCGTGCCTTGTGCTTGCGCCGACAGCGCGGTGATCTGCTGCAGTATGTCTTGAAGCTTGCGAACTCCGGACACCGTGATGAAGCTGACCAGAATGTCGACCCGATCAGCGGAGGCAAGCTCGCGACGAATTTCCTGCAGCAGCGACGGCGATCCCTTGCCCGCAGTGAATAGCCAAGGCACTGCTAACCCGACCTCAGGCGATACGGGGAACTGCCTGTCGCGCTGAATGGCCTTCAATAGCCGCAATGGCGGTGCGACCAAGTCGATAACGTCCGCGGAACTGCCTTCACCAGCATCGACAACAAGCCGTTGGCGAAGCGCCACCAGCAGCGCATTGACGAGCTCAAGCTGACGCCGCGACTTGTCGGCGTCATCTCCGGACATGTCGTCCAGGACAGCGACCAATTGGCGCGTGATCGCGTCGGCCAAGAACTCGGATGCCCCCTCCTTGAGCGCATGGACGTCAGCTCGGCTCAACTCGAGACGTGATGCCAGTCCCTCTGTGAGCAGCAGGTCGTAGAGACCATCGGGCAACGCCATCGCAGTCCCCCGGGTCAGCCGATTTGCCGGGTGCCGCGGCACGCCGGATATTCACTGCAGCCCCAGAACTCGCTGCCTGCGTTGGCGCCGCGTTTGGCGGTGCGTTTGACCATGCTCTTTGAACAGACGGGACATGTGGGTGCCGGCACGGCGTCCACTGGCGTTGCAGTTTCGGCAGGGCTTGTAGTCTCCGGTCGTGCAGGCGCACTGACCTTCGATGATTGGACTTGGCGAATCAACCCGTAAAGCTTCGGCCCATCGATGAGCATGACATTGCGGCCGTTCGCAAAGCCGGCGGCGTCTTCGGTGAAACGGCCAGAGGTCACCACGAACCCGCCAGCAGCACCCTTGGCGGCCATCACGCCATAGAGTTCACGAACGACATCCACGCCCACCTTGAACGCTTTCCACTGCTTGCACTGGACAAGGAACTTCTCGCTGCCTTTGCTAAGGATCAGGTCGATGCCGCCATCGGCGCCATGACCACCGGTCTCGGTCACGGCGTAGCCCTGCAACCGAAAGGCCTCACCGACCAGCAATTCGAACTCCTGCCAGCTCATGCCATCGAGCGCATCGGCAGCCTTGCTTTGAGAAACATCCGCCACCAACATCTGCCGCTGGCGCCGCTGCCAAGCTGACATGCCCGCGCCCGCGAGGCAAATCAACGGAAGGAGGTACTGCCCAAAGCTGGCCAGCGTCTTCCACAGCGTCTGCGTTACCATCGCACCGACCTGACCTGGCTGAATGGCAGTTGCGACCTGCTGCGAGGCTACGCGATGCAGAACCACATAGAGCACAAGCGCAAGCGCCACGCCGGCCCACCAAGGCAGCATGGCCACCAAGTCCATCAAGTCTTCGGCGGCGCTGGTTTTCTTTCTGCGGGCCATCAGCTGCGTTCTCCCTGATCAGTTGTTAGTTCTGGATCTCTTCCCAGATGGCTTGGCTTTCGATCGCGTCAATGAATCGCAATGAGTATGGTAGCGGTTGTTGCCAGATCCAGTGCGGCATCAGTGGTCAGGAAGAAAACGCTGTGAGCTGAATTCCAGCAGTATTCGGCTCATTCTCTCCTCTGGGCACCCTCGAAAATTCCGGCCGGCGAAATTTATTCCTTCTCGGCCATGGCTTCTTGCACCTGCGCCAGAAGGACGTCAGTCGACGCGACCAGGTTGCCCAGCAACTCTTCGTCGACGTCCATGTAGCCTTCGTACTCCGCCAGATTTCGGCGTTCATGGCACAGTGCGAACAGGCGAACCTGTAGCTTGCTCACATCGAGGGTATGCAGCAGGCACTGAAACACCAAGTAGCGCTTATCCGAGCGATAACCCTGCAGGCGCAACGCCGTCAGCGCCAGAGCATGGGCGGCGTTATAAGCCAGATCGAAGCGGCTGGCGAAAGACAGCGTCGGGTTGCGGGCATCCTTCAAACGGTCAATCGCGGAGCGCTTCAAGCCTTCGCACTCCTTGCGCTCCGGCGGCTCCGCCTTGAGGCCGCCGCTGCGCACCAGATTCTCCAGATTGTCCTTACTGCTCATTCGCTGGCTCCTCCGGTTGGCTGCCGATCAGGTTGATCTTGTCTTGCTCGATCACCCGCACGACAAAGCTGTTGCCGGCAGCGATCCTGCCCCGCCAGTCGGCTGGAGTATAGATCGTCGGGTTGATGCTGCGGCCCAGGCGCTCTTCCACAGGCAATAAGCGCTCAATCACGTCGCTATAGTTGAGGTCCTCGCCGATCAACATCAAGTCGATATCGCTGCCGGCATGATCGGTACCCTTGGCGATGGAGCCGTAGACAAAAGCCCACACCAACTGATCAGCCAAGGGTGCGAGGGCGGCCCGCAACTGCTCGCCGATGCCGAAAGTCTTGCGCACGATGCCCAGCAGCTCGGAGTAAATCGGGCAATCCGGGTTGGCTTGATAGTGGGTCTGGTTACCCTGTCGACTCATGATCAGCACGCCGGATTTCTGCAGTCGGTCCAGTTCGCGCATCAGGCTGCCCTTGCCGACCTGTGCCCAGCGGGCAATCTCGTTGGCGTAAAAGGTCCGATCCGGCTTGCCATACAACAGACCCAGCACCTTCTGCTGGGTCGCAGTGAACAGCGCATCGCTGAGCGGCAGGGTCTGCATGTGGGTCTCAGTAAGTCCCAAAAAGGGAATGATAGGTCCCTTTTTGGGACTTATCAAGTGATCTGTCCATCACAGTGAGAGGTCAAGATCCCGGAAAAACGTAAAAACCCGCAAGATCCTTGTTTCATGCGGGTTTACGGGTGGCAAGCGGGATGCCATGAGACTCGGTGAAACCCTACATCAGAACAATGTCGTATTGCTCCTGGGTGTAGCCGGATTCCGCCTGGACCGAGATGGTCTTGCCGATGAAGTCGGAGAGCATGGCCAGTGCCTGGGATTCCTCGTCGAGAAACCGGTCGGTGACGGAACGCGAGGCCAGCACGCGGTATTCCCGGGCGTCGAACTGGCGCGCCTCGCGCAGCAGTTCGCGCAGAATTTCGTAGCAGATGGTCCGTGCGGTCTTGACTTCGCCGCGGCCGCTGCAGGTCGGGCATGACTCGCAGAGCACATGGGCTAGGGACTCGCGGGTACGCTTCCGGGTCATCTCGACCAGTCCAAGACCGGTGAAACCATTCACCGAAATCCGCGTGCGGTCGCGCGCCAGCGCCTTGTTCAGTTCGCCCAGGACCGCGTCGCGATGCTCCTGGTTCTCCATGTCGATGAAGTCGACGATGATGATGCCGCCCAGGTTGCGCAGGCGCAGCTGCCGTGCAATGGTCAGCGCCGCTTCGAGATTGGTTTTGAAGATGGTGTCGTCGAAGTTCTTCAGGCCGACGAAGCCGCCGGTGTTGACATCGATCGTGGTCATCGCCTCGGTCTGGTCGAAGATCAGATAACCGCCGGACTTGAGGCCGACGCGGCGCGCCAATGCCTTCTGGATCTCTTCCTCGACGCCGTATAAGTCGAACAGGGGCCGCTCGCCGGTGTAGTGATCGAGGCGATCGGCCACCTGCGGCATGTATTCCCGGGCGAAGCTCAGCAGCCTCTGGAAGTTTTCCCGCGAGTCGATCGCCACCCGTGTCGTCTCGGGCGTGACCAGATCGCGCAACAGGCGCTGCGCCAGGGTCAGATCGTGGTGCAGCAGCGCGGGCGGCCGCGCGCTCTTGGCGCGGTTCTTGATGTCGGCCCAGATTCGGCGCAGGTAGGCGATATCGGCGCAGAGTTCGGCATCGCTGGCGCACTCGGCCATGGTGCGGACGATGAAGCCGCCCGGCTCGTCCGCCGGCACCAGCGAGAGGATCCGTTGGCGCAGCTGCTCGCGCTCGGCCTCGCCCTCGATGCGCTGGGAAATACCGATGTGCCGCTCCTGCGGCAGATAGACGAGCAGGCGCCCGGCGATCGACATCTGCGTCGTCAACCGCGCGCCCTTGCTGCCGAGAGGATCCTTGAGCACCTGCACGAGCAGGTTCTGGCCCTCCGAGAGCACCTTCTCGATCGGCCTCGGACTGTCGCTGCCCGGTCCGTTGGCGTGACGCTCCTCCCAAATGTCGGCGACATGCAAAAAAGCGGTGCGTTCCAGGCCGACGTCGATGAAGGCCGACTGCATGCCCGGCAGGACGCGGACGACGCGGCCGAAATAGACATTGCCGACGATGCCGTGGCTGGCGGTACGCTCGATGTGCAGTTCCTGGACGACACCGTTCTGCATCAGCGCGACGCGCGTCTCCTGCGGCGTGAAATTGACCAGGAATTCTTCGCTCATGTCAGGCCACCTGCCGGGCCGCCCCAAAGGGGCCTGCGCCCCCACGGGGGGCAGCGAACACCAGGCCGGAGGCCGCAGGACAGCCGAAGGCTGGTCCCGCGAAGCGGGATGCGGCTTTGCCGCACAAAGTGAGCGTGGGGGTCGTCATTTACAGAGGATAGCCGAAGGCGCGCAGCAGCAGCGACGTCTCGCACAGCGGCAGACCGACGATCCCCGAGTGGGAGCCCCGGATCTCCGTGATGAACATCGCGGCGCGGCCCTGAATGCCGTAGGCGCCGGCCTTGTCGTGCGGTTCGCCGGAGGCGACATAACGGCGGATCTCGCCTTCATCGAGTGTGCGGAAGCTCACCTCGCTCGAGCTCAGGGCATGTTCGAGGCGGCCGCCATCGGCCAGCGCGATGGCGGTAAGGACGCGATGGCTGCGTCCGGACAGACGCGAGAGGATGGCGACGGCATCGGCATCATCGCGCGGCTTGCCGATGATGCCGCCGTCCAGGTCGAGCGTGGTGTCGGCAGCGAGCACCAGACGTGGCAGCATGCGGCGCAGGGCGATCAGCTGCCTGCCATGCAACGCCTTGGCACGGGCGACGCGCACCACATAATCCGCGGCGGCCTCGCCCGGGAGCGGGTCTTCGCTCACCGCCCCATCTTCGCGCGGTGCGCTGCGAAACAGCAGGGGATCGAAGCGGACGTCGATTTGTTTCAGCAGTTCGCGCCGGCGGGGACTGCTCGATGCAAGATAGATGCGCTGCTTGATCATGATCACTCGCGATGATAGGGATGACCCTTTTGCAGGCTGACGCCCCGGTACAAGGCCTCGGCCAGCAGCACCCGCACCAGGGCATGGGGCAGGGTCAGGCTGGACAGGCGCAGCGACTCGGCAGCCTCCTGCTTCAATGCGGCATCGAGCCCATCCGGCCCGCCGATGAGGAAGGCGACATCGCTGCCGCCGCCCTGCCATTTCTCCAGCTTCTCCGCCAGCGCCCGGGTGGTGAGGTCGATGCCGCGCTCGTCGAGCGCCACCAGTCGGGACCGCGCCGGCAGCGCCGCACGCAGACGCGCTGCCTCCGCCGCCAGGAGCGCCGCGACCGGCTTGCCGGTGGTCCGCGGCTCGGCTTTCACCTCAATCAGTTCCAGCGGCGTCTCGCGCGGCATGCGCCTGGCGAATTCTCTGTAGCCGGCATCTACCCAGTCGGGCATACGCGTACCGACGGCAATGATGACCAGCCTCATTTCGAGGCGCCGTCATCCTTTTTCCTGGTGACGCGCCGCCGCGGCGCGGCCGGGGGCGAGCCCTCGTCACCCTCTTCCGCGGGAAGGGGGGCGGGGGGAAGGCCCTTCTTCGGCCTCGCCTGCCACAGTTCCTCAAGGTTGTAGTAGCTCCTCACGCCGGGCTGCATGACATGGACGATGATAGTGTCCAGATCGACCAGCACCCATTCGCCAGTCTCCTCGCCCTCGATGCTGAGCACCTCTGCGCCCGCCTCCTTGACCTTGTCATGGACGTTGCGCGCCAGCGCCTTGACCTGGCGCGTCGAGTCGGCGCTGGCGATGACCATGCGGTCGAACAGGGAAGTGAGCTTGGTGGTATTGATGACCTCGATGTCGCGCGCCTTGATGTCTTCGAGCGCGGTGACGACGATTTTTTGCAGCTTGCGTAGATCCATTGGTTTCTAGTTCAAGTGATAAAGCCGGTGCCTGGCAATATAGTCGAGAACGGGATCGGGGAGCAAATAGCGGGCACTGCCGGCTGTTGCCAGCGCCCCGCGAATCCAAGTGCCGGAGATCTCCAGGGCGGAGATGTTGAAGGTCAGGATGGCACCCGCGGGTGCCTGACTCAGAACCTGCGCGTCATGGGTCAGGCGCGCCTGGAACTCGCCCTGAAGTTCGGCCGGCAGGAACCGGGACTCGAGTGAATGGCCAGGCCGCGTCGCCACCGCCAGATGGGTCAGCGCCAGCAAATCTCGCCAGCGGTGCCAACTGGCGAGACCGGCGAAGGCGTCGGCGCCGAGCAGCAGCACCAGCGGCCGGTTAAGGCCGTGGAGGCTGCGCAATCGCTCCAGGGTCGTCACGGTGTAGCTAGTCGCGGCCGATTGCGCCTCGGCTGCGTCAAGCGCAAAGCCTGGGTTGCCTTCGATCGCCAGGCGCACCATCTCCAGCCGGTGATCGGCCGTGGCCCGCGGTGCAGGGCGGTGCGGCGGCTGCCCGGAGGGCAGCCACAATACCTGCTCCAGGCCAAGCGCGCTGCGCGCCTCCTCGGCCAGCCTCAGGTGCCCGAAATGAACCGGATCGAAGGTGCCGCCGAACAGGCCCAGCGCGCGGTCAGACATCGGCGGCGGTAGGCGAATGGAAGACGTCGCGGTAGCTGAGATAGACGCTCGCCATCAGCACCGGCGCAAAGATCAGGACCAACAGCATGCGCAGCGCCATGGAGATGACGTCGCCCAGGGTCTTGGAGATCAGGCTGGCGACGATCAGCAGCAGACCCGGCAGGAACACGCCAAGCAGCGTCGCGGCCAGACCGTAGGCGAGAAAGGCGCGCCAGTTGCGCCACGCGGCAACGAAGCTGAAGAACAGCGACTTGGCCGCAGGCACGCCATCCCAGGCCGTCAGCAGCGGCGCGAACCAGAACGCCAGGAGCAGCGGCGAGGCGATCAACATCAGCCGCAGCATATGGGCCAGGCCCACCGCCTCATTGCTCTCGCCTAGGCCTAGGCCCGCCCAGCCGCTGCCGTCGATCAAGGTATCGATGCCGAGCACGGCCAGGGTACCCGCAAGATGCAGGATACCCAGGCGCAGCAAGGCGCCCTGCTGTTCGACCAGGCCGCTGGTGAGCGCGCGCGGCAAGGGTGGCCGGCTTCCATCGGCAACATCGAGGAAGCGGCAGCCATTGGCCACCAATGCGGTCAGAGTCGGCAGCAAGAGCGGCAGCAGGAATGGGCCGAGCAGCGGAATCAGGCCGAAAGCCACCACGACCAGGAGATAGCCCATGGTCAGCAAGGTCAGCAGCGGCGGACTGCGGCGGTACAGGGCGAAGCCTGCGCTGAGCCAGAAGACGCCACGCGCGGCGGGAAGTCGTTGAGCGAGCACTAACTTGGACTTAGAACGAGTGGATCACCCACATCGGCACGCGCAAGCCGGTATCGAGCGACTCCTGGCGGCTCATCCGGCCATCACCCTTCTCGTCGATCAGATAGTAGGGCGTACCGTTCGGCGGAGTCACCTTGATCATGTAGAGCTTGTTGTTCATGCGGAATTCCTCGACCTTGTCTTCGCCACGCTTGGTGATGGTCACCTGGGGCTCGAGTGTCGAATCGGGTTGCATCCCGGGCGGCGGCGGGGGCGGCTCCGGAAGCGGCTGCAGGCCCGGCGGTAACGCTGGCGGCGGCGGCGACTGGGCTGCCGCTAGCCACGCCACCCCTTGAGCGGAAAACACGGCGAGCAGGGCGAGGAGCAACAGGATGCGGCGCATGGCAAGGTCTTGGCGAAGGCGGTGCCTGATTCTATCAAAGGTTGAGCAGCAGTTCGTGTTCTTCAGGCAGCCGTTCGAAGCCACGCCGCTCGTAATGCTTGAAGATCGCCGCGACGATCTGTTGCGGGTCGTCGATCACCTGGAGCAGATCCAGGTCCTCCGGGCTGATCATGCCCTCCGCCACCAGGTGGCTGCGAAACCAGTCCAGCATGCCGGCCCAGAAGCGGCTGCCGACCAGGATCAGCGGAATGCGCGGCGATTTTTTGGTCTGGATCAGGGTCAGCGCTTCCAGCACTTCGTCGAGGGTGCCGAAGCCTCCGGGCATCACCACATAGGCGGTGGCAAAGCGGACGAACATGTACTTGCGCGCGAAGAAATGGCGGAAGGTCTGCGAGACGTCCTGATAGGGGTTGCTTTTCTGCTCCATCGGCAACTGAATGTTGAGGCCGATGCTCGGGCTCTTGCCTGCAAATGCGCCCTTGTTGGCCGCTTCCATGACGCCCGGGCCGCCGCCCGAAATCACGGCGAAGCCGGCGTCGGAGAGCAAACGCGCGATCGTCTCGGTGAGCAGGTAGACTTCCGTGTCCGGCTTGGTCCGGGCGCTGCCGAAGAAGGATACGGCCGGGCGGATGGCGCTCAGGCGGTCGGTCGCCTCGACGAATTCTGACATAATGCCGAAAACGCGCCACGCCTCGCGCGCCGAGCCTTGACCGGCGGGGACTGCGGGCCAAGGTTCGGAAATCTTCGGCAGCTTGATCTTCGCGCTCATCGCCTACGCCCCATGCCCACCCTGATCCTCGTCGACGGCTCGTCCTACCTCTACCGTGCCTTTCATGCCATGCCCGACCTGCGCAACAAGGCAGGAGAGCCGACCGGTGCGGTCTATGGCGTGCTGAACATGCTACGCCGGCTGCCCAGCGAGTACAAGGCGGCAGACGGCATCGCCTATCGTGCCGTGGTCTTCGACGCCAAGGGCAAGACTTTCCGCGATGACTGGTATCCGGAGTACAAGGCCCACCGGCCGCCCATGCCGGAAGATCTGGTGCGCCAGATCGAACCGCTGCACCAATGCATACGCGCGCTCGGCTGGCCGCTCTTGATGGTCGACGGCGTCGAGGCAGACGACGTGATCGGTACCCTGGCGCGAGCCGCCGCCGCAGCCGGCATCGAATGCGTGATCTCCACCGGCGACAAGGATCTGGCGCAACTGGTCTGCCCTCATGTGCGCCTGGTCAACACCATGAGCAACGAGACCCTGGACGAGGCCGGGGTCGAGAAGAAGTTCGGCGTGCCGCCGCGCCTGATCGTCGATTACCTGGCGCTCACCGGCGATGCCGTGGACGGCGTTCCCGGCGTCAACAAGGTCGGGCCGAAGACCGCCGTGAAATGGCTGAACCAGTACGGCTCGCTCACCGGCATCATCGAGCACGCCGCGGAGATTGGCGGTGCGGTCGGGGACAACCTGCGTAGCGCACTCGATTTCCTGCCCCTGGGCAGGCGCCTGGTGACCGTCGCCTGCGATCTGGAATTGTCCGAGCGGGTGAGCGATCTCGCCCCGCGTGAGACGGATGCGGCAAAGCTCAGGGAGCTTTATGCTCGACTGGAGTTCAAGACCTGGCTCAGAGATCTTGAAGGCGCAGCCGGAGCGAGCGAGAAGAGTGCGGCGCCCGTCGATAACGTGACTGAACCCCTGATCGCGGCTTTAAGCGAAGACCACCGGGCCGGCTACGAAACCATCCTCACCTGGGAAGATCTGGCGCGCTGGCAGGGTCTGATCGAAGCGGCGGAGCTCACTTCGCTGGACACCGAGACCACCGACCTCGACCCCTTCGCGGCGAGGCTGGTCGGCATCTCCGTCGCGGTGCAGCCGGGGCAGGCGGCCTACCTGCCGCTAGGCCACAATTACGCCGGCGCGCCGGAGCAGTTGCCGCTGGCGGCGGTGCTGGAGAAACTCAGGCCCTACCTGGAATCGGCGGAGCGGCGGAAACTCGGCCAGCACCTCAAGTACGACCGGCACATCTTCGCCAATCATGGAATCGAACTGGCCGGCATCCAGGACGACACCCTGCTCGAGTCCTATGTCCTGGAGTCCAGCCAGCCTCACGACCTGGGCTCGCTGGCTACGCGCCACCTGGGCTTCAAGACCATTTCCTACGACGAGATCACCGGCCGTGGCGCTGCGCGCATCTCCTTCGCGCAGGTGGCCGTCGATCGCGCCAGCGAATACGCGGCCGAGGACGCCGACGTCACCTTGCGCGTCCATCAGGTGCTGCGGCCCGCGCTGGCGGCGGAGCCGCGGCAGGACAGCCTGTACCGCGAGATCGAACTGCCGGTGGCCGAAGTGCTGTTCAGCATGGAACGCGCCGGCATGCTGATCGACGTCGCCGCCCTGGCCCGGCAAAGCGATGATCTCGGACGGCGCATGATGGAACTGGAGGGCGCAGCCCACGTCCAGGCGGGCCAGCCTTTCAACCTCAATTCGCCGAAGCAGCTGGCCGAAATTTTGTTCGGCAAGCAGGGACTGCCGGTGGTGAAGAAGACGCCTTCGGGCACGCCCTCGACCGACGAGGAAGTGCTCTCCGAACTGGCGCTCGACTATCCGCTGCCCAAGCTGCTGCTGGAGCACCGCAGCCTGGCCAAGCTGAAAGGCACTTACACCGACAAGCTGCCGCGCATGGTCAATCCGCTCACCGGCCGGGTGCATACCAGCTTCTCGCAGGCGACCGCGGTCACCGGCCGGTTGGCGAGCTCGGAGCCGAATCTGCAGAATATTCCAGTGCGCACCCTTGAGGGCCGCCGGATCCGCAGCGCCTTCATCGCGCCGCCCGACCATGCCATCGTTTCCGCCGACTATTCCCAGGTCGAACTGCGCATCATGGCGCATCTTTCCGACGACGCCCGCCTCGTCGATGCCTTCGCCCAGGGCGAGGACGTGCACCGCGCCACCGCCGCCGAGATCTTCGGCGTGACCCCGCTGGAAGTCGGACCGGACCAGCGCCGTGCCGCCAAGGTCATCAACTTCGGGCTGATCTACGGCATGTCGGCTTTCGGTCTGGCGCGCGAACTGAATCTTGAACGCGGCGCGGCACAAGCCTACATGGACCGCTATTTCGCCCGCTATCCCGGCGTCGCCCGCTACATGGAAGAGACGCGGCAGCTCGCCCGCGAAAAGGGCTATGTCGAGACGGTATTCGGCCGCCGCCTGTGGCTGCCCGAGATCAGGTCGGGCAACGCCGGCCGGCGCCAGGGCGCGGAGCGCGCAGCGATCAACGCACCGATGCAGGGAACTGCGGCCGACCTGATCAAGCTCGCCATGCTCAGTGTGCAGCGCTGGCTGAACGCCCAGGGACTTGCGTCCCGGCTGGTCCTGCAGGTGCATGACGAACTGGTGCTGGAAGTTCCCGACCAGGAACTGGTCACGGTACGCGAGCAACTGCCGCGCCTGATGTGCGACGTGGCGAAGCTGAAGGTGCCCCTGCTGGTCGACGTCGGCGTCGGAGCAAACTGGGATCAGGCGCATTGAACACTTTCTGCTAAAGTACCCGCGATGATTCTTACCAGCACTCAGCTCTATCTTCGCCTGCTCGGATACGTCAAACCCTATTGGCGCACCTTCGCGATTTCCATCCTCGGCATGGTCGTGACGGCAGCCACCGAACCGCTGCTGCCGGCCTTGCTGAAGCCGATGCTCGACGGCACCTTCATTCACAAGAATGACACAGCCATAACACTTGCACCATTGCTCATCGTGCTGATTTTCTTCGTGCGCGGCGTCGCCGCATTCGCAGGCACTTATGCCATCGGCTGGGTCGGCAACAAGGTTGTGATGGATTTGCGCGAGGAGATGTTCGACAAGTTGCTGACCTTGCCGACCTCCTATTACGACGATCACGCGACCGGCAATCTCATCTCCAAGCTGACCTTCGACGTGACCCAGGTGACGGCCGCCGCCACCAACGTGGTGACGGTTTCCGTCCGCGACTCCATCGTCATCGTCGGACTTCTCGGATGGCTGTTCTACCTCAACTGGAAGCTCACGCTGCTCAGCTTGGTGATGCTGCCGATCATCTCAACGATCCTGAAAATCATCAATGGCCGCTTGCGCAATGCCAGCCGCGATTCCCAACGCGCGATGGGCGACATCACCCAAGTCATCGAGGAAAGCGTCGCCGCGCACAAGGTGGTCAAGCTGTTCGGCGGACAGCAATATGAGAGCGAGCGATTCAGCGGCCAGGCCAACTGGGTGCGCCGCTATACCATGAAGCAGGCGATGGCCGCGTCGGCCAATGTGCCCATCGTGCAGATGATTGCCGCCCTGGCGCTGGCCGTCATCGTTTATCTCGCCACCGTGCAATCGCGCAGCGATGAAACCACCGTTGGCGGGTTCCTTTCATTCATCGCGGCGATGCTGATGCTGACCGCCCCGATCAAACGCCTCACCGGCGTCAGCGAATTCTTGCAACGAGGACTGGCGGCATCGGAAAGCGTTTTTGAATTTCTCGATACGCCGAGTGAAGTCAATACCGGGAAAGTGACTATAGGGCGGGCAACCGGAAGGATAGCATTCGAACAGGTGAGCCTTTCCTACCAGGATGATAAGCGTCTGGCATTGCGCGACATCAGCCTGGAGATTCCGGCGGGGCAGGCCGTCGCCCTGGTCGGCGCTTCCGGCAGCGGCAAGAGCACCCTGGCCAATCTCGTGCCGCGTTTCTACCTGCCCAGTAGCGGGCGCATCAGGCTGGACGGCCATGACCTCGCCGAACTCACGCTGGCCAGCCTGCGCGCCAACATCGCCCTGGTCAGCCAGGAAGTGGTGTTGTTCAATGACACGGTGGCCGCCAACATCGCCTACGGCCAGATGCGTGTCGTTCCCGAAGCGGAAATCATCGCGGCGGCAAAGGCGGCGCACGCCATGGAATTCATTCGCGAGATGCCGGAAGGGTTGAATACCCTGGTCGGCGAGCGCGGCGTGAAACTTTCAGGCGGCCAGCGCCAGCGTCTCGCCATCGCCCGCGCCATTCTCAAGAACGCGCCCATTCTCATTCTCGACGAAGCCACTTCCGCGCTCGACAGCGAATCCGAGCGTTACGTCCAGGAAGCACTGGAGACGCTGATGCAGGGCCGCACTTCTCTGGTCATCGCACACCGGCTATCGACCATCGAAAAAGCCGACCGGATCATTGTGCTGCAGAAGGGCGAGATCGTGGAGACCGGAACGCATCGAGAGTTGCTGGCGAAGAATGGAGTGTATGCGCAGTTACATAATATACAGTTCGCCAGGGAAACCTTGAGCGGGTAACCGAAAGCTACAATGTGGCGCTTCTCGCAATCCAAAACCCGCGGCATTCCCGGGTGTTACTCGCTAGCAGAAAAGCGCCTACCGACTCAATAACCCCGCCTCCCAGAAACTGGAAGCGAATAAGTCAGGTTCGAAAACCGCAGGGTAATGAATGAAGGGGCAGGGTGAGATAAGGCACGAAGTCGCAGTCGAAGCCGTTAAACAAATGGGCATAGAAATAAATTGAGCGCCACACCATCAACAGACGACTTCATAGGTTCAGAATCTACTCCTCATTGCTATTTATGTGGAGCGGATGGGGTCTCGTTATATGAAGGGCTGACAGATCAGTGGTTCGGTGTTCCGGGTTCGTGGAACCTGAAGCGCTGCCCTAATCACCAATGCGAACTGGTTTGGCTGGATCCTATGCCATCTAGGGACGAGGTCTGGAAAGCATATAAGTCATATTTTACCCATGAGGATTACTCTGCGGGCAATTTTCGCCGTCAATTCAACACCATCGATCAATTCACGGCCAGGTTTTGTAGAATCATTTATAAGCTATTAATGCGCGCTACCACATGGAGAGGTCGCGAAAAGGCTTGGCGCGCAAAATCGGATACCATGTTCTTGGGGGCCGGAACTCCCGGATGCCAGCGTCTTCTGGACGTTGGCTGTGGCAAAGGCGATTTCATGACCCGTATGCATCGCCGGGGATGGCTAGTGGAAGGTTTGGAGGTCGATGCTCGAGCCGTTGAATATGCGCGTTTGACAAATGGGCTGACCGTTCATCTTGGTAGTTTGGAAACCATCAGATTTCCGGACAATTCGTTTGACGTGATTACCTCGAATCACGTCATAGAACACGTCCACGATCCGATTTCCTTGATTCGAGAATGCTTGCGCGTTCTTAAACCAGCTGGCCGGCTTGTTCTTGCTACGCCGAATATCGAGAGTTTTGGCCATCGGATTTTCGGGAGAAATTGGTCTCATTTAGACGCTCCACGCCATCTACAGTTGTACTCGATGAACACATTGCGCGAGTGCGCTGTAAGAGCCGGTTTTCCTTCCGTTGAGGTGTGGTGTCCTCCCGGGTATGCCGAGGGCTCAATCCAAGCGAGCATTGAACGCAAGAACAAAGTGGACGGGGAAATGGGTTCGGAAACCCGCAGCTGCTTGGAGGCATCGTGTTTTAAGATGCGTGCCTATTATCGCTACTTCGTGAAGAGCGATGAGAGCGTCGGTGAGGAGATTTTTCTGATGGCGACCAAGGGTGCCAAATAGATCCAGCAAATCAACCCGCCGCGCTTGCCCACGTCTTGCTGCATCGAGTGATCAGCTAGTACTAAAGCGAATTCCGGCACAATTTTGGCGCAAAGTCATCGGCGGGGACTTCACCTTCCGAACCACGCCATTCAACGAGTTCGTAACATCAGCCCTGTACGAGTGATTCTATTTTCTTTCGGATTCTAATAGCCATGAGCTGGTTCGCAGTCGAAAGCCGGTTCATTCTTGTATAGAACTTTGGGTGTCCAAAGATCTTCTTGTGATATGCCTGGTAGTTCCTTTGTACATCCAAAATAAGATCCGGCAAATTTTCCAATGTTTCCCAAAGTATGAATTCGCTATACATACAACATTCTTTGAGTGGGCTGTCCTCGCTGATCACGATCACGCCACATCTGAGCGCTGGAAGTATTCTTAACTCCTCAAGAGTGTCATGAAAATCCGTTTGCCGAATATTGATGAGAATTTTTGTTTTCAGGTAAACCGAATCAAGATGGTCGAATATGTTATTCAGATTTTCAAATCGTACATTCCTGGCGGTCAAAGTTAGGGTAAATTTCTTCCTTCTGGGTTCTTCGGGGTTTTGAAAGAGCGTAATAGTGTCATATTGACGTTGGTCATTCTGGGAATATGACTTAAGGTGATACAAGGTTGGAGCAACCAAGAAACTCTTGTTTAAGTATTCTTTATAGATGCCACTCAGCCGGATATTGACGAGATTGATTCGGCTATATTCAATGACGATATCCTGACCATTAAGCATATGGTAGTTAGCTATCCTGCACAAATATTGGCTATCCGGGTCACCTCGGATGCCTATCTTACCTACGGGAGCATGTTCACCGCCCCTGCCGCCGGGCTTTACAAGGGTATGCTCAATCTGAAAATCGATGGAAATAATTGGAATATTCTGGCGAATCAACTTCAGCTTGCGAAGGCCGAAGTTAATTATGCATTTAGCGTTTGACCCTTGCAGGGCATTGATCAAAAGTCTGCTGATATAAAGATAGTACTCTCTGATCCCGGGGTCGAAGTTGGGATCGTAAATGAATATCGCATTATTGATCTTGAGGCTCTTATAGTTTCTTAATCTAATCCAGTTGATTAGACAATGGAAGATGTTCATATGAGACCTAATTTTATTAAGGTGGCTGACGAGGCAACACCCGCCGTTCATTTCGGAAATGTTTTTGATGCGTTTAATTGCGACAACATGCCAATCTACCACGGTAGCGCCAAGATATTCGAGGCGATCCCAAGGGCGCGGTTCTCTTGCTTGGCCACGCTGAACTCGTCAGAGATTAGCAAGCCCAATGCATTCTGTGAAACAGATAGCTGTAAGGCGGTTTCTGACGACTGCGCTGCATTTCGGGATCCTTTACGAGCGTTTTCTTATTACAGCGCTCCTGGCAACTTTCCGGCCAATCGGCCTTTTTCAATTGTCGCCGAACGCACCTTGCCATGATCAAATTTCATAACATTCTGCTGATCCAGTTGGGCGATATTGGCGACGTCGTCCTGACCACTCCGACGATCAGGGCTGTCAGGGAAACCTATTCCTCGGCCCGTGTATCAATCCTGGTGCGAAAGCCTTTCGGGGATCTCCTGACCGCCGATCCAAATCTTTATGAAGTCATCGAAACCGGAAGGAGCTACGGATCTCTGGCTGCCACTCTACGAGAGAACTTTCTCCTAGCCCGTCGCCTTCGGACTGCCCGGTATGATCTCGTGATTGCGCTGCGCACCGGGGATCGAAGCGCAATCCTTTCCTTCCTGACCGGAGCGAAGGTGCGGATTGGCCGGCAAGAAGAACATAAGCCTTTTTGGTACAAGCACCTATTTACCCGACTTCTCCCCGATCCTCCTTATGCCCCGCCACCTGTGCATCCAGGGGCGGAGCAATCGCTACGCATCGTACGCGCCATCGGCATCGTCACTGCAGACTCTGTGCCGAGGCTGTACGTTGCACTGCCCGACAGAATCCGTTCGCTGGCACTGCTACAGGAATGCGGCCTGACTCCCGGCAATCGCTGGGTAACCATCAATCCCTGCTCGCGGTGGAAGTACAAGGAGTGGGAATATCGAAAGTGGGCGAGGATCATCGATCTGCTCTGGCAAAATCACGGGCTGAAGGCGGTTCTGATCGGCTCATCAGATGAAGTCGGCGCTTGTCGGGAGATCGTCTCGGGCCGCAGCGATCGCGCTTTCAATCTGGCGGGAAGAACAACGCTCGGCGAAATTTCCGCACTTATTGCCATGAGCACGCTCCACTTGGGTGTAGACAGCGCCGCACCGCATATCGCTGCAGCTGTCGGAGTGCCGACATTGACCATTTTCGGCCCAGGCAACTGGCAAAGCTGGACCGTCGCAGATGAACTGCATCGGGTCGTCACGGCAGAAATTCCATGCGTTCCTTGTAACATGAAAGGTTGCAATGATTCAGAGAAGAGTTACTGCCTTGACGAACTGGGTGTCGATAGAGTGTATGCAGTAGCCGCTGCGCTTTTACTTTTCATGATATAAAGAAATCAATCACGATTTGCTGCTTCATGCGCGGCCTTTCGGGCGCCATTCGTCCCCTCCCCAGACGTGGCCATTGAACTCACCGAGATAAACAATGAAAAAAGATAAGTTGAGGTTTTTTAAGCGGCTCAAGCGTTTTAATTATGGCTACTTTCGCATAAAGATCTACGACCTGAAATTGCTGAAACTCTTTGAATCACGTCGCGACGTATCAAAATTGAGTTTGAAACTAGAAGTAAGTCCCGAGCTGATTGAACAGAGAATGCAGGAATTTGGGCGGTCGCTTGCCCCCTACTATAAAGATTATGTATCAACCACATCGAGCGACGTAATGGCTATGTCATTTGAATTGGCCACCTTTACACTGGCTCTTTGTGAAATAGCCAAGCCCAAAAAAATCCTCGATTTAGGGTCCGGTTTTAGCTCGTTTTGTTTTCGTTACTGGATAAAGAACCATTCTCCGAACAGCGAGGTATTGACTGTCGACGATGCGCCGGTGTGGCTGGACAAAACTCGTGAATTTTTGCGTCACAATGATCTACCAGGAAATGGATTAATTACCTGGGACGAATTGACAGTGGGTGGTTACGGAATGTTTGACCTTGTTTTTTATGATTTCGGGTCTTTTCCAGTTCGCAAAAGTTCGCTGAACAGGGTGTTGGATTTTGCTTCACTTCCCTCGATTACGATCCTCGACGACATGCACTCGGGTGATTACGGTTTGCATGTTAAGAAGACGCTCAGGGAACGAACCATGGAATGCTTCAGCCTTCTGCGATATACAACAGATAAGTTCCGACGTTACGCGTATCTGGCGATCAGGTGACGGCAACTTACAGTTCTTCCCGACGAAGCCGGTAAAACTGTTCATTCGGATATTGTCTCTCGCCGGGATCTTTCATGACGGCCGCCGTTTCGAACATCCCCTGTACACCTTCAGCCACCGGCGAATACTTTTCCTCGTGGATGAACCTTTTATTGAAGAGGCTATACTTTGTGCCAGAGTGGGTCTGGACATTGACCGGCTTGTAGCTTCGGACGGTTTCTTCCGCGAAGTTCTGGAAGCCCCTGATCTTGAAACTCGGCATTGCTTGGCCGAATTGTTTGATGTATCGCCAGGTCATATCGCCGTCTTCTTCCCCTATCCCCAGAAGACGTTCATCGAAATAGCCCAAGGTATCCAATTCCTCGCGGCTTATCAAATAATGCGACCAGGAACGATTGATGAGGAAAGATTTTCCCTCGTTCCGATTGATCAAATCCGTTACAAGTTTCATGAAATCCAGACTCTCGATCATGATATCGTCATTCAGCATCAGAATATGATCATGACTGGCATGGATGACAATGCTGTTCCATAATTTTGAAAGCCCTCTGAATTGGGGGAAAACTATGGGATACACATTATCGAAATCGGCAATGCACCTAAGGATCTTTCTGCGGTAGTCCTGGCTGAACGGATGATCATGCTCACCATTAATGGCGACCACAATCTCGCAATCGGTACACTCCCGGATCCGCTTGAGTAAGGGCACGAAGTAACTGTCAAACCGTGCCTCGAAGGTCGTAATGCCAATGGAGACATGTTCTGGCTTTACGCTGGCCTCGCGTTTGCCGAGAACGCGAGTTCCAATATTCAGAATTCCGTCAGCGATGCGCTTCAAGAGACTCATTATGTATATCGTCCTAGCAACCGGGTATCACGGTGATTTATGAACGAGACCGTTTTCGCAAACAACGGGTACTTTGACGCGTGAGTAATATTTCATATTCGCACCTTCCTTCCAGTGCGCTCCCACCATTTCACTCGGATGCCAAAGATGCAGCACACGGGCTGTCCTGATCACGGAAGACCCTCGATATCCAGCCCGCACCATCCTCAAGGCAAAGTCCATATCCTCCCCACCCCAGCCGATGAAATTTTCATCGTATCCGTTTATCGCTTCCACATCCTTCTTGAAGGCCGAAAAATGCCCCCCGAACGTGGCTTTCTTCGGCGAAGCAAGGCCAAACCTGCGTAGCAAGGAATAGCGGACGAACCGGCGGTGCTCCTTTTCAATGGAGGCTTCAGAAAGATCGGCGTAGATGGATTCCAGAAGCAGTTCCGATGCTCCTTGCGCAAGAATTCTGCGGCATTGTTCCTCGGTCGTATATTTGCAGCGTCCGGCTGCGAAATACCCTCGTTTGGCGACTTCGATATGACCGCGAATTGCGCCGGGAAGCAGCGCAAAATCGGCATCGAGAAATATTAGGTAGTCACCCGTAGCATGACGAATGCCGTTGTTCCTGGTGGCTGAGCGGCGTGGCCCCTGCCGAGGATGCCAGGCATGAAGGATAGGAAAATCGTAGTTCTTCACCAGGCTCTGCACGCTTCTCACGACATCTTCGCTCGACCCATCATCAGCCAGAACCACTTCGTGAAATTCGGCCGAAGATCCTCGCAAGGAGTCGAGGCAGACTGGGAGCAGATCCAAGCGATCATAAAAGCAAATGATGACACTTGCCTTCATGCCTTCATCCTGAGATAGTGCTTTTGCACCTTGTACATCATCCGCCTCAATTTCGTCATAGTACTGCGTCGGTAAGCCGACACCGTCCGCTCACTTATTACTTGGGCCAGCACCGGCTCAGGCTTGAGCAGCCTGGTCAGCAGCGGAAAGATCTGGTAGTCGTAAAGGACACGGCGCCTCGCTTCTTCAAGCGCAGGAAGTCGCCGGATCCAGTCATCTTCCTTTAATGAACGTTTGATTATCGCGATTGCCTCATCCGGCCTGTTGATATCAATCCGAATAAAGGAATCGGCAGGAAAGTATTGTTCGAGGTTGCCGCAACCGTGGTAGAAGGGGATCGTCCAGGTGAGAAAACAGTCGGCAATTTTCTCGGTCCAGTAATCCGGCCATGAGGTGTTTTCCGCCGCAATTGAGTAACGGTAAGCCGCCAGACCGTCCCACTTGTCTTCGATGAAACGGACAGCCCGACCATACAGGTCTATGCCCAGGTGCGTGTCAGCTTGTACCGTACGAAGAAAGGAAAGCCGCTTCATGTGGCCAGGCAAATCGCGACAATTGCCTACAATCCAGGAAAGCGGACGAGTCTTTTCCGGAATCGCGCAGGTCGTCAACTCATCGAAGCTACGGTTGACGTGCCAAGGAATGGCCGGCTGGGAGTTGATGTATTTCGGGTCAGACGACGGCAGGAAATTGGTGTAAACCCGATCAAATGCCTCGTGACCTTCGGCCATCCAGTCAGTAAATCCCTTGGCATACGGTTCCTGCATCAGGGCCCAGACGCGGCCCTGCGGACAGCGAGCGTGCACTGCGTGCTTCATGCGGTTGTTCAGCATGACCAGCAGATCGCACTCCTCAACCTCATCGGTGGTGAATTGAATGCCGTCCCAGATGCCCTTGCTTCCCGGCGTCTGGCGCAACAAATCCGGCCAGTCCCAATCCTTGGCGATACGGACAAGGGTCATAGGGTGTGAACCGGGGACCCGGCCACCGCAGTCTGGGTGATTTTTGAAATCAAACGGCCTCCCCCTTGCCAGTTTCATTCAATCCGTAGGCATTCATTCTTCGATATACCTGCTCAATCATACCCGCCAGTCGCTCCCAATCGTGCATCGCAGCGGTCCGTTCCGCTGCCGTTCCCATCGATGCCCGCCGCGGCACATCCGACAATTGGCCGATCCGGTCTGCAGCGGCATGCTCATCCCGAGGCTCGGGGAGAATGAAGCCGTTGAGACCTTCTTCCACGAGGTCCTTCGCTCCCACGTTGGGACTGAGGATCACCGGCAGTCCTGCGGCCATTGCTTCCAGCACCACCATGCCGAAGGTATCGAACTGCGAGAGCATGATGAAGATGTCCGCTGCCCGATAGTAGCGCTCCAGCCCATCACCCCGCGTTCCGGCGAATGTCACGGCTTCGGCGATACCCAGGGATTGCGCCATTCTGCGGTAGCTGCCCTCGTCTCCCCGGCCCACCACGAGGAGCCGAATGTTCGCCCCGGGTCGTGCCGCTCTGGCCTTGGCCAGGGCCGCGATGATGGTGTCCAGGCCCTTGACTGCGAAATTCATCCCGACGAAGAGCAGGAGGATATCAGCTGCGCCGATCCCATGGCGCTCCCGTATTTCCGCGCGACATGCGGCGCGATCCGGCGCCGAGAACCTTGCCAGGTCAACGCCAGGCGCAAGCACCTGCCACAGCCCCGGCAGCGTTGGATACTCGCGGCGGAAGGCTTCCATGGCGATGCTGGATACTGGGAAGAACCGGGACGCCCGCCCGTTCATCAGCGTCCTGCGCTCGACGGCAATTCTCGAACGGTCGAAAAGGCTGGGACTCTTTTTTCTCACTTCGCGAATCCAGCCAGCGTGGGGCACGGAGTGCACCGAAAATATATCACCGTTCAATATCCATTCATGGGCATGCACCAGATCGAAGTTCCCGCGCCGCACCATCCGGCTGGCAAACCATGCGAACGACAATGGGCGCAGAAAGCGCGGGAAGCGGATGATCGGAACCTTGTGAAAGGTGATCCGCTCCGAACCGACAACCCAGCGGTTGGCAAAGACATGGATGTTGAAGTTTTCATTCCGGGCCAAGCGCTCGGTTATCTCGCTGGCAAAGCGCTCGCCGCCGCCGACCAGGCCGTACTTCGGCACGACAACAGCAATCGTCAGAGGGGTCCGGGGCGATGCGTCCATTGATCGTCGAAATCCAGGCGCTAATTCGCCAACACCCTGAACAGGGTCCCGGCATCGTTTTCTTCTTGCAGAATCTTACCCGCATGAAGTGCATGTCTGTTGTAGTCCGCATACTCGGCCATCACGCGCTCTACTGCGGACAACACCTGTGGCGCAGACAGGTCAGCGACAGATACCCCGGCCTCGAAGCGTTGCGCCATTCTGGCCATCCATGTACCTGCCGTCGCCACCGTAGGGCAACCTGCTGAAAATGCATCCAGCGTCACTCCGCTCACGCGATCAATGAAGTCGGACTGGTCATACAATTGCAGGCAGATTGCTCCGACAAAAATGTCTGCATAACCCCTGTTATCAAGTGTTTCCGGGCAAAGCCGAAGGTAGGGATAGGCTATGGCCTGCAAGCGCTGGATGTCCGCCTGGGTTGTCGCGTCGTATTTGCCGTAATGCTCTGGCGAGGTCTGCAGCAAGACCGGTATTTGCAGGCCGCATTCCTGTAAATGGGCCACCAGATCAACGACATGCGAGAACCCTTTGTCCCGTCGCGCCGCGCCCGCATAAAGCAAATGCCGGAACTGATTCGGCTCAGCCTGAAAATTCGCATCGCGTCTTGAGATCGGGTAGGGTACGACGCGGGCTCCCCGAAAACCGGCGTCATGGAATATCTTGACTACCGATGGGGTCGGACCAAGAATTACCAGATTGGGTTGCCTGTGCGCGATCGCCTTCAAACTGGACAGTTTTTTGTCATTGGCGTTGAACCAGTGAAAATAAAGATAGGCTTTTTTTTCCGGTATCGCTTCTCTCGATGCCCAATCAAGCAGGAGCAGATCCGTTCGGCCTGCCGTCGAGATGAATAGTTTCCCCGGCTCCGCCAACAATTTTCGATATAAAAAATAGCTTTGCAACCGGCGTATCCTGCGAAAAAAGTGCTTCCTTATTTGGATGTGCTTTTCCGCAAAAGCGAGTTCGACGCGACGGCTGACCCACAAACGGAGCATTCGCGATGCATCACCGGCCCTGCACAATGCACTGATGAAGCTGTAGCAGTGCCCGGCTTCAGTGTCGAGCGTCGGCTCGACCACATTGATGATTTCCGCCATGGGCCTATTTCTTGTCCGTCATCAGCATCAGTTTCACGTAGCGATAATAAGCGCCTTCAGCCGTTGAGACTGCCAGCATGAAGCCTTCTCGCCCATCGAGGAAACCTGCCCGCAGGAGATAGCTTCGCAGGAATGCCCAGAGGCCATGAGCAACGGCCGTCCTCAGGGAAGCCGTGCGATTTTTCTTGCGCAGCATGAGCGCGCTGGCAGTCGAATAATGGTTGATCTTGTCCAGCAATTCTTCTGCATCACGGAAAGACTCATGCAATATCGACTGCCGCAGCCTGCCCTTATTGCCGCTGATGATCACCCGTTCATGCACCAGATCATCGGAAAATTTTCCCGCCCCGCGCTTGAACAAACGCGTTACATAATCAGGGCGCCAGCCGGAGTGCCGGATGTAGCGCCCGAAGAAGCTCGACAGGCGTGGCATCTCATAAGCTTCCTCGCGCTCCTCGCGCATGGCAGATTCAATCTCCATGCGCAATCCGTGCGGCACCCGCTCATCCGCATCCAAGGACAACACCCACTTCTTGCTGGCGTAATTCAGCGCGCGATTCTTCTGCGCGCCAAAACCCGGCCAGTCGTGCTGATATACGTGGGAAGTGAATTCGCGACAAATAGCAACCGTGTCGTCCGTACTGCCGGAGTCCACCACGATGATTTCATTCGCCCATGTCACCGAATCGAGGCAGGCGCGAATGTTAAGCCCCTCGTTCTTGGTGATGATGATGACGGATAGTTCGATGATGATCCTCTGAAATTGACCATCGCTGGAACCGGATGGCTATCCGGTGACCGCGTTCTCAACCATCGTTAGAAGAGTGTTGAAAGCTTGGTATGGGCGATCAGGCGGCTGCGTAGTCTAGCATAGCGGAATTCCGCCTAAGCCCGCGCCATCGCTTGCATGACCGGCAGCCACTCGGCCAGGCGCCGCCAGTCGAGATGCTCTTCGAGCATGTCGGCGAGCCGGTCGATGTCGGCTTCGCGCCGCGCCGCCAGGTCGAAATGCCCGAACGACGCCGCACCGGCCGCGGTGTTCATGCTCGCCCAGGCGAGCAGGGCGGACAGGGCGCCCGGCGCATCGAACAGGCCGTGGACGTAGCTCGCGAGTATCTGGCCGTCGTCCGACAGCGCGCCGTCAGACCTGCCGGCGGGGCCATCTATTCGCACAGCGGGTCTAGCCAGCGCCGGACCGTGGGAGATGCCCATATGGATTTCGTAGCCCTTGAACGCTGCGCCTCCGGCTAAGGCCAGCGTGCCGGCAACGTTCTCCAGTTGCTTCTCGGGGCCGAGCGTCGTCTCGAGATCGAGAAGGTCGAGCCCGGCGCCGCTGCCCGGAAGCCCTTCCAGCCCGAGCGGATCGTGCAGCGCGCGGCCTAGCATCTGCAAACCGCCGCAGATGCCGAGCAACTTGCCGCCGTAGCGCAAGTGGCTTTTTATCGCCTGTTCCCAGCCGTTGGCCCGCAACCAAGCGAGGTCGGCCTGCACCGCCTTGCTGCCGGGCAGGACAATCAGGTCGGCCGGCGGTATTGCTTGCCCCGGACCGACGAAACGGAAGGCCAGTTCGGGATGCAGGCGCAACGGGTCGCAATCGGTGGCGTTGGCGATGCGCGGCAAAGCCGGCGCGATGATCCGTAGCCGGGAAGCGGAGTCGCCGCTGGCGCTGCGCGGCAGGGCATCCTCGGCGTCGAGATGGAAGCCCATGAGATAGGGCAGGACACCCAGCACTGGCTTGCCGGTTCGCGTCTCCAGCCAGTCCAGCCCGGACTGCAGCAGGCTCATGTCGCCGCGAAAACGGTTGATGACGAAGCCGACGATGCGCTCACGCTCGCTCGCCGAAAGAAGCTCCAGGGTGCCGACGAGGTGGGCAAAAACGCCGCCGCGGTCGATGTCGGCGATCAGGATCACCGGGCAGTCCGCCAGTTCCGCAAAGCCCATGTTGGCAATGTCGCGATCGCGCAGATTGATCTCGGCCGGACTGCCGGCGCCCTCGACCATCACCATTTCGTATTGCGCTGTCAGCCGCGCGTAGGATTCCATCACCGCCGCCATCGCGCGAGGCTTGTACTCGTGATAGGCACGGGCATCCATGTCGTGGCGCGCCCGCCCGTGGATGATGATCTGGGCGCCGATATCGGAGGAAGGCTTGAGCAGCACCGGATTGAAGTCGGTGTGCGGCGGCAGGCGCGCCGCCATCGCCTGCAGCGCCTGGGCCCGGCCGATCTCTCCGCCGTCTGCCGTCACCGCGCTGTTCAAGGCCATGTTCTGCGGCTTGAACGGCGCCACGCGCACGCCCTGCCTGGCCAGCACACGGCACAGGCCGGCGACCAGCGTGGTCTTGCCGGCATCGGAGGTGGTGCCCTGCACCATCAGGGTATCGCTGCGCATGGGAGCCTTTTCGTTGCGGCGCAACTCAAGCTGCGCCGCAACGATTATCCCACGCCGAACTGCCCTACCCTTCTTACCGCTGCACGGGCTTGCCCGTGCAGGTTGCCATCAATGCGCCAGCGGATCCGGGCGCATCTGCACCTTGAACACTTTCGGATAAGCGTCCGTGCCGCCTTCGCCATGGAAATTGGCACGGGTTCCCGAAGTGGTCCAGATCGCGCGGCCTTTCCAGCCGGCCTTGGGATTATCGATCCGGCCATCGACGTTCTTGGTGAAGAAACCCATGGGATAAGGCACATGCAGATTCACGAACTTGTCCTTGACCAGGGCGAGCAGGGATTCGCCGCCATTGGTCGAGGCGATCGGCACATTGGCGCCCAGACCCAGGGTATTGTAGCGATCGACCCAGACGTAGTAAGCATGATCGGCACTGCCCGGCGCATCGAGCCCCTTGAATTGCGGGCCGGGAAACTGGTACAGCTTCCAGCCTTCGGGACACTGCTTGCCTTCGGCGGTAGTCGGGCCGTTCAGCGGCCCCTTGCACAAGCTGCGATCGAAACTCGCGAGATGGCCGCTCGACAGGACGGTCCAGACGACGCCGTTCAAATCCACGTCGATACCGCGCGGGCCGAACGTCCCCTCGGGCGGTTGATAGATCTCGGTCAGTGCGGTATTCGCCGGATCGGACCCGGGCTTCAGTCGGAGCAGATAACCGGGCTGATCGACGCGCGAGAAGCCGCGGTCCATCGCCTGCCCCCAGATCACGTCATCGACCGGACTGGGCTGCACGCCGTAGAAGGCCGCCATGATGCGCTTGTCCTTGCCCGGATCGAGCGGCTGATTGGCTTCGACGTATTCATCGCGCTGGCCATTACCGTTGGTATCGATGATCAGCGGCGTCCACCCCTGCGACTTGGCCTGGTCATGAGTCTCGAGATACATCTTGGTATTCAGCCAGCCGACCACGCCGCTCATGGGCGGGCCGGCGCTGGTCCACAAGGTGTTGTCGGCGTCATGACCGAAATACACGTGATGGGTGCTGAAGCAGGTGTCGATCAGGTTCCACTTGCGGGTTTTGGGGTCGTATAGGGTAAGCTGGCGGAACGACTCCTTCAGCGGCACGACCTTCGCTGAAGGAAGCGTCGTCCCCGGCTTGCAGAAATCCGGATTGCTGCCGATCGGGCGAATTCTCGCCGCGAACCACATCTTGCCAGTCTCGTCCATGATCAGGTTGTGGATGCTGGTGTGGCCATCCCAGATCGGATCCATGCCCCAGTAAGCGGAATTGCCGCGGGGCGCATCCAGTTGCGACGGCGTTGCCGGATCGAGGTAGGGTTGCTTGACGCTGGAGGCGATATTTTTGACCGGGTCCAGCGTCGGAATCAGGTCGGTGCTCTCTTCGGGCGCGCCCCAGATCAGGCCATTGGCATTGACCGTCGGATGCCTCTTGTCCGTGGAAATCGCATCATGCATGTAGTGCTTCGGGCTCGACCAGTCCCATAGCGTATAGACAGCGTTGCGCTCGACGCCCGTCGGACGCTCGGGTTTGGCGAAAGGCAGTTCGCCGGCGGCAATGCGATCGGTCCAGTTGGCGAAGAGCGTCAATGCCTTCTCCGGACCGAGGCTGCCCAGGACCAACGCCATATACGTCAAGGCCTGACCGGCCTGGGTTCTGCCCGCCCATGCGGTGAAGGAGCTGCCTGTCTTGGCGAAGGTTTCCGGAACCTCGCGTATCCCCTTCGTGCCCAGCGCGTGACAGGACTGGCAGCCATTCTTGACGGTATCGATCCAGGCATGCTGGCTTTTCATCGTCGGCGCAATGCCGTTGCCCTTGTCCCCGGTTCCCGGAAACTCGGTGCTCTTCGGGATTTCCAGCATCGAGTACCAATAGACGCCGGGGTAATACTCCGCAGCGGCCTTTGCTGTTGGCGCCGTCACCGCCTTCAGTGCCAGCAGCTTGCCGGGCTTCGCGGCCACCTTGGCCGAATCCACCAGCCCGTATCCGCGAACCCAGACCTGATAGTTGGCCTTGGGCAGTTCGGGAATGACGAATCTTCCCTTGTCGTCAGTCACCACGATCTTGGCGAACTTGGTCGGCAGATCGCGGGTTTCTGCGATCACCCAGACCCCCGCCTCCGGCCCCTTGTCGCCGGTCACGACACCGCCAATGTCCTTCGATGAAATACTGACCGACGCCGCAATGGCCAAGCCGCCATAGGCAACCGCCGCAGTGGCGAGCACAGAGAGTAACGATTTCCTTAGCATCAGAGTCTCCAGTTTTTTATAGTCGAGCGAAGCGGCGCGGCGTTTCAAAAATCGTTCAGCGCCGGCCAATTTACAGATGCAATGAATAGGTGTCAATTAATCAATGTCGCTAGAAAACTTGGCAACAGCCACGCCCGTTGGCGGCATCTCTGCCTGTGCTACGCTCGCTCCATGACTGAACCGATATTGGGCGGTGCGCGTTCCTGGAATATCGCACTGGCCGTTGTACTCTTGCTCGCCTCGGCGAACGCCGAGGCCGTGATCGTCGCGCAGGACGACACTAAGCAGACGCTGCGCCTCTTCTCACCGGCGCGACGCATCGTCAGCCTGGCACCGCATATCACCGAAAATCTCTTTGCCGCAGGCGCCGGCGGTTTCATCGTCGGCGTCAGCGACTACAGCGATTATCCTGAGGCAGCCCGGCGCTTGCCGCGCGTCGGCAGTGCCGACCGCCTCGACCTCGAGGCCATCGTCGCCTTGAAGCCCGATCTGGTGATCGCCTGGGGCAGCGGCAACTCTGCCGCGCATCTCGCCAAACTGAAAGCCATCGGCCTGCCTTTGTTCATCAGCCAGCCGCGGAAGATCGACGACATCGCGACTGGCATCGCGCGTTTCGGCGAACTGGCCGGCACCAGCACCGTCGCCAACGATGCCGCGCGCGCATTTCTTGCCCGCAAGGCCGAACTCTCCAGCCGCTATGCAAAGCGTCCGCTAGTGCGCGCCTTCTACCAGATCTGGGACCAGCCTCTGATGACGGTCAATGGCGAACAGTTGATCAGCGACGTGATGCGCCTGTGCGGCGCAGAGAACATCTTCGCCGGGCTGTCGCAACTGGCGCCGACGGTTTCTGTCGAAGCAGTCCTCGCCGCCAATCCCGAGGCCATCGTCGCCAGCGGCATGGACGAAACCCGGCCCAAATGGCTGGACATGTGGCGCCGCTGGCGCGATCTGACCGCGACAGCTCGTGACAACCTGTTCTTCGTTCCTCCCGACATCATCACCCGGCACACGCCGCGGGTTCTCGACGGCGCGCAACTGTTGTGCACCGAAATGGAGACTGTGCGCAGCCGACGACCGGGCGCGACTGACACGCGCAGGCCGTAAAGTTCAGGCAGCGACGAAATAGCGGCAACCGCCGTCGTTAAGTTCGCGCAACGGGTGCCCGTAGAGTTCCGAGAGACTCTCGGCGGTCAGCACTTCTTCGCTAGTCCCTTCCTGCCAGCGGCCGTCGCCGAACAGCAGCAGGGTGCGCCGGCAATAGCGCAGGGCGAGATTCATGTCGTGCAGGACGACGACGAAGGCGGCGCCGCAAGCGGCAGCGTAGCGCCGCGTCAGTTCGAGAATGGCGATCTGATGGGCGAGATCCAGATGGGCGAGCGGTTCGTCGAGAAAGTAGAGCAACGGCTGCTGCGTCAGCAGCGTGGCTATGCCCAGCCGCTGCCGTTCGCCGCCGGAGAGGGTGTGCACCTCGCGGCCCTCAAGATCTTGGAGGCCTACAGCCGAGAGGGCATCTCGGGCGATACGCTCGTCCGACGCACTCTCCCAGGCCCAGCGGCCGAGATGCGGATGGCGACCGATCAGCGCGGTCTCCAGTACGCTGGCCGGGAAAGCATCGCTCTGCGTCTGCGCCAGGAGGCCGCGCAGGCGTGCCGCCGCGCGCGGTCCGTGCGCCAGGTACTGTTTGCCGCACAATTCGACACCCCCGCAAGATGGCGGGCGCAGGCCGGCCAGGGTGTGCAGCAGCGTGGTTTTGCCGCTGCCGTTGCGGCCGAGGATGGCCAGCGTCTCGCCGCTATCCACACGGATGTCGAGGTCGCGCACCAGCGTCCTGCCGGCAATGGCGACGTCGAGACCGCGAGTCGAGAGGAGGGCTTGGGTGATGGCCGTCATCTCTGTTGTCGCGCCAGGAGGTAGAGGAAGGCAGGCACGCCGAGCAGGGCCGTGAGCACGCCGACCGGCAACTGCTGCGGCGCGACGATCGTGCGCGCCAGCGTGTCCGCCGTGACCAGCAGCGCTCCGCCGGCCAGCGCCGAGGCCGGCAGCAACAAGCGCTGATCGTTGCCGGCGCTGCTCTTCATGGCCAGACGCACCAGATGTGGCACGATCAGTCCGATGAAGCCTATGCTGCCGGCGCTGTTCACCGCCACTGCCGTGAACAGCGATGCCAGGACATAAACCAGGATGCGCAGTCGCGCCACAGGAACGCCCAGCGCCTGGGCCGAAAGTTCGCCGCGGGCCAGAATACCGAGGTCCCGCGCGAAGGGCAAAACGGCCACGAGACCGAGCGCCAGAACCGTCAGCGCCGGCCAGGACGATTCACCCTGGGAAAGATCGCCCATCAGCCAGAACAGCATGCCGCGCAGCTGATGTTCCGGTGCGACGGAGAGCATCAGCGCCACCAGCGCGCCACATCCGGAAGCGACGATGACGCCCGTGAGCAAGAGGCGGGTCTGGGTCCAACTGCCGTCGCCGTGTGCCAGACCGAAAACCAGGAGCATGCTGATCAGCGCGCCGGCAAAGGCACCCAGATGCAGCATGATGAGCGGCAGGCCGAAGAGCATCGCGGCCAGAGCCCCCACCGAAGCGCCGCCGGAGACGCCGAGCACATAGGGGTCGGCCAGCGGATTCTTCAGCAGCACTTGCATCAGGCTACCTGCAAGCGCCAGCAAACCGCCGCAAGCGAGACCGGCAAGGGCGCGTGGCAGGCGCAGCGTGCGCACCACCTCGGCGACGATACCGGTTTCGTCGCCGCGGAAGACCTGCCAAAGATCGGAGTAGCCGAGCGGCAGGCTACCGGCGGCCAGGGAAGCCGCCACACTGGCGAGCGCCGCCATGGCCAGCAGAAACACGATCAGCAGGGCACGGCGGCGGTTGGGCATGGATTTAGAACAAGTCCACCTTGAGCGAAACGGAGAAGCTGCGCGGATCGGCAGGATAATAGGTACTGCTATAGCCGATCGCCGCGTACCTCCTGTCCGTAAGATTGGCGGCTCTCAGTATCACCGAGCAGGGTTTCATGTTCCATTGCACCTGATAGTCGAGCGTGGTGTATCGGTCCAGTTTGTTCAGGGTGTTGGTAAAGTCGTTGCCGAAATAACGGTCGCCGACGCTCACCACGGTCAGGCTATGGATTCCCGCCCCGGCGCCATCCCACTGCGCGCTGATGGATTCCTTGTAACCAGGCACGAGCGGAATCGTCTTGCCGCTGTAGGCACCTTCGGTGAATATGGCCTGGATGGTCGTCATACTGCCACGCAAAGTCCAGTTCCGCTCAGGCGTCCAGCGGGCTTCCCATTCCGCGCCCCGTCTGCGGGTCGGATCCAGGTTGGCATTGAGACCATTGGCGGCAATGTAGCCGATCTCGTTGTGGTTGTCCTGCTGGAACAGAGTGAATTGCTGCATGAATTGGCTGGTGCTCCAGGACAGCCCGCCTTCGAACAATTGGCCGGTCTGAGGTTTCAGAGCGCCATTGAATATCGCCTTGTAAGTGTTGGGATCATATGCGAACAGCTCATCGGTATTGGGCAGCCGGAAGTTTCTTGCCGCCTTGACATAGGCACGCCAGGCGGGCGTGAAACGGTAGCCGGCGGCGAGATCCCAGGCGGTCAGATCAGCGCCGTTCTGCGCCTGCAGATTGGCGCTCCCGTCGCTGACCTGCTGGGAAAAATGCTGGCGACGCAGTCCGGCCGTCGTGTCGACACCATTTTTCCACAACGACGCATTCTGAAAATACATACCCTGGCTCCGCTGCTGCCCGATCTGCCTGTCCTGCAGACTGCCCGTCGTGAAATCCAGTTGATCGCCGACCGCCTTGCCGTCATAGAAATCGATACCGGCGATGGTTACGCTGCTCATGCTTGAGGCGAGACTGTGATTCCACTTCAGGCGCGGCGAGAACGCGAGCGTCGTTTCCCGCCACTGTTGCCGATACAGCCAGTCGACGTTCCGGGCTTTCAACTGACTGTCGCTGTAACTGCCGTCGATCTCGGCACTGAGCTCACTGCCGAGCTTGAATGACGCGCCCGGACGGACGCGGTAACCGTCGTTTTCCGTACGGTAATTCGGGGTCGTCGACTGACGGGGATTGTTGTTGTACTGGGCAAGCGTGAGCGCGCTGGGCAGCCCGTAGCGTTCCCGATAATCCGAAAAGTCCAGGAACGCCTCACCATCGTCGTAACGGCGTGCGATGCGACCGCCGGCCGAACTCTGTTTTGCGTCGCTATTGACGCGATAACCGTCGGACGACGCATCGTGGGCAAAGAGATTGCCATACCAGCCATCCTTCCCCCCGCCCGCTGAAGCATCCATGGATGAATAACCGAAGGAACCGGCCTCCGCCTTGAGCGACGCCCGCAACTTGTCGCTCTTGTCGGTGATGATGTTGATCACACCGGCGTTCGCCCGATCGCCGTAGAGCACCGAGTTGCTGCCGCGAATGATCTCGATTTGTTTGATCGCCGACAGCGGAATCGTATCCCACTTGATGCTTCCCGAATCGACGGGATTAAGCCGCTGGCCGTCGACCAGGATCAAGGTATTGCTGCCCGCGGTATCGCCGCTGCCGCGAATGTCCACAATGGAGTCTATGCCCATGGACCCATACAGGGGACGAATATCGACGCCGGCGATGGTTTTCAGGAGATCCGGGATGGTCCGTGCCGGACTATGTTCGATGTCGGCTTGGCTGATCACGGAGACATTGCTGCCGACGTCCGGGGCAGAATCGGGGAAACGCGTAGCAGTCACGATTACGATGGCATCATCGGCGACAGCGGTTGAAGAAGCAGAAAAAGCGGTGCACAGCGCGAGCGCCGTAAGGGAGATGGATTTGGACATGAGGTTCTCCATGGCCGGCCTGCGTCCCCGCGGGCCGGTAGGTTGCATTTGGAAACGGGCAGGGAGATGGAGGCTTGGCGTAATGAATACGCACCAGCCGTCGCTACCCCGCGACGCTTCCGCTCGTTGATGTCCGTGGCCGGTCTCCGGGCTCGGAAGATTTAATCCACCGCCTTCCCGAGCGTACGCTCAGTGGCATTTCGATGGACTCGCGCTTCCTTACCGTTGCGGGGGCAGCACTGGCATTGCGTCAAGAGTCGACGCGCACCTGTTTCCCGTTTCACCCGACAGCCCTAACCTGGCCATCCGGGCACCGCGGACATCTGCGCCACAAGGCAATGACCCTGCGGCGAAACGGGATTCTAGCGCAAATAGGCGCAAGGCAGGTGCGGTCAGGGTCTTCGGGCATTTACTCCAAAGCACCTTCAAAACACGCTGTTATTGCTTGACCAGAAACCATTTTTCCCACAGACTGACGGCTATGAAAGGCGACCTGACTGCGCTCGAGCAAAAAATCGAGCAATTCCTCGCGTTCTGCCAGAGCCTGCGCGCGGAGAACCAGGCCTTGCGCAGTCGCGTGGCCGGACTCGAGGAAGAGCGTCAGTTGCTGGTCGACAAGATCGACAGCGCACGCGCCCGGCTCGAGGCCTTGATGGAAACGCTGCCCGAACAATGAATACCCCATCCTCTCTCGACATCACCCTGCTGGGACGCGAATACCGCGTCGCCTGCCCCCCGGAAGAACGGGACTCGCTGCTCGCCGCGGTAGACTACGTCGGCGTCAAGATGGCGGACATCGCCGCCAAGACTAAAAGCACCGGAGAACGACTGGCGGTGATGACGGCGCTCAACCTGGCGCACGATCTGCTGGCGCCGAAAACCCCGCCTGAAGCGGCTTCCCCGCCTGCGGCGAACAGCAGCTTCGATGACTTTGACAGGCAGGAATTTGCGCGTAGAATCGAACTCATCGAGGCGCGCTTGGATGCCGCGATGGCCGAGCAGGACAAGCTTTTCTGACCTGACCAGTGACATCGCAGTGACACCATGGCGCGCCCAGGAAATCCCCTGCGGTGCTTGTCAAGGTCATATATTCCTTGAACCAATATCGAGCATCTGGCCGCCGACCATGCGCCGCCGTTGTGAGCCTTCCCCTGCCCCGTGCCGGGCGTAGGCACCTGAAGCGGCAGGAAAGTGGCCACTCTGAACCTCAGGTTCAGGATGCTGGCCTGGCAGACACTGCGGGGGACCCCTTTTGGAGCGCGGATGGTTTGCGCGCTCTTTCTGTTGGCGGGATGGCAGGGCGCAACCTGCCGCCGAAAGCCAGTCGCTCCTCGTCACGAATCCTCCCAGGGATTAGAATATCCCCCTGTACTATTGAATGCCCGCCATCTCACATCGACAGGAGCGAATAAAAATGTCACTGAAGAATTTGCTGGTTCATCTCGATCAGGGCGCACGGACCCAGGCCAGGCTGGAGATCGCTGTTGCGCTGGCGCACCGCCACCAGGCGCGACTGCTCGGCGTCTTCGGCCAGCGGGCCCAGCCGCAGCAGGTGGGCATCGTCGCGACCTGGCCGAGCGAGGAGTATGTCGCAGCGGCCGCAGCCAGTAAGGCGGCATTCGAGAAAGCCAGTGCCGGTCTGGCCGACGCCGAATGGCACGACGTCAATCGCGGCAGCGACCATGAACTGCTGAGCCGGATCACCGATCTCGCCCGCTATTCGGATCTGATCGTGCTCGGCCAGAACGACGAGAGCGCCAAGAGCCATGTTCCCCCCGAGCTGGCGGAGGAAGTGGTGGTCAATTCGGGTCGCCCGGTCCTGCTGTTACCCTACGCCGGCAATTTCCAGGCTGCGTTCAAGCGCCCGCTATTCGCCTGGAACAAATCCCGCGAAGCGGCCCATGCCCTCAATGACGCGCTGTCATTAATCGAAGGCTGCGACGAGGCCACCGTGGTCTCGCTGGATGCGCGCCGCGACGAGGCCAAGCTCGCCTGCACCGAGATCGCCCGCCATCTGGCCTGCCACGGGATCAAGGCGGCGACCGAAGTCCTGGTGGTGGACGATGTCGGCGTCATGGACATGCTGCTCAACCAGGTTTCCGACCGCGGCGCCGACCTTCTGGTGATGGGCGCCCACAGTCAGATCGGCTTCCCCTTCGTCAGCCGCGGCGCAGGCACCCGCTACATACTCCAGCACATGACGGTGCCGGTCCTGATGTCGAACTGAAGCTGCGATTCAGGGCGGCCCTGCCGCCGCGATGCACATCTGCGAGCAGTTCGGATCGCCCGGCGGGCACATGTATCCTGACGGCCCGGAGCCCGGCGTCGAACCAGGGTCAGCCCCGCCCGGGGCATACGGGGCACTGATCACGGTGCAACCTATGGTCAGGCAGTTGGGCGGCGCCGAGGCGTCCGTCGCTGCCTCCCCCGGGTCTTGCGGCTGGCCTTCGTTGCCTTGGCCGGGCATGGACAGCGGCCCGTCCGGCTCTATCGCCTCCGACTGCATTTGCAGCGTCACATGGCTGACCACCGGGATGCGCCGATTCTCATAGAGACTGGTGATGAATGGATCGTTGCCATCATCGCTCCAGCGCAACATGAACTGCATGACCGTGCTGATCAACGGCACTTTCATTTCGTAGCCGTGGGTGATACGGATCTTGATCAGATTGGCATCCTGGATATTTTGGCCGGAATTTGTCTTGATCACGTTCGGATCCTTGTATGCCAACCCGCTGTTGGGTATGACGCGCTTCCCGTTGCCGATAGTATTCTGCAATTCCTCATCGTTCCAGTCATCGAAACTTTCCCTGGTTGGGTTGAGCAATTCGATCCTAGCGTTGCCGACAATGTCACTGTTGGCCTTGGTCCATGCCTGCGCCAGTTCACTCGTGTCCAGCCCGCCGCCATAGAGTGGCACCATTGCCCGTACATAGGCTTGTCGTACGCTGTCGATATTGGCATTGCCCATGGCACCCGCACGCGCGGCCATGAACCCGGCATGATTGATCTGGTTCTTGGCAAAAAACAGCATGCCGTACTGCAGGATGGCCATACCCAGTAGGGTAATGATCGGTCCGACGACGGCAAATTCGATCATCGCCGACCCACGCTCAGGACTGGAAATGACGCGTGCCAGATCATGCGTTACCGTGCCCCGCCAGAGAGGATGCTCCAGCCGGTCGCCGCAACGGAGATCCAGGCGGCAAATCGTGCCCGCCGCAAGCTCAAGGACGTGGGCGGCGCGGCCGGCTGCGAACATGCTGTAGCGCCAAGGCCGCAGTTCGTGCACACAGCCGACCACCACTCCCATCCGGTCGAGATATACGAGGTCGATCGCGTAGCACATCAAACAGGTATGGACGTTGGTGCAACGAGAAATAAGCAAGCCATGATCTTCATTCAGGACGCGCGACAGCATTAGCCCCTTGAAACGAGCAATGAAGGTATCGGCGAGTCTTAACAGCAGGCAATGAGCACCCGTGCGAGTATGGAGTATTGCGGTTACTTCCGTGTCGCACGGCCCGGACATGGCATCCTCCGCTAACAACTGAACCCATCCGGCAAATCCTACAATCCGGCATTCATGAATTTCACGACGATAGGAAAAAACAGGACAATAAACGTGCAGGGAAAGATAAAAGCAATCAGCGGGAAAAGCAGCTTCACCGGGGCCTCCATTGCCAGCTTTTCCGCACGCTGAAAGCGTTCTACCCTACGTTGATCGGCCTGCGCACGAAGTACTGCTCCCAGATTCATGCCCATGCTCTCGGCTTGAATCACGGAACTGCAAAAATTGCTCACAGCCGGCTCGCTCAAGCGCTCGGCCATGCTGCGCAGCGATTCGGCGCGGGATTTGCCAGCGCGGATGTCGCGCAGTACGCGCTGGAATTCCTCACTGATCACACCTTTCGGTCCCTTGACTATGGACTGGCTCATGGCTGCTTGCATATTCAAACCGGCTTCGATGCAAAGCGTGATGATGTCCAAATAGAAGGGCAGGGTCTTGAGCAGTTCTCGCCTGCGCTGGGCAATCCGGTCCTTGAGCCAGATAGCGGGATAGAGCCAGCCGAAAAGAGCACCGATTGCGAAGATCTGCAGGCGATTGCCAAGTCCCAGACCTTCGATACTTGGCCGCGCTCTGTCGAAAGAGTCGAGGAACCAATAAGCGATCGCCACCAAAATAAACGCGCAGATGATGCGCGCCGCAGTGAACTGTACCGGGCTGATGCCATAGTCCAGACCGGCCTTGCGCAACTTGCTTAGCAGCCTGCGGTAGGGCTTGTTGAATAGCAATGGCCTAAGGTAATGACTGATCCACTGAATCGGCCACCAGAGCAGCCTGAAGCCCAGCGGCGGCTTGTCTTTGTACTCGCGCTGCTCTTCCGGAACCGCCGCCACTGCATGGCCGAGCAGACCTGCGATCAAGGCTGCAGACAGCCCTGCCGCCAGCGACAGGACGAGCATGATCAGGGTCGAGCTTTCAAGAGGATACTCAGGCATGATGGCCATCAGCTTAAACATCAATTGCGACGATTCTGCGTATCAGGTACACGCCCATCAGTTCCAGGAACACGATTGCGGTAATGCTGGCCCAGCCAATGCGGGTCGACCAAAGCAGGCTCATGGCTTCCGGCTCCATCTTGTTGAGAATCGCCATAAGTCCCATTGGCAACAGTCCGACGACCCAAGCCTGCAGCTTGCCTTGCGCAGTGAGTGCGGCGATCTTGCCTTCCATCTGCAAGCGATTGCGAATGGTTTGAGCTGTTCGTTCCAGCGTTTCGGCGAGACCGCCCCCGGTCTCGGTTGCAATGCGCATGGCGGCTGTCACCAGCGTGGTGGTTTGTGTTGGCATGCGGCGACTCAGATTGTTCAGGCTTCGCTCCAGGGTTACCCCGAGTCTTTGTTCGCGCAACATCAGAGCAAATTCCTGGGCCAGCGGGGCCTGGGCCTCAGCCACCACCTGCTGAAAAGCCAAACTCAATCCCAAGCCAACGCGCAAATTCCCTGAGAGCGTCATCAGAGCGTCAGGCAATTGTTCTTCAAATTTCCTCAACCGGCGCTTGCGCATCCAGGCATATACCAACCTCGGAAGCAATGCCAAGGCGAGAAATACCGGCATTACGATCAAGGCACTGCCTGCAACAAGCCAGGCCAATAGCGCACCCATTGCCATGATGGCAAGATTGGCGGCGAATAGTTTCGTCGGATCGATGAACAGGAAAAATTCTTCAACCTGAAATTTTGCGCGCTCAGTGAAATTGTTCCTGTAACGCGCCAAAGTCACAATCCCCATGTCGATGGCGAACCAGGACAGAAGTCCGGCCGAAAGGGCCACGACCAAGCTCAACAGCGCGAGTATTTCGGCTTCACTCATGATGTCACTCGACGCCTATCTCATTCGGCCCGCCGAACGCCATCATTCCAGCCTCAACCGGCTTAAAAATCGACATATCCAGATCATTCCGGATGGCGAGAATTTCCTCATAAAATCTCGGCACCAAGTCGCAACCCGTAAAGTTGCCGACGACTTTTCCACTGCTCGCCTGGTAGCCCTTGTGGACGAACTTGAAGATCTCCTGAATTTGGATCCTGCCACTTTCCATCCCGGTAATTTCCGTGATGCTGCTGACGATCCTGGTGCCGCAGGCAAAGCGTGTCTGCTGTACGATCAAGTCAACCGCGGAGGCTATCTGCTCGCGAATGGCGATGAGCGGCAAATCCATGCCAGCCATGAGTATCATGGTCTCGAGCCTGGCCAGGCCATCCCGCGAGGAATTGGCATGCAAGGTGGTGAGTGAGCCTTCGTGGCCGGTGTTCATCGCTTGCAGCATGTCGAGCGCTTCTGAACCCCGGCATTCACCCACGACGATACGATCGGGCCGCATGCGCAGGGTGTTCTTGACCAAATCCCGGATATGAACTGCGCCTTTGCCTTCGATATTGGCCGGACGAGACTCCAGGCTGACCAGATGCTCGTGATGCAACTTGAGTTCCGCGGCGTCCTCGACGGTGATCACGCGCTCGCCTGGCGGAATGAAATTGGAAAGGATATTAAGCAGCGTGGTCTTGCCCGAACCGGTACCGCCTGAAACGATAATGTTCTTGCGCGATTCCACGCAGATTCTCAGGAACTCTGCCATTGCTTGACTGATGGAACCTAAGCGTACTAGGTCTCCTGCGCACAGCTTGTGTTTGGCGAACTTGCGTATGGTCAGAGCGGGGCCCTTGAGCGCCAGCGGCGGGATGATGGCATTTACCCTGGAACCGTCTTTCAGGCGAGCATCCACCATGGGCGACGCTTCGTCGATGTGGCGCCCCAGCGGTGCAACGATGCGCTCGATGACACCCATCACGGCGCGGTCGCTGGTAAATGTGAGCGAGTGCTTCTGTAGCACGCCGTTGCGTTCGATGTAGATTTCGTCGCAGCGGTTGACCATAATTTCGCTGACACTATCGTCATCGAGCAAATCCTCCAGAGGTCCCAGTCCGACCGCTTCGTTGAGCACTTGTTTGCGTAGCAGGTCGCGATTTATTTCCAGGGGAATGTCCTGGTCTTGCTCCTGAAGGATTTGTCGAATCAAACCGTCCGTTTCGTTTCGCAAGCGCTCGTCGCTCATTCTGGAAACGTCATGACGACGCAAGTCCATGGTTTCGAGCAATTTACTGTGGATGCGTTTGCGCCATTCGAATTCAAGTTCCTTATGCCGCAGGTCGGACGTAAGCAACGGATCGGCTGCAAACTTTATCGCTTGCTGCGGCAACAGGTCCGCCGTGGGAAAATCTTCATTGGATTCCTGGCAGGCAGCCACAAATTCCGTCACCAGCAACCTGAACGGGCCTATCCCGATAACATCATTGCCATTGAGCGGACCATACTGGGTATCGATACGCTGCCCATTGACGTTCACGCCAGCAAACGTACCCATGTCTTCTATCAGGACGCCCGATGGGGTCCTGAATAGCCGTGCGTGCTCCTTCGAAACTCGCCAACTGTCCAGCTGGATCTCGTTTTCAGCGCTCTTGCCGATGACGCAATCGTCCGTCGCCTGCACCAGGCGTCTGGACTGATCGGCATCGATGATTTCTACTTGCAGCACGGCGACTCTGCTGTCAGTCAGGTACTGGCGGAAATTGCGGCAACTCTTTGCCGCCGTCGTTCGATCGGCTTAGAGCCGGGATCGACTTGGATAGGGTTCGCGTCATCGTCAGCGGCAAACGTACGGAGCCTTGGAAATCGGACTGCACTGTCGACGGATCGTGACCGGGCTGAAGTGGATCGTGCAGATAGGGCCGCTTACCCAGATTCCGCTGCAAGCGCTCAGTGGTGCGATCGACGCGATCGACCAGCCCCTGGGAATGGCTGTCGATGACCATAGGGGTGACAAATACCACCAGTTCGGTTTCCTTGTTCTGGTAACGCTTGGAACGAAACAGGGCGCCGAGTATCGGTATATCGCCGAGAAACGGCAGCTTGTCGATATTGGTGCTGTCTTCGCGTTGCAGCAGGCCAGACAGAACAATGGTCTCGCCGCTCTTTACATTGAATTCGGTATTGGTCTTTCGCGTACGCAAGGCCGGGCCAGCGGTCGTCGTGATCGAGTCGTCGATCGAACTGACTTCATATTCGACGGTGGCGCGAATCACGCCATTGCGGTCCACTCGCGGCAAAATATCGAGCTTGACGCCATAGGGTTTAAAAAAAACGCTGGGTCCGTTGATGGTCGAAACGACATAGGGAAACTCGCCGCCGGCCAGGAAACTCGCCTTTGTTCCATTGCGAGTGGACAATTGCGGTTCGGCCAAGATACTGGTTTTGCCTTCCTGAGCCAGAAGATTGAGTTGCGCGTTCAGGCCGAGATTGACCGCACTCAAGATGTTCAACCCCTGTGGCACAATCACGGGAATGCTGCCGTTCTGATTGGCAATCGGTGCCGGCGTATCCTGCCCGGCGATAATGTTGGCCTGATAGGAACCGCCATCACCGCGCCGGACCGGCGCCCAAATGCCACCGATTGCAGCGCCGCCGGTCGTGCTCCACTTGACGCCGATATCGCGCAGTTCGGTGGCCGGAAATTCAACCACCTTGACATCCATCATCACCATCTGCTCCCAGCCGAGGCGATTGGTGAAGTTTACGATTTGCGGATAGCGCAGTCCGAGTTGCTCGATTTTGGCCAGATCGGCATCGGATAGATTGTCGCCTTCGACGATCACCTTGTCACCGACAATGACTGCCTTGGTATTGGGTATCGCAGCGAGAAATGCCGCCACCTCGCGGGCGATGCGGCTGGTATCACCCGGTACGATATTGACCTTGACCCGCTGATAGCGTCCGTCCTCGCTCCATACGAATAACGACGAAGTTCCTACCGCATTGGCGAAGATGATCACCTCCTTGCCATCGAGCGCCGCGGCGGTCATGATCTGACCGTTGCCTACGGCGATACGCGCCACTGCCGGGGTGGGGAATACCCGGGACTCGCCGACAAACATCTCAATCTCCGGAATCCGTGCCTGCTCCTCGTGATTCTTGATTGGCTCATAGGGCTGGTTACGGAGCAGATGCGAACGCTTGGCCTTGGGCCGGATGATTTCGGCGTAGCCATTTTTCGGAAGCGGTTCTTTCCCAGAATCACTCGCCTGTTGTGCATCGAGTGTTTCACTACCCCGGATTGAAATTTGCGCATGGGCGATATCGACGCTGATGAGACAAAGCAGGCCCGCGACGAAAAGCGGTTTCGACGTGCCCGCCACGATTTGGTTGAGTCGGCAATTCAAGGAAAAGTAACTCATATCGGTGCCTGCCAAATAGGATCACGGCCGACCGTTTACCTGACCCGGTGAAGGGATGGATGGGAAGACCGGGACCTGCCCGGGCAAACCGGCCGACTTGGGGAAATCCGCAACACTCATGTATTGCCCCAACTGCAGCCCCTCTGGTGGAAGCTTGCCGCCACGACCACCATAGAGCACTGGAATCGGCCGCTCGTCTCTATCGACTACGCCGCCTTTGCCGTTCCGAATGCCCAGGAGCGCTGCGAGGTCGCCGCGAGTATCGGATATCGCCTGCTTGTCCTGGGGATTGCGCAACAGCGCGGTGATCTTGCCGGCTTCGCGGGCTACTATGACGCTTTGCGCCTGTTCGGGAGTGGTATCGAGCGTGACACTGGAATACTGTCTGCGCTCACCGCTCCTGCCGTCGTCAGTCGAGCGCTGTCCTGTCGCCATGACCCTGACACTCTGCAGCAAGGGGAAGGTAATCTTCCTGCCCTTCTGGTCAATAGTGACCATCAGGTCGATAGCGTCACCAGGTTCGAGCAGCCCGGAAATCGAGTTGATTTCGTCTACCGGAACGGTCATGGCTCTATGCCCAGACTCCACCCTTGCCGAGAAACCGGCGGATTTCCTATTCTCCAGCAATCCCCAAATGATCATCTCTCCGCTTTTCACGGGGTAGGCCAGGACTTGGCCGTCGATACGGTCAAACTGCTCAGGTACGACGGCAACCGAGTGGGCAAAATCCTGGGGCACCGAACGTACCGCCAGCGTTTCGGCCGACAGCCGTGTGCCCTTGGCAAGATCGCGCTTGGCTACCACGATGGCCACGGTCCTGCCCTTGGCGCGCGACTCGATAGCCGCCATCTGATTGGCCAGGTAGTGCTTCGCGCCCAGGGCGGCCATCAACCCGACCACAAGCGCCACGCCTAGAACAATCCAGGACTTGTTGAGCTTGAAAGAGCGCAGGGTGGGCAGTTTCATGACTAACTAGGTAATGAAATGGCAAAGCTGAATTTTTGGTAGGAAGTCTTGAAGGCTTCGATCAGTTCCAACAACACGCTGTTGCTGTCCAGCATGGCGATGCCCAGCGCAAAGACGAGCGCGGCACACACTATGGCGTACTCCATCGAGGACTGGCCACTCTGTTCAGACTTGGCCGAACGGCTGCTCATTTGAAGTGCTCCATTTGCTTGACGGTGTTAAGCACGATGGTCGTGCCGCCGCTGTCCCTGCCATAGATCACGGCCATCGCCTCCCTGCCCGGATCTTTGAAGGAAAGAAATTTGCCTGTCGCGATAGGGCCTACGCTCGATGAAGCGGCGCTGCCGCTTATACCGGCCTCGTATTGAAGTGCATAGCCATCTTCGCGCATCAGCTCTTTCACGCGCTCGAGATTCAACTCCATGTTGTGGTCATTGACGATCACGGAATGCTGGGCAAGCTTTCCGCCGTCTTGAGAGTTCACCTGATTGATCAACCGGGAACCTGACGGCAGTCGAGACTGCCTGTGATCGATATCGAACTGGGTTTCAAGTTGGCCGTCGTAGGCAGCTCTGAGATGCGTCACCGCGATCACTCCTCGCGTTCCCGCGCCGGCAGACTCTAATTCAACCGTCAGGTAGTACTCGCCCTGCATGCGGCCAAGTATCAGTTTGTCGCCGAGCCGATCTTCAACCCGAGGCTGTCCCAAAGACAGCCGGAAACTGTCGGCCAATTGCAACAGCTTGGTTGTCGCGATGAAGCCCTGGAGCCGCATCGGCAAACCATTGATGGTCATTTCCTCTCCGATGTCGAAGAGCCGTACTTCCTTGGGCGCAACGATCTCCGGCCAGGGAGACCGTGTCAAGGCGGTACCGTCTACGCCGCCGTGTGCCGACAACATAGCGCCAGCGACAAGCACGAACTGGATCTTGAGGGAGTCGCGCATGTCGCCCCAACTTATCTAAGCCGGTCTTCCGGCACAATGTCGCGCCAGAAATCGAGCTTCCCGAGCGCGGGAGAACTCACTCCGCCGGGCATGTCGATCACGCTCACCAGCGTGCTGACAATGCTATTGGCTCCCTTCAAAGCGCCCGCCGGGAAGACCAGGGGATTACCGCCAAAGCGTGATTCGGCATGCTCTGGCCCGCCAGCTGCCCACGGATCGATAACGACGCTGGTGCTCCGTATAATCGACAGATTGATCTGGTCGAATGGCTCGTAACTTTTCAGTCCGCCCGGCAAATTGGCCAGGGCGACCGAAACGTTGGCCGTGTAGATCCCTTGAGCCGGCAAGTCGAACCTTTCATGTTCAAGGAAGGGCTCGCCATCCGAGGCTGCCTCGAATGCGTCATCCCGATTGGGGCTCTTGGCCGGACCAAAACTGATCGAGATGTCAGTGTTGATGTCCTTGATCAAAGAATCGCCTTTCGGGTCGCGCCAGAACAGATTCTGATGAGCGGAAAAATTTCCGGCACTATCGTGGGTCTTGATTGGCGCATCGGAATTGCTGTAAAAGCGGCGCCGGACTTCCTCGGCCAACTGCGCCTCGGGCTTCCAACTGCTCCTTGCGGCGTTGCGACTGACGGCTTCAAATGCCAGGTATCGACTCGCCATCTGAGTGCTGTTGACGATGTCCTGGTATTTGGCTATGACCGGTAGCAGCAGAAAAACCGGCAGTAGCGCCAATGCGACGACGAGAAACTCGCTCAGCGCCTGCCCATGTTGCGGCAGTTGGAATGTCGAATGCCTATTCATGGCAACGTCGCTCCCTGCTCTTGCTGAGCCGACATCACGGCCTCTGCGGATTGAATCAGGCGCACCTGCCAGTAGGGATTGAACAAGCTGGAAAGCTCACGGCTCTTACCCAGGGCGCTTCGGCCGTAGCAGTTGTCGCGACCCATCCGATTGCCGTCCGAACAGGCTTCATCGAGATCGGGACGCTGATAAAAAACTTCCGCAGCCGATACCGCCACCAGGTCGTTGCCTCCGGCGGGAGAGGCCTGATAGGCATTAACGTGACCGCTGTGAGTGATTGCCGATCGCCCTTCCGAGGTCATGGTCTGTCCCTTGTCACGGCGCAGCCGGATGGCGAACCTAAAGCGGGGATCGTCCTGATTAAGCCCGGCTTCGGATAGATCGTAGAAGCTTGGCAATCCGGCATAGCTCCAGGCATCGCTTGAGGAGACGACGGTCAGGATGCTCGCAGCAGGATTGATTCCAGGCGATCCACCATACTTTGTCGGATCCATATCGAAAGAAGGGCTATCGGCGGCTGACTGTGATCCCCAACCATCGGGTGCTTCGACAAGGCTCAGACAAAGTGCATCGTGCTTGCTCTTGGGGACCCAACGCTTTTCTGAAAGCGTGTCCATCGCCTTCCATTCATCGAAGCCTATCAACTCCGTTCCGCCTCTGCGGTCAAGCCAGTCAATCCGACCGGTGGCAGTGGCACCTGGGCAATCGCTCCAAAAACCGGGAAGAAACCAATTCCGTTTTGGCACGAACGGCTCACGATTGACGGAAGCCTTCGTGACTTCGGCGAAGCGACTGCGTTGTTCATCAGAGTAACGCGTCACAAAGCTGGTGATCTCGTCTTCACTCAGGGAGTCGACCGCAACAGTTCCATCGCCGCTATAGTTGGCCTGTGCCACCTCGTCCATCACGTTCTTGCGCGCGATGGTGATGCCTTGGTAGGCCACCCATTGCGCGGTCATCAAAGCTTTATGGATGATCATATCGGAGCCAGTGGCTAGGCCTTTCAGTACTCCGCCGTCGACCAGGGTCATCTTGGCACTTGGCCCACTCAGCAATGCGGCGGTATAGGAAGGATAGAACGGAAGAAACTTCGGATTCGCCGCCGCCGCGCCAAACTGGGCGAGGCTGTCTACGTACTGGACCCATGAGGAAAGACTCACCAGTTGAGCGATCGCCACGGTGTTGGCGATCATCGCCCGATTGGCGTAGGCATCAAAATTCAATAAGCGCGCATGCAATACGCCAGCGCTATAGGCTACGGCATCGCTGGCATTGACCAGCTTGGTCTTCTCGCTGACCAGTTGCCCACTGTTGAAGAGAAAGAAGAGCGTGGCAAGACCGGCAGTCAGGACAAACAGCCCGTAGATAAGGGCCTGCCCTTGCTGACAAGCGCTACAGTCGTGTCGAAGCCGACGTCGGCTGACGCAGACAGACTCCATGATTTCTTGCTTCTGTGAGGAGGCAAACTACCGGGAATTGTCGTTCTGATACTTGTCCAGGCCTTTTTTCGTCGTGCCTTCCGTTTCGGCGTTACCTGCAGCCGTTTGGGAATTGCCGATCGAGGTTGCAGCGCTCTGACCGGCCACTTCCTTGGCGATACCGGCGGTTTGGCTGCGTATGGTCTGGCCGAAGAACTGATACACGGCGATTGCGGCGACGGCAATCAGCGCGACGATGACGATGTATTCCGTCATCCCTTGACCGTCTTGCCTCCGGGTGATCGAAAGACCGCTCATGGCTGCTCTCCTTCTGGCAGATGAAATTATCGCTGCACATAGACTGGGCGACCTGGACAACGAGAAACAATGATCAGAAAACCCATCGGTTGCGATGGCGGGAGGCCCTTGACGCCATCTCCACGAATATTCCATCTGCATAATAAGCCTTTGAGAAAATGCGTCAAGTACCGGAGTTGTTGAGCACGGACGATTTGCCAGTGACGGTAGTCCTGTCTACAATGTGCCCGAAGCGGGCGTCGTATAATGGTAATACCCTAGCTTCCCAAGCTAGAGCCGTGGGTTCGATTCCCATCGCCCGCTCCATTCCCGCCGGCCCTGTATCCGCCTCCCGAGCAGCAGGCTGTGACAGAGTCCTTGGCAACGGATTACAATGCTGGCGTGATCGCGGAAACAGTAAGCCTCGCCCATCATTTTCTGATTGCCATGCCCGCCATGGCCGATCCCAGCTTTTCCCGCACTCTGACCTACATCTGCGAGCATAACGAGCAGGGCGCGCTCGGCATCATCGTCAATCGGCCGAGCGACATGGCGCTGGCCTCTCTCTTCGAGCGCGTCGATATCGAACTCGCCGCCGGTCCTGCCGCCGAACTGGGGGCCATGCCGGTCTATTTCGGCGGCCCGGTGCAGACCGATCGCGGCTTCGTGCTGCACCGCCCGCTCGGCCACTGGCAATCGACGCTGGAGGTGAAGGACGAAATCGGCCTGACCAGTTCGCGCGACATCCTCGAGGAGATGGGCTCCACCGGCGCGCCGGCCGACGTCCTGGTCAGCCTGGGCTATGCCGGCTGGTCGGCGGGCCAACTGGAATGGGAACTAGCGCAGAACGCCTGGCTCACCGTCGCCGCCGATCCGCGCATCCTCTTCGGGATGCCGCCCGAGGAGCGTCTGGCGGCGGCGATGCAGCTCCTCGGCGTCGATTTCGCCAACCTCTCCGACGTCGCCGGGCATGCCTGATCACGCCGGAACCGGAACGCTGCTGGCCTTCGACTTCGGCGTCGAACGGATCGGCGTCGCCGTCGGCGAAACGATGCTCGGACAGGCGCGGGCATTGGCCGTGATCGCCGCCCCGGACAACGACACGCGCTTTGCCCGGATCGGCAAGCTGATCGAGGAATGGCAGGCACAGCGGTTGGTAGTCGGCCTGCCACTCGCCGTGGATGGCAGCGAGCACGAAATGAGCGCGCGCTGCCGCCGCTTCGCCCACCAATTGGAAGGCCGCTTCGGTCTGCCCGTAGCACTCGTCGACGAACGCTACTCCTCGACCGAAGCGGAAGCCCGACTCGCCGAGCGCGGCCTCTCCTGGCAGGCGCGCAAGAGCGAGGTCGATGCGCTGGCCGCACAAATCATTCTTCAGGATTATCTCGATGCCCGACTCACAACCCACGCTGCCTGACGCAGAGGCGCTGCTCGCCACGCTGGTCGCGCAGATGCGCGCGCAGGCCGGTCCGAAGATGGCGCTGGTCGGCATCCACACCGGCGGCGTCTGGCTGGCCGAACGGCTGCACCAGGCTCTCGGGCTGGCGCTGCCGCTGGGCAGCATCGACGTCTCCTTCCACCGCGACGATTACTCCAGCCGCAGCCTGCACCCGGGCGCACGAGCCTCTTCCCTGCCGTTCGAAGTCGATGGCGCCGAGATCGTCATCGTCGATGATGTGCTGTACACCGGCCGCACCATCCGCGCCGCGATGAACGAACTGTTCGACTATGGGCGGCCGGGCCGCATCGATCTCGCCGTCCTGGTCGATCGCGGCGGCCGCGAGTTGCCGATCTGCGCCCGCTACTGCGCCAGGACCATGACCGAGGCGCTGCCGACGGACCAGGAATTGGTGCTCACCCGGGCCGACGACAATTCCCTAAGCCTCACTCTCCTGGAAAGGCGAAATGCGTAATCCACAGTTAAACGCCAAGGGCGAACTGCAGCATCTGCTGACCACCGAGGGTTTGCCGCGGGCGATTCTCACCTCGATCCTCGATACCGCCGAGCCTTTCACCGAGGTCGCCGAACGTGAAGTGAAGAAGCTGCCGCTGTTGCGCGGCAAGAGCGTCTTCAATCTGTTCTTCGAGAATTCGACGCGCACCCGGACCACCTTCGAGATCGCCGCGAAGCGCCTCTCCGCCGACGTCATCAATCTCAACATCAACACTTCCAGCGCAGCCAAGGGCGAATCTCTGCTCGACACGGTCGACAACCTCGCCGCGATGCAGGCCGACATGTTCGTGGTGCGCCACGCGGCCAGCGGCGCGCCGCACCTGATCGCGGAACATCTCGCCAACACCGGCAAGGACCACATCCACGTGATCAATGCCGGCGACGGTCGCCATGCCCATCCGACGCAGGGCCTGCTCGACATGTACACCATCCGCCACTACAAGCGCGAGTTCACCGGGCTCACGGTGGCGATCGTCGGCGACGTCCTGCATTCGCGCGTGGCGCGCTCCCAGATCCATGCGCTGACCACGCTCGGCGTGCCCGAGATCCGGGTGATCGCGCCCAAGACCCTGCTGCCTTCCTGCGTCGAACGGCTTGGCGTACGCGTCTGCCACGACATCCACGAGGGTCTGCGCGGCGTCGATGTGGTGATGATGCTGCGCCTGCAGAACGAGCGCATGCAGGGCGCGCTGTTGCCCAGCCCGCAGGAGTACTTCAAGTCCTTCGGCCTGACGCCGGAGCGGATGGCGTTGGCCAAGCCCGACGCCATCGTCATGCACCCGGGACCGATGAACCGCGGCGTCGAGATCGATTCGGCGGTCGCCGACGGTCCGCACGCGGTGATCCTGCCGCAGGTGACCTTCGGCATCGCGGTGCGCATGGCGGTAATGGCAATGCTGGCGGGGGTGAAATGAAGATTCAGATCAGGAACGGACGCCTCATCGATCCGGCCAACGGCATCGACCGCAACGCCGACCTATTCATTGCCCGGGGCCACATCGTCGGCGTCGACCATGCACCCGCCGGTTTCGAAACCAGCGGGACGCTCGACGCCACCGGCTGCATCGTCTGTCCGGGGCTGGTGGACCTCTCGGCCCGGCTGCGCGAACCGGGTTACGAATACCGCGCGACACTGGAATCGGAAATGGCCGCGGCGGCGGCGGGCGGCGTCACCAGTCTCGCCTGCCCGCCCGACACCGATCCGCCGCTGGACGAACCGGGGCTGGTCGAAATGCTCAAGCACCGGGCACGGCTGCCGGCCTTCGCCCATGTCTATCCGGTCGGCGCGCTGACCCTGAAGCTCGCCGGCGAGCGACTGACCGAGATGGCGGAATTGGCCGAGGCCGGCTGCCTCGCCTTCGGCCAGGCCAACACCGCGATCGTCGATACCCAGGTCCTGGCGCGCGCGATGCAGTACGCCTCGACCTTCGGCTTCCCGGTCTGGCTGCAGGCTCAGGACCCGTTCCTGGCGCGTATGGGCGTCGCCCACGACGGCGAAGTGGCCACCAGGCTCGGCCTCGCCGGCATTCCCGTGGCGGCGGAAACCATTGCGCTGGCGACGATCCTGCAGCTCGCCCGGGAGACCGGCGCGCAGATCCATCTGACCCGCATCTCCAGCGCCTCCGGGCTGGAGATGATCGCTGCGGCACGGCGTTCCGGAATTTCCGCGACCTGCGACGTCGCCATTCACCATCTGCATCTGTGCGACCACGACATCGCCTACTTCAATCCGCACGCCCGGATCGATCCGCCGCTGCGCGCCCAGGCCGACCGCGACGCCCTGCGCCGCGGTCTGGCGGACGGCACGATCAACGCCCTGTGCTCGGACCACACGCCGGTCGACGACGATGCCAAGCAGGTGCCCTTCGACGAGGCCGAACCCGGCGCCACCGGACTCGAACTGCTGCTGCCCCTGACCCTGAAATGGGCCACCGAGATGAAGTTGCCCCTGGCGCAGGCGCTGGCCCGCGTCACCTGCGACCCGGCGAAGATCCTCGGCATCGACGCCGGCAACCTGAAGGTCGGCGCGCCGGCGGACGTCTGCGTCTTCGACCCGCAGGCGTCGTTCAGGGTCAGTCGCGAAAACCTGAAAAGCCAGGGCAAGAACACGCCCTTCCTCGGCCTGGAACTGCCCGGGCGGGTCAAGGCTACGCTGATCGACGGCCACCTCGCCTACGACGGTTCCTGGGGCTGAGCGGAGTGCTCGCACCTGCTCAGCCGGCACAAGCGCCCTGGGTTGTCTGTCAGACAATGACGGGCACTGGCGGGCGCCGCCTGACATGCCTGCCCTGAAGTATTTCGCGGCATACTCCGATGAGCTGAAAGCGCGTGTCCGGCAACTCATCGCGGAACAGCGCCTGGATGAGATGCTGCGCCGGAAATATCCGGCGACGCACGCCGTGCGCAGCGACGGGGCGCTCTACGATTATGTGCTGGAACTGAAAAACCGTTTTCTGCGCAAGGCCGAGCCGCTCTCCAGCGTGGCTTACGACAGCAGGCTGCAAGTGCTCAGAAATGCGCTCGGCACTCACAGCACGATTTCCCGGGTACAAGGCAACAGGCTGAAATCGAAACGGGAGATCAGAATAGCCAGCCTGTTCCGAGAAGCGCCGCCCGAGTTTCTGAAAATGATCGTCGCGCACGAACTGGCGCACCTGAAGGAAAGGGCGCACGACAAAGCCTTTTACCAACTCTGCAGCACGATCGAGCCTGACTATCATCAGCTCGAATTCGACCTGCGCCTGTATCTGACGCAACTGGATCTGCGCCAGGAGCCGGCCTAGCCGTTACGTTGTCGTCACTATGTGAGACCGATGATTCCACTTTCCATTCTTGACCTGTCGCCGATTACCGAGGGCAGCGACGCCGCCCAGTCGTTTCGGAACAGCCTCGATCTTGCCCGCCACGGCGAGCGCTGGGGCTACCGGCGCTACTGGCTGGCCGAGCATCATGGCCTGCCCGGCATCGCCAGCGCCGCCACCGCCGTGCTGCTCGGCCATGTCGCCGCGGGCACCTCGACGATACGCGTCGGCGCCGGCGGGATCATGCTGCCCAACCATTCGCCGCTGGTCATCGCCGAGCAGTTCGGCACCCTGGAATCGCTCTTTCCCGGCCGCATCGACCTCGGCCTGGGACGCGCGCCGGGTTCCGACCAGATCACGGCGCGCGCCTTGCGGCGGAACCTGGCTTCCGATGCCGACGAGTTCCCGCAGGACGTGGTCGAGTTGATGGATTATTTCTCATCGGCGCAAAAAGGTGCGGTGCGCGCGGTGCCCGGAGCCGGACTGGACGTGCCGATATGGATACTCGGCTCCAGCCTGTTCGGCGCGCAACTGGCCGCTGCTCTCGGCTTGCCCTACGCCTTCGCGTCGCATTTCGCGCCGGCGCAGATGATCCAGGCGATAGACTTGTATCGCTCAACTTTCCGGCCCTCGGCGCGACTCGACAAGCCCTACGTGATGCTCGGCTTCAACGTCTTTGCCGCCGACACGGACGAGGAGGCGCAATATCGTGCGACCTCGATGCAGCAGGCCTTCGTCAATCTGCGCAGCGGCCGGCCTGGACGCCTGCCGGCACCTGTGGGCGACTACCTGAAGCGCATCGGCGAGCAGGAACGAGCCCTGCTCGACCAGATCCTCTCCTGCGCGGCGATAGGCTCTCGCGACACCGTGGCGAGACAATTGCAGGCTTTCATCAGTCGCACCGGCGCGGATGAATTGATGATCGCCACGCAGATCTTCGATCACGGCGCGCGGCTGCGCTCCTACGAGATCACCGCGGAAGTCCGGAACGCGCTGGCGGCGGGGGGAAAGTAGATGCTGCAGATTGACGGGAGCCGGCCCGGAATATTGCGCAAGGTGGTCAGCCTTGCCGCCGGCGCCATCCTGCTGTTTCTGGTGTTCACCTTGTCGCTGTTGTTCTTCGCCGTCCTGATTGCCGGCGGCCTGCTGGCCTGGGGCTTCCTTTGGTGGAAGACGCGAAAGCTGCGGCGGGAACTGCAGGAACAGATGCGCCAACGGCCGTCCGGCGGGCGAGTGATCGAGGGCGAGGTGATCGTCAGCGCCAAAGAGTTTGACGAACACCGGTCCCGCGACGACAGATGAGCGCAACTGACCTGCACCCGCGCCCAGGAGCAATACGATGGAGACGGTAGCCGTCATAGACTTTGAAACGACAGGATTGTCGCCCGATCATGGCGACCGCGCCACGGAGATCGCCGCGGTTCTGGTGCAGGACGGAAAAGTCATCGATCGCTATCAGAGCCTGATGAACGCGGGTATGCGCATTCCTCAGTTCATAGCGGAGCTCACCGGAATCAGCGATGCCATGGTCCGCAAAGCACCTCCTGCCGCCGAGGTCATGCGCGAGGTGGCCGATTTTGTCGGCGACCATCCGCTAGTTGCGCACAACGCTTCGTTCGATCGCAAATTCTGGGATGCCGAACTCGGGCGCATCCGCCGGAACCGCCGCTCAGAATTCGCCTGTTCGATGCTGGTCTCGCGTCGGGTATTCCCGCAGGCGCCCAGCCACAAACTTGGCGTGCTCGTCGAATTCGCCAAGCTGCCGGTCGCGGGTCGCTACCATCGGGCATTGGCGGATGCCGAGATGGCCGCAAGCCTACTCGTTCGTATCGAGGACGAACTGCGTCGCCGCTACCATGTCCGCGACGTGACCCATCAGTTGCTGCGAGAAATTCAGACAGTGAACAAGAATCAATTGGCCAACTGCCTGGAACGACATCAACAAGGATAGCCGCGTGCCGGTAGTTGTCCGAAAGACCACCCAGGGCACTTCTGCCGCGGAGCAGGTGCTAGTCCGAGACCTTGCAGTCAGTGAAGGAAATTGCCGGGCCGTCCTGAAGCGTTGCCTGGCTGCCATTGATCTCGAGCACTGAACTGCCGTTGCCATAGCGGGTTCCGGGCCCGGCGCCCTGCTTGTCGAAGCGGACTTCCCGATCCGGAAATATGATCCATGCCGCATTGCCATTGTCGAGCATGCGCAGATAGAAACTCTTGCCGCCAGTGCACGAGTACCGGGTCGCGTTCGCCGGTCGACTGCTGCGCATCTGTGCCACCTTGTCGCGGCCGAATGGCCAAAAATCGAGGCTGCCGCAGCCGGACACGGTCAGCGCCAGCACCAGGGATATGGGTATCAATTTCATGTCAGTCCGCCTTCATCGTGGGAATCAATCTGCAACCCTGCTGGCCTGCAGTATAGCGAATGCACTCGACCTTCAGCGCCGCGAATCAAGCCACTCCCGTTGCGCGCCCGAGATAACCGACATAGCCATGACGCCCGCGCCTGAGCAGCCTGTCCAGCCTCCTGGCGGCCTCCTGCGGCGTGGCGAAGAGCTCGTCAAGAAACGCATTGCATGCCGCCCAGCGCCCTTCCGGCGTCAGCATCACGGCAATCGACCGGCCGCCGTGCACAGTCGCGACAAGACATCCCGCGTCGCGCTCGCGCCAGGAAGTCGTCACCAGCAGCATCGCCTCGTCGCGTGGCAAACAGAGCGCGACCAAAGCATCGATCGGCGAGTCGCAGATGAGGCAGACGATGGCCGGAAAATAGCCGGAAAGATTTTCAGCCGGCGTCAACAAGCGTACAAGCGCTCTCGGACCAGCGCGCTATCCATGTCTTCTATCCTGACCCTCTTGGCCCGCGCCGACGCGCCGCTGATCAGCTCGACGCGGCGCTTGGTCACGCCCAGCGCCGTCGCGAGAAATTCGATCAGGCAGTCGTTGGCCTTGCCATCCACCGGCGGCGCCGCCAGGCGGATCTTCAGCGCCGCGCCGTGGCGGCCGACCACCTCGGTCTTCTTCGCGCCCGGCTGGATGTGCAGGCTCAGCAAGGCATCGCCGCCCACGTTCTTGAGCCAGTCGCTCATCCCGGAAGGAAGGGGAACAAGCTTCGCTGCACCGAGGTCAGCAAGGACAACAGGACCTGCAGCACCAGGAGCAGAACCAGCGGTGACAGGTCAACGCCGCCGATCGTTGGGATCAGTCGCTGCAAGGGGCGCAGGAAGGGTAGGGCGATGGCGTTGACCACCGGCGCCAGCGGCGCGTAGGGATTGATCCAAGACAGTAGCGCGCTGACGATCACCGCCCCGAACAGGAGATAGATCGCCAGGCGCACGGTCGTGACCACCGCCAATAGTGCCAGCGATGCGATCGTTCCCGGCGTGATGGCGGCGGCCGCGGTGAACAGGCCGAAGACCAGACCGTGGAACATCGCCTGAGCCAGCCAGGCCAGGAGCAGGGTAGCCAGATCGACGCCGAAAGCGCTCGGGACCAGGCGCCGCACAGGGACCACGGCCCAGTCGGTGACGGCGACGACGAACTGGCCGAGGGGGTTTCTGAACGAGGCGCGCGTCCATTGCATGGCAAAACGCGCAAGCAACGCCAGGGTGAAAAATCCGAACAACCAGTCGATGACCTGGTAGAGCAGTTGGGCCAGCATCAGTCTTTCCCCATCAGGTCGCCGAGCTCGCGACCGCGGGCGTCGGCTGCCTGCACCCCACGCAAAATCGCGGCGGCAACGCCGTCCTTTTCGAAGGACAGCAGCGCCGCCTCGGTGGTGCCGCCCTTCGAGGTCACCCGCTGACGCAGCACCGACACCGGGTCCGAGCTCTGCGCGGCAAGCCGCGCGGCGCCGACGAAGGTTTCGACCGCCAGCATACGCGCTTGCGCGCCGCTGAAACCTTGTGCTTGCGCAGCCTGCTGCAGCGCCTCGATGAAATAGAAAACATAAGCGGGGCCGCTGCCGGAGACGGCGGTAACCGCATCCATCTGTGCCTCGTCCTCTATCCACAAGCTGCTGCCGACGGCGTGCATGATCTTCTCCGCCATGTCCCGGCCTTCCCGGCCGACCGACGGATCGGCATAAATGCCGGTGATGCCCTCGCCGATCAGCGCCGCCATGTTGGGCATGGTGCGCACCAGCTGACGGTGACCGTCGAGCCAGCGACTGATATCGACCAGGCGCAGGCCGGCGGCGACACTTAGGACCAGTTGCCCGGTGAGCTGACCGGCCAACGGCTTGACCGCGTCCCTCATCTGCTGCGGCTTCACCGCCAGCACCAGCACTTCGCAGTTGAGCGCCGCCGCGTCCACCGCCTCGCAGCAGCGGATGTGGAAGGTATCGGAGAGGCGCTCGCGATTTTCCGCGAGCGGTTCGACCACCTGGATCGCGGCCGCCGAAAAACCCTGTTTGCGCAAGCCGCCGATGAGGGCGGTAGCCATGTTGCCGCCGCCGAGAAATGTAATCTTCATGACGCTCCTTTTAGTTCATGCTTCGGCCGTTCGCCGAAAATCGCCGAGCCCACGCGCACGATGGTTGCGCCCTCGGCGATGGCCTCTTCGAGATCATCGGACATGCCCATCGACAAGGTATCGAGCACCATGCCCTGGCTATTCAAGTGCACCAGCAGGTCGCGCAGCGTCCCGAACCTCGAGCGTAGCAGAGTCGAATCCGCGCCCGCCTCCGGGATGGTCATCAAGCCGCGCAACTGCAATCCGGGCAGTGCCGCCACGATGCGGGCAAGGACTTCTACCTGTTCCGGGGCGACGCCGCTCTTGCTCTTCTCGCCGCTGACATTCACCTGCAGGCACACCTGCAACGGCGGCATTGCCGCCGGTCGCTGGGCGGACAAACGGGCGGCAATCTTCTCACGATCGACGCCATGGACCCAATGAAAATTTTCGGCTACGCCCTGCGTCTTGTTGCTTTGCAGGGGGCCGATGAAATGCCACTCCAGACCGAGGCCGGCGAGCGAATCGATCTTCGCCAGGGCTTCCTGCAGATAACTTTCGCCGAAGGCGAGCTGCCCGCCGGATGCCGCCTCGCGAACGGAAAGCGCCGGCCAGGTCTTCGACACCGCCAGCAGACGCACCGATTCCGGGGCGCGTCCGGCGGCCTTCGCGGCCGCGGCAATCCGCGCTCTCACGGCTTGCAAGTTGGCGGAAATTATAGTCATAATGCCCGGAAATCTCGGCTGCAGTATAGCATCGCGGCCGATCGCACTCCGCCCTGCCATTCCCGGGACACCTGCCTCATGGACATCACCGAACTGCTCGCCTTCGTCGTCAAGAACAAGGCCTCCGACCTGCACCTTTCTTCCGGCCTGCCGCCGATGATCCGCGTCCATGGCGACGTGCGGCGCATCAACCTGCCGGCCATGGCGCACCAGGACGTTCATGCCATGGTCTATGACATCATGAACGACGGCCAGCGCAAGCACTACGAGGAAAATCTCGACATCGACTTCTCCTTCGAGATCTCCGGCCTAGCGCGCTTTCGCGTCAATGCCTTCGTCCAGCAGCGCGGCGCCGGCGCCGTCTTCCGCACCATTCCGTCGAAGGTGCTGTCGCTGGAACAGCTCAACTGCCCGAAGATCTTCTCCGAAATCGCCGAGACCCCGCGCGGCATCGTGCTGGTGACCGGCCCCACTGGTTCGGGGAAGTCGACGACGCTGGCGGCGATGGTCGACTACGTCAATGAGAAGGAATATGGCCATATCCTCACCGTCGAGGATCCGATCGAGTTCGTCCACCAGTCAAAAAAATGCCTGATCAACCAGCGCGAGGTCGGCCCGCACACGCTGTCGTTTGCCAACGCCCTGCGCTCGGCGCTGCGCGAGGACCCTGACGTGATCCTGGTCGGGGAAATGCGCGACCTGGAGACCATACGCCTCGCGCTCACCGCGGCCGAAACCGGCCATCTGGTGTTCGGCACGCTGCACACCTCGTCGGCGGCGAAGACCGTCGACCGCATCATCGACGTATTCCCGGCGGCGGAAAAGGAGATGGTGCGCTCGATGCTGTCCGAATCCCTGCGCGCGGTGATTTCTCAAACTTTGTTGAAAACCAAGGACGGCAACGGCCGCGTCGCTGCTCACGAGATCATGATCGGCACGCCGGCGATCCGCAACTTGATCCGCGAATCGAAGATCGCCCAGATGTATTCGGCAATCCAGACCGGACAGATCGTCGGCATGCAGACGCTGGACCAGAACCTCACCGACCTGGTCCGGCGCAACATCATTTCAGCCGCGGAGGCGCGTAGCAAGGCGGTCAACAAGGACGCTTTCCCCGGGGGGTAAATCATGGAACGCGACGAAGGCTTGAAGTTCATGCATCAGTTGCTGACCATCATGGTCGGCAAGAAGGGTTCCGATCTGTTCATCACCGCGGGCTTCCCTCCGGCGATCAAGGTCGACGGTAAATTGACACCGGCGATGACCCAGGTGCTCACGCCGCAACATACCGCGGAGTTGGCGCGCGCCATCATGAACGATCGCCAGGCGGCGGAATTCGAGACCACCAAGGAATGCAACTTCGCCATCCATCCTTCCGGCATCGGTCGCTTCCGCGTCAATGCTTTCATCCAGCAAGGCCGCCCCGGCATGGTCCTGCGCACCATCAACACCAGGATCCCGTCGCTGGAAGAACTCTTGCTGCCGGCGGTGCTGAAGGACGTGGCGATGACCAAGCGCGGCTTGGTGCTGTTCGTCGGCGGTACCGGCTGCGGCAAGTCCACCTCGCTCGCGGCGATGATCGGCTACCGCAACGAGAACAGCTACGGCCACATCATCACCATCGAGGATCCGGTCGAGTATGTACACGAGCACAAGAACTGCATCGTCACCCAGCGCGAGATCGGCGTCGACACCGAGTCCTGGGAGGCGGCGCTGAAGAACACCCTGCGCCAGGCTCCCGACGTCATCCTGATCGGCGAAATCCGCGACCGGGAGACGATGGAGCATGCCGTCGCCTTCGCCGAAACCGGTCATCTCTGCCTCGGCACGCTGCATGCCAACAGCACCAACCAGGCGCTCGACCGGATCATCAACTTCTTTCCCGAAGATCGCCGCCAGCAGTTGCTGATGGATCTGTCACTGAACCTGCGCGGCCTGGTTTCGCAGCGCCTGATCCCGCTCAAGGACGGCAAAGGGCGCGCTGCGGCCGTGGAAGTCATGCTCAACTCGCCGCTGATTTCCGACCTGATCTTCAAGGGCGATGTGCATGAGATCAAGGAGATCATGAAGAAGTCGCGCGAACTGGGCATGCAGACCTTCGACCAGGCCCTGTTCGAGCTCTACGAAAACGGCCGCATCAATTACGAGGACGCGCTCCGCAACGCCGACTCGGTCAACGATCTGCGCCTGGAAATCAAGCTGAAGGGCAAGGAGTCAAAAGACCGGGACCTCACCGCCAGCATCGCGCACCTGGATATTGTTTGACATTCCCCCCGCCCCCGATTCCAGTGCCGGCTTTGCACCGCCGGCCCGCTGCGGTGCCGCGGGCTAGCGGTTGCCGCCGGCGACCATAGGGAACAGGTACAGGCGGCAATCCAGTGCGCCGTTGTAGAGCGGGATGCGGCGTCTGGCTTGCAGCCGGATCAGCTTCGGCAGGGCGGGATCGCCGGAGAAGAACCAGCATTGCCAGCCGGCGAAGTTGCGCTTCAAGGCATCGCCCAGGCGCGGATAAAAAGCGGCGAGCTGGTCGAGTTCGCCCAGCCGCTCGCCATACGGCGGGTTGGCAATCAGTACGCCGGCGGCCACGCCGGCCGGCGCCGAAAGTTCGAGGATGTCGCGCTGCGTCACCTTGACGAGTTCGTCCAGACCCGAATAGGTGAGGTTCTGGCGCGCCCGCGCCACGGCATCCGGTGCGATGTCCGAGCCCCAGATCGGCAGGGCCGGCGGTGACGTTTCGCGGCGCGCCGCGGCGGCGCGACAAAGCCGGTTCCAGAGCGCCGCATCGAAATTGCTCAGGCGCTCGAAACCGAACTCTCCCGGCTCGCGCGACAGTCCCGGCGCATCGCCCAGACTCATCTGCGCCGCCTCGATGAGGAAGGTACCGCTGCCGCACATCGGGTCGTAGAGCGGCGTGCCCGGCTGCCAGCCGATCAGACGCAGGATGCCCGCGGCGAGATTCTCCTTGACCGGCGCCTCGACCTTGGCGATCTTGTGGCCGCGCGCCCACAGCGGCTCACCGGAGGTATCGAGATAGAGCGTCGCAGTATCGGCGGTCAGGAACAGATGGGGACGGATATCGGGTCTTGCCGTATTCACGTTGGGACGGATGCCGCAGGTGTCGCGGAAACGATCGCAGACCGCGTCCTTGACGCGCAGCGTGATGAACTCGAGGCTTTTCAGGGGCGATTTGACCGCCGTGACATAGACCCGCAGGCTCCGTTCAACGGCAAACAGCGCTGGCCAGTCGACCGCAAGAGCCAGGCGAAAGACGTCGTCCTCGCTCTTGTAGGCGCCGCCCGCGACACGCCAGAGGACGCGGCTGGCGATGCGTGATTCGAGATTTACCCGATAGCAGGTTTCCCAACTGCCGGAAAATTGCGCGCCGCCCGGCACTTGCCGGACGTCCGCCGCGCCGGCTGCCTCGATGTCCTCGACCAGCAAGGCTTCGAGGCCGCGCGGGCAGGGTGCGAAGAAATGTTCACTCATATGCTTCAAGCCAGTGGCGATTCATGCAAGGATGGTCCGATTCAGAAGGGCTTCAGCACCACCAGGATGACCACGACGAGAAGAACCAGCACCGGTACCTCGTTGAAGTAGCGGTACCAGACATGGCTCTTCTCATTCCGGCCAGCGGCAAAAGTGACGAGCAGACGTCCGCAATACAGGTGGTAGGCGAAGAGAACCGCCACCAGCAGGGTCTTCGCGTGCAGCCAGCCGCCGTCAAAGCCGTAGCCGAACCACAGCCACAGGCCCAGAGCGATGGCGAGCAGGGCAATCGGCGTCGTGAAACGATAGAGCTTGCCCGCCATCAGGAGCAGGCGGTCGCGCTCGGCGATGCTGTCCGCCGGAACCATCGCCAGATTGACGAAGATGCGCGGCAGGTAGAACAGGCCGGCAAACCAGCTGGTGACGAAGATCAGATGGAAGCTTTTCAACCAGAGCATTTCATGACTCCATGCAGGCGTCGACCAGCCCTGCGACTATATCGGGATAGGCAAGACGCAGGCCCAGTTCGCGCTTCAGGCGTGCGTTGTCGAGCCGGCGCGACTCGCGCATGAAAGATAACACAGTCGGCGAAAGCCGTTTCTCCGCCTCGGCCCGGCTCACCCGGGTCGGACGCGCGAGCCCGACGGCATCGGCCACAGCGTCGAACCAGTCGGCCATGGGCAAGCCGGAATCGTCGCAGGCATGATAGACGCGGTTGGCCCGGCCCCGGCGCAACGCGGCCAGGCTGGCGCGTGCCAGGTCGTCGGCGTGAATGTGGTTGGTGAACACGTCGTCAGCGCTTGAGAGCACCGGATCGCCGCGCCGGATGCGCTCGACCGGCAGCCGCCCGCGAGCGTAGATACCGGGCACGCGCAGGATGGACACCATCGGCGCGCCGGGTGTTCTACCCCAGCGGCGCAATTGCGCCTCGGCATCGACGCGGCGCAGCGCCCTCGCCGTCTGCGGCCGGGCAGACCGCGTTTCATCGATCACGGCACCGGCGCAGTCGCCGTAGATGCCGCTGGTGCTGATGTAGATCAGCCGCCGTGGTAATATTTTTCCGCGCCGCAATGCGGCGATCAGATGCCGCGTGCGCGTATCGCAGCCGGAAGATTCGGGCGGCGGCGCAAAGTGCAGCACCAGATCGGCCAGGCCGGCGAGCCTCGCGAGCGTTGCCGGGCGATCGAGGTCGCCGCTGATCCGGGTGACGCCGAAACGGGCAAGTTCCGCTGACTGCGCGCCAACTGTCTCGCGCACCAGGGCAAAGACGCGGTAACGCCGGGTGAGTGCGGGCAGTGCCCGGCGCGCCACGTCGCCGCAGCCGATGATTAACAATCTTTGCATTCTGTGATTATCTCATGGCCTTTCAGATCACCATCCAGCCTAGCGGCCACACCTGCACGGCTGCGCCGGGAATGCCCATCCTACGCGCCGCCCTTGACGCCGGCCTGCTCCTGCCCTACGGCTGCCGCAACGGCGCTTGCGGCGCCTGCAAGGGTCGCCTGGTCTCGGGCAGCATCGATTACGGCGACGCCGACCCGGCCGCGTTGAGCGAGGCGGACAAGGCCGCTGGATTGGCGCTGTTCTGCTGCGCCCAGCCCCTGTCGGATCTCGTCATCGAGTCGCGCGAACTGGCTCCAGAGAGCGAATTTCCTGTCAGGACCTTACCGGCCCGGGTACAGAAGATGGAACGCCTGGCGCCCGACGTGATGGCGCTGTCGCTCAAGTTGCCTGCCAGTGAGCACCTGCTGTTTCTTGCAGGCCAGTACATCGAGATCCTGCTGAAGGGCGGGCGCCGCCGCGCTTTCTCGCTGGCCAATGCGCCGCACGATGCCGGCTTGCTGCAACTCCACGTCCGGCTGGTGCCAGGCGGCCAATTCACCGGCCAGGTTTTCGAAACCATGAAGGAGCGCGACATCCTGCGCTTCGAAGGACCGCACGGCGACTTCTATCTGCGGACCGGCTCGGCCAAACCTATCATCCTGCTCGCCGGCGGCACCGGCTTCGCGCCGATCAAAGCAATCGTCGAACAGGCGCTCCATGAACGCAGCGAGCGGCCTATGACCCTGTACTGGGGCGCCCGAGACCGTAGCGGCCTGTATCTGCCCGAACTGCCCCGGCAATGGATGGCGGCGCATCCGCAGTTCCGCTATGTGGCGGTGCTCGAGGATGCCTCGGACGAACTGGATGGCGCGCGTCACGGCCTCGTTCATCACGTGGTGCTGGAAGATTTTCCCGACCTGTCCGACTACCAGGTCTATGCCTGCGGCGCACCGGCGATGATCGCTGCGGCGCAGCGCGACTTTCTCGCCCATCAGTTGCCCGAGGAGGAATTCTTCGCCGATGCCTTCAGTTTCGCCGCCGACAGGTAGGTCGCAGAGCATCCGATGAGAAAATGAATTCCCGCAACCCTGAGCCGACACAAGCCTGATGAACATTAAGGCGCTGTCTCGGCTTGGGTTATTCGATCCGATAGCCTGCATGGCAGGCAACACACTGCGCGGTAACTTTCGCTAGGGCTGCAAACGCAGGCTCCACGTCGCCAGCCAGATCATTTTGCCGACGCTCCGTCTCATGCGCTGGTGTGGCTTCCGGCTGAGTGACGATCAGCACCTTGGGGTACTCCGTTGCTCGCAGGCGCGGCAGCAGGCTGTTGCTGCAAAAAGTACTTGCGCCGAAACCACAGCGCGACATTGACCAGACCGATCATCACGGGCACTTCTACCAAGGGCCCAATGACCGCAGCAAACGCTACCCCCGAGTCGATGCCGTATACCGCCACGGCAACCGCAATGGCCAGTTCGAAGTTGTTGCTGGCTGCCGTGAACGAGAGGGTGGCGCTCTTTTCGTAACTGGCTCCCAAGCGCATGCTCATAAAAAATGAAAAAACAAACATCACGACAAAGTAAATCAGCAAAGGAATGGCGATGCGCACCACATCCAGCGGAATGCCGATGATCAGCTTGCCCTTTAGACTGAACATGATGACGATGGTGAAGAGCAGCGCTATCAGCGTGATGGGCCCGATCTTGGGCACGAAATGGTCGTGATACCAAGACTTTGAGACAAAGCGCAGCATGATCACGCGCGTCAGCACGCCGGCAATGCAGGGGATGCCCAGATAGATGAAGACGCTCTCGGCGATCTGCCGGATCGAGATATCAACGACCGAGCCCGACAGGCCGAAGAGGGGCGGCAAGACCGTGATGAACAGCCAGGCATAGACGCTGAAGAAGAACACCTGAAAGATGGAATTGAAGGCGACCAGACCGGCGGCGTACTCGGTCGAACCCTTGGCGAGTTCGTTCCAGACAATGACCATGGCAATGCAACGGGCCAGGCCGATCATGATCAGACCCACCATGTACTCCGGCTTGTCCTGGAGAAATATCAGCGCCAGCGCAAACATCAGAACCGGTCCTAAGATCCAGTTCTGAACAAGGGAAAGTCCCAGCACCTTCTTGTCGCGGAATACGTCGGGCAACTCTTCGTAACGCACCTTGGCAAAGGGCGGGTACATCATCAGGATCAGACCCAGCGCAATGGGCAGGTTGGTGGTGCCGACCTGGAAGCGGTTAATGAAGTCCTCGATACCCGGCACCATGGTGCCGAGAGCGACACCGAGCGCCATGGCAGCGAAGATCCAGACGGTCAGATAGCGGTCGAGAAAGGAGAGTTTCTTGGTCAGGGCACTCATGGCCTACTCGCCTTTCTCGCTCAAACGTCCAATCTGCTCGAGTTCGCGCTTGATCGCCAGCGCATCGAGTTTGGCAATTGGTAGGCTTGTGAACAGCGAAATGCGGCGATTCATTTCGGCAAACGCTTTGGTGAATGCTTTGCGCTTGTCCGCGTCGCTGCCTTCGACGGCTGCGGGGTCTTCGATACCCCAATGGGCGGTCATCGGCTGACCTGGCCAGATCGGACATACTTCGCCAGCAGCGTTATCGCAGACCGTAAACACGAAGTCGAGGTGAGGCGCCTCCGGTGCCGCGCTGATTTCGCCAAACTGGTCCCAGCTCTTGCTGCGCAGATCGGCCACCGCCAATCCCTGTTTTGTCAGCAGTTCGATGGCGAAGGGATTGACCTTTCCTCCCGGATGACTGCCGGCGCTATAGGCGCGGAAGCGTCCCTTGCCGACATGGTTGAGGATCGCCTCGGCCAGTATGGAGCGCGCCGAATTGCCAGTGCAGAGGAACAAGACATTGTAGATTCGGTCAGACACGATAGTCTCCTGTTACTTGCCGTTGCTTACGCTTCGTCGATTCTTCCCCTTGGCATTGACCGCCGCCGCCTTAGGCAGGCAGGCGTTTCCTTGGCAGCAGTTCTGTGCCAGATAGGCGATCAGGTCGTCCATGGCGTCATAACTGGCCGAGTAGAAGATAAAGCGACTCTCCTGACGGGCCTGAACGAGCCCTGCGCGCGCCAGATGTGCCACATGAAAGGACAATGTCGCCGGCGGCAGGCCGAGAGCGTCGGCGATGGCAGTGGCATTCTGCCCTTCAGCTCCAGCTTCGACCAGCAACCTGAAGATCCGCAAGCGGGTTTCCTGGGCTAGCGCGGCAAGCTTAGCGACAGCCTGTCTTGTGTCCATGATTGTATGGTTCCAAGATTGCAGAATCGTTAAACCATTCTATCGAGTTGCGGATTGATGTCAACTCATGGGTCGGTCGTAAGATTCCGCTGCACAAGCGGCAGCAATATGGCCGCTAGCGGTCGGCCAGCAACCGAGACAGCGCTGGTGTCCGGGGTGAACCGGGTATCGGCATCGGTTTCCCCGGGCTTCAGGCCGGCGATCTTCTCAACCTTGGCCTGAAGCTTGGTTGGCCGGCGTGGTGCCGCGCGTGAGCATCAGGCCCTTGCGCGCAAGATGCCCGGATGTGAGCAACGCGAGATGGATCAAGCGGCTCACGCCGTTGGTTTTGGGGCTTTACCGCCAGCCACGAGGGATTGACGGTAGTTCATGTCGCTGGTCATCACATGCCCAAGGGAAAATCCTAGAATAAACTGCATTACTGACCAGTTAGGCGACAACACTGATCCCCCGGGGGAATCATCATCGTCGCTGAGGGTGTCGAAGTGTTCGCGCATGCCCTGCAATTCTTTGAGCATGCTCCGATGTTCTGCCACATGTTGCTTCAGATCGCCGTAGCCGATCCCTGCGAGGAGTCGTTCCTCGTAGAGAAAATGAGCACGAAGAAGCCCCAACAGCCTGTCGGTGGCGATTCGCAGTTGTCCAACCCTTACACCATCGCGCCAGCTTTCGTAAATCTCTGCCCCAAATTCATATATTTCCTTATGCTGGGCATCGATTTCGGGATGGCCAACCGAGAGGTGATCTCCCCACTGGAGTAGGTTATTGATGGTTTGGCCTTGCATCGGGGTTCGACCGAAATCTTCTTGGTTGGTACTCGACATAAAGGGCTCTCCGAGTTTAAATTTGCGATTCCCAATGTTCTTACCACTGGGGCGTGACCTATGTTCCGCGCGACCTAGCACCTGCTTCGCTGGCACAAGAGCCCTGGGTTGTCTTTCAGACAACGACGGGCACTAGCCTTACACCGGCACCGGCATGATCGGGATCACCCTGGGCTTGAGTTCGGGCACCTTGACGGCGATCTTGCGCTGGCCGGGAAAGGCCAGGGCCTCGGTGAGCAGGTAGGCGGCCTGGGCATAGGAAGTGGGGCAGAGCTGGAAGCATTCCTGGCAGCCCCAGCAC
>CAILCO010000094.1 GCA_903832735.1 uncultured Sterolibacterium sp.
CAAAAAGGACATCTCTATCGCCATGAACTATCTCAACCATCGACCCAGAAAATGCCTCGGCTTCAAAACACCTCACGAGGTTTTCTGGAAGAAGCTACACTCGCGTCATAACGCAGTTGCACTTCAGAGTTGAATCCGCCTCCACAAATAGCCCTAAGCGCGACGAGGCTTCCAGAACCGTCGTCCAACCTGATACAGACGCGTTCAAACAAGCCGACGCTAATTTAGCTGAGGAATGCACGACCAAAAATTCTTCAGGTAAAACTAACTCTTCCCGCGCATGGGTTGCCAGAGGGGCCACATGATCTCCGTTCTTGTAGACTATCTTTCGGGGTTCTACCAGGCAGGCAACTTAGCCCAGTTGGAGGTTATCGCGCGGAACATGCTCGCTGCCGTCCCGAAAGACGTGGTCTCGCTACCGCTTCTAGGCTTGGCGCTCTATCAGATGGGGCGGTTCGATGATGCTCATCAAGCGTTCAAAAGGGTTGCTGTCACGGCAGGTCAGCGGGAGAAACCGGATGGTTTCACTGAGTGCGAACTAGCACATGTCACCATTTTCCGAGCGTCGACACGAGAGCATTCTGGGCTGGCTGATGGCTGGTATCGAATCGCACTCGCTCTGAATAGATTCGGATTACATCAACCTGCGGCTCGTGTCTCCGAGGCTGCCTTGGCTGCGCGTCGATTCAGTGGGACATAACGGCGGCTAAATACTTCTCGTCGAGAATGGTTTTGATCCTACGCAGTGTACCGGCTGACGCCAAGGCCGACCCTCACGGGGATCCACCCTAACCACTTGGGACTTGTGCATTGCTCGGAGAATTCCTTGCCGTCCGTTTTTGATGATATTCACGAGCCGGGTCGGTGTGAGCTATTCGCATTAAGTCGCCGACTAGCCTGAACCTGCTCCTGCGGAAGTTTTTCCAAGCAGCCAGTCAGGCGCAGTATTTCGATGTATCGCAGCAATTAGATAAGCGAGCCAGCTCTTCAGCGTGTCTAAATATGTGCAGAGGACAGCCACATGTATCCAGCTACTCGCGAGACCTGCGGCATAGCAAAGAAAGAGGATGCCCAATATGAAAGCTAACATCGAGCAGCAGAAGACTCTCGAATCGAAGCCGGAATCGCAGTCCTCGCAGCCGCCAGCAAGCGCCAAACCCCCTGATATTGCCTTGGCTTCGGTTCCCGACACGCTCGCGGCGCTCGATGTTAGCCCCGACATCGGGCTCACGCGCGCGGAGGTGGATGTTCGCCGGAAGGAACACGGCTACAACGAAGTCGCCGAACAAAAAGGGCACCCGGTGCTCAAATTCGTCGGCAAGTTCTGGGGCCTGTCGGCGTGGATGCTCGAACTGATCATGGTCCTGTCGGCGGCCCTCGGGAAATACTCGGACCTCGCTGTGGTCGGCGCGCTGTTGGTCGTCAACGCCGTGTTGGGCTTCATGCAGGAGCGTCGTGCCGCCGGTGTCGTCGTAGCATTGCGGCGACGCTTGCAGGTCAGTGCGCGCGTCCGGCGCGATTCGAACTGGCAGGTCGTTCCCGCCCGGGAGTTGGTCCCCGGCGACATCGTTCGGGTGCGACCCGGCGACATCATTCCGGCAGACGTGAAACTTTTGAGCGGCTCCTTGAGCGTCGACCAGTCCGCCCTCACCGGTGAGTCGAAGGACGCGGATAAGGCGCCCGGCGACATACTCTCGTCGGGCTCCGTTGTCCGCCGGGGCGAGGGCAACGGCGTGGTCATGCTGACTGGGGCGAAGACCTACTTCGGCCGCACCACGGAACTGGTGCAGGAGGCGCGTCCAAAGCTGCACATCGAGGCGGTGGTCGCCAAGGTCGTGCGCTGGCTCTTCGTCATCGTCGGGGCACTGCTGGCCGTGGTGGTCGTGCTCTCCTTGATCCGCGGCGCGCCGCTGCTGGAAATGGTCCCGCTCATGCTCGTCCTGTTGATGAGCGCGGTGCCGGTCGCCCTGCCCGTGATGTTCACCGTCAGCATGGCCGTAGGATCAAAGGAGCTGACCAAACGCGGCGTGCTGGTCACACGCCTTAGCGCCGCCGAGGATGCCGCAACCATGGACGTGCTCTGCGTAGACAAGACGGGCACGATCACCATGAACCAGCTAGCTGTCACCGGCGTGATTCCGCTGGAACAGGCGACGGAAACCGACGTGCTGTTAGCCGGCGCACTCGCCTCCCAGGAAGCCAACCAGGACCCGATCGACTTGGCCTTCTTGGCCGCGGCGACGACGCATCACGTATTCGACGGTGCGCCAGCGGTGACGCCGGTCTCCTTCGCGCCCTTCGATGCAAAAAACCGCCGGACCGAAGCCGTGATAGAACAGGACGGGCAGCGGCTGCGCGTGATGAAAGGCGCGGTGCGCACCGTCGCCGAGGCCTGCGGATTGCAAGCTCCGGCGATAGCGGCGTTGGAGGCGCGAGTGAGCGCGTCGGCCGCTAAGGGCTATCGGACGCTGGCGGTGGCGCGCGGCCCTGAGACGGGGCCCCCCGCAATGCTCGGCCTGGTGACCCTCTACGATCCGCCGCGCCCGGACGCCCGGCAGCTTATCGCCGAGCTTCGCGGCCTCGGCGTCTCGGTGAAGATGCTCACCGGTGACGCGCTGGCGGTGGCGAGCGAGATCGCGCAGGGCGTGGGATTGCCCAACATTCGTCGCGTCGCGGACCTGAAGGCCCTGAGCGCCCAGGCCGGCAACGAGTCGGTGGACTTGCTGGCGGGCGCCGATGGCTTCGCTGAGGTGTATCCGGAGGACAAGTACCTCGTGGTACAGCACCTGCAGGCCGCGGGGCACATCACCGGTATGACCGGCGACGGGGTCAATGACGCACCCGCGCTGCGCCAGGCCGAAGTGGGTATCGCCGTCAGTTCGGCGACCGACGTCGCCAAGGGCGCCGCCAGCGTCGTCCTGACCGAACCGGGGCTGACCAATATCGTGGCCTTGATCGAGCAGGGGCGAACGATCTACCAGCGCATCCTGACCTGGATTATCAACAAGATCAGCCGGACGATCCTGAAGGCTGCCTTCGTCGCCATCGCATTCGTCGTGACCGGTAAGTTTGTCGTCTCCGCCTTTGCCATGCTGTTGCTGGTGTTCTTGACGGACTTTGCAAAGATCTCCCTGGCCACCGACAATGTCCGGTCATCGAGGACGCCGGAAACCTGGAACATTGAAGGCTTCATCACCGTATCCGTGGTGCTGGGTATCGCGATGATGGCCGAAACGCTGCTCCTGTTGTGGATCGGTTGGACGCGTTTCGGTTTGGCGAGCAGCGACAATGCCCTCCACACCTTCAGTTTCCTGACCTTGCTCTATTTCGCCGTATTCTCCATCGTGTCGGCGCGGGAACGCCGCCCTTTCTGGACGACAATGCCCAGCAGGACATTCCTGGCAGCCCTAACGGCGGATGCGCTCCTGGGCACCGCTCTGACCTTCGTCGGGCTCACGGACCTCACGCCGTTGCCTTGGTGGCAGACACTCGCTATATTTGTTTATGCCATTGTCGCGTGCCTGGTCGTGAACGACGCAGTGAAGGTTGTCATGATCAAATGGTATGTTGCTAACGCCGTCGCCAAGAAGCCCGTCGATGTGAACCAGCAAATCGCCAAACGTGCCTATCAACTGTACGAGCAGCGAGGTCGCCAGGACGGTCGAGCATCGCAGGACTGGGAGCAGGCGGAGCGGGTGATCCGAGAAGCCGAGCCCCCAAAATAGCCACGTGCGAACAATACGACTGGCATTACTGAAGGAATGAAGATGACAATTAACTCAAAGGATTTTCTTGTGGGTGAAGGAGATAAGGTCAAACTCCGGAAATGGCCGACGAAGATCGAGCCTGTGTATAAGTCGAAGAACCAGTATCAAACATTTTTACGGGAGCACGTTGCGCAACTGAGTGCGCAGCAACAACTTCTCTACTCATCCAACCGTTATGCCATTTTGCTGATATTTCAAGGGATGGATTCTGCCGGTAAAGACGGCGTCATCAAGCATGTAATGTCAGGAGTCAATCCACAAGGCTGCCAGGTATTCAGCTACAAACATCCCAGTCCCACCGAATTGCAACACGATTTTCTTTGGCGGACCACCCGTGATCTGCCGGAACGCGGGCGAATCGGTATCTTCAATCGATCGTACTACGAGGAGGTACTGATCGTTCGTGTACATCCCGAAATTCTCCGCAGCGAAGGGATCCCGGACGCCCCGCTTGATGGGAAGACTGACTGGCGGGAGCGCTATCATTCCATCGTGGATCTGGAGAACCATCTTTATCGGAATGGCACACGGATCATCAAGTTCTTCCTTCACCTATCAGAGGAAGAGCAGCGAAAGCGCTTTCTCGATCGCATCGACGAGCCCGCTAAAAACTGGAAATTTAGTCTTGCCGATATTGCGGAGAGGAAATTCTGGAAGCAATACATGCTGGCCTATGAGGCATGCCTGAGCGCAACGAGCACGAAAACTGCGCCCTGGTATGTGGTCCCGGCCGACGACAAGGAGAATGCCCGGCTGATCGTTTCACAGATCATTCTCGATACTTTCAAGGCACTCAAGATACGCTACCCAAAAACGGACACAAAGCGCCGGCAGGAATTGCTGTCGATCCGAAAGCAACTTACGAAGTAAGACTGATGAAGTAACGAACCAATGATTGCATGACAATGGCTGAGGTTCCGCTCTCCGAACAGGTGTAGTTCTGTTTTGTGCACGATCCTAGCGCCCAGCTTAAGGGTAGTAGCACATTCGTGCAAAAAGTAACCGTAGAATCTGAAAAGCATTGTGGCTCAAGGCGTTTGTGGCACTCGAACGGGCGCGCGAAGCACTGGCTCGGCGAGTTCCTCAAGGGGAAATGCAGCACGCCTCTGAAATTGATGTGCCGGGTAGCGACCGGGACGCGGCAAACAAGGGGACATCATCTGTTTCGTCAACAATGTCGGCGTTGGCCTCCAGTTTGCCGCAGTCGGCGCACCGGTTCTTGACAAGGCAGCTACCGCAGGATTGGGCAACGTATTGCCCGACGACTGCTTTTCGGATACGGTGCATCCGTAGTGCGTTATTGCCATCCCCAACCCCGTCCGCCGTATCCATTCACTAAATCTAGTTAAATTCACCATGACGCAACAATCGAGATTGCCGCATATGCAATTTACCCACCCGAATATCATGCGCTCCTGCACCGAGAGCGACATCTACGAGTCGTTACTAGTGCTCGACGACGCAAACATCCTCGAACTCGGTTGCGGCAAGGCCGACCACACACGCCGCATCGCGAAGGGGCACCAGACGGCTAAAATCATCGCCGCCGAGGTTGACCGTCTCCAGCTGGGGGAGAATCTTGCAGCGGCGGTGCCTGAGAACATTACTTTTGCCGATTTTGGCGCGGAGTCGATACCTCTCCCTGATGCGAGCCAGGACGTGGTATTGATGTTCAGGTCTTTGCATCATGTGCCCCTACCTCAACTTGATGTTGCGATGCATGAAATTTTGCGCGTGCTCAAGCCTGGCGGCTGCGCATACATTTCCGAACCGGTCTTTGCCGGCCCATTGAACGAGATGATCCGCATCTTCAACGACGAGGAAATCGTTCGAAGAGCAGCTTTCGAGGCGATGTGCCGTGCCGTCGAAATGGGCTTGTTCGAGCTTGCGAACGAGACCTTCTTCCTCGTGCCGGTCACGTACAAGGACTTCACCGACTTTGCCAGGAAGCACTTTCAGGTCACTCACAGCGAGCGCAATGTCAGTGACGCTCAACGTCTGGCCGTGGAGCGATTGTTCAATAAGCATTTGGGCCCAGACGGTGTGAAACTCTCTCAGCAGATTAGGGTCGACTTGCTACGAAAACCATTGTGAAAGGCCGCGGACCGGAGTTTCACTCTTCTTGCGGATCCCGGCACAAAGTCGCAGTCAATAACTGCTAGTCAGTTCTGGCAATTGCATCCATGTTCCGTACTGTCGGTGTGATCAGGACATTCATCACTCTTCTCAGCCAGATCGCGGTGGCAATGTCCGCTTGCTGAAATCAACCGACCTGCCAGATAAGCAACAACCGCCAAGGTGGGATCCTTCGGACAGCTCTGGTGCTATCAGCGGGAAGGCTGAGCAAGGTGCTTCTTCGACAACTCGAAAGCTGTCTGAAGTGGCAACGTTTGAAACCCTTCGAGGAGTTTGCCGTTATGCCCGTCTGAGGGCTGTGGTTGTCGCCGCTCTCCTATTGCGCCGAACTGATTCGCGTGGGATTTGGTGGCGAGCATTACTTTTCTCTCGCACTGAACATCACGGCGCTGCTTGGCTTTGGCGCCTTGTCATTTCTCGGAGCGCATTACTTTCAAAGGAAGACCCGCCACCGTATCATTTAAACACACTGTTTTGTAACGCAGTGTGACAATCGGCGGTTTGTCGCTCAGCGATGCAATTCGGCCACGGCATGCAACATGCCGCTGACGCGGAAGTGCTTAAATGGACGCAGGGCTCGACCAGTTCAGGAAGGAGACAACATGAACAATTATTTCCGTTTTGGCGAGCGTATCGCGGGCTACGATGTGCCCGTTTTGAACGAGCGCGAAGTGCGGGCTGCCGCCGGCATCCTGTTCCTTTTCGCCCTTGTCTCGTTCATGAATTCTTGGCTGATGGGTAATTTCCGCTATACACGCATTTTCGTGATCGCATTCCTGATCGACTTCACGATTCGTATTTTTGTCAATCCGAAATTTTCACCGAGCATGATCCTTGGCCGCATCGCGGTGCGGAAGCAAATGCCCGAATACGCCGGCGCGCCGCAGAAGCGCTTTGCCTGGAGCATCGGGCTAGCGCTTGCGGTGACCATGTTCTACTTGATCGTAATCAACAATATGGTCGGTCCAATCAATCTGATTGTCTGCGCCACTTGTCTCACGCTGCTGTTCTTCGAGAGCGCTTTCGGCATCTGCCTCGCCTGCAAAATCTACAACCTGTTCTTCCCGCACCAGGCCCAGGCCTGTCCTGGCGGCGTCTGCGAGGTCGGCGAAGGCCATGGCGCGCAGAAAATTGGATTCGCGCAACTGGCGATCGTGGCGCTATTCGTAGGATTGATAGCCTTCATCGGCCAGCGCTATTTCCAGCCGACCGAACTGGCCACCCCGGCCAATTCCAATTCGGCTGGCCCCGCCAATGAAGGCAAATGCACTCCGCCGGACTGGGCGGTTGCAATAGGCCACGCCGAGATGTGGAAACTTCATAACAACTGCAAATAGGGAAACAAAGATGAAACGCAGAACTTTTCTGAGGGCCATTGCCGCATCATTGCTTGGCCTGGCCACCTGCGGCGCGTTCGCCGCTGTCCCGACGGTGGAGATCGTCGCCATGGCCCACCCGCCGGTTCAGGCGGCTCTTGCGCCGTTGCGGCAATGGCTCGCGACCCAGGGCGGCAAACTGAAGGTCGTCGAGGTCAATATCGAAACGCCGCAGGGCGAGAAACGCCTGCACTCGGTCGGCCTCGACGGCCATATTCCTATCCTGATCCTGATTGATGGCCAGTACCGCCATCACCGCAAGGACGGGAGTGCAGTGGCGTTCGTCAATTTCCCGGCGATCAAGGACGCACCGTCCGGCGTGCGGGGCGACTGGACCACGGCGGATATACAGGCGGTACTCGCCGAGCGCATCAAGTGAATCCCATCGTAATCTGGTAAAGGAGATTCCAATGAGTCTGGTTCGCGCGGAAAACCTCACCAAAACCTACCGGTTTGGCGACATAGCCGTGCCGGCTATCAAGGGCGTCGATTTCTCCATCGATCCAGCCTCCTTCGTCTGCTTCGTCGGGCCCTCGGGCAGCGGCAAGAGTACCCTGCTCAACATGATCGGTTGTCTTGACCAACCCACCGGCGGGACACTCAAGGTGCTCGGCACCGACATCGCCACGTTGGACCGCCGCGCCGCCGCGCGCTTTCGCGGCGAGAACATCGGCTTCGTGTTCCAGGATTTCAACCTGATCCCCGTCCTGACCGCCTACGAAAATATCGAATACCCACTGATCATGGTGCAGGAATGGCCTGCCAAAAAACGGCGCCAGCAGGTGCTGCGCCTGCTGGCAGCGGTGGGCATGGCCGACCAGGCCAACAAGCGTCCCGACCAGATGTCCGGCGGCCAGAAGCAGCGCGTCGCGGTGGCGCGGGCGCTGGTCAGCAATGCCAAGCTGGTGCTGGCCGACGAGCCGACCGCCAACCTCGATCACGACACCGCCTATCGGATCATCGAACTGATGCGCAAGATGCGCGACGAATTCGGTACGACTTTCGTATTCTCGACCCACGATCCCAAAATCATGGGCGAGGCGGAACTAACCTTCGTTCTCGAAGACGGACGAATTCCCGACGGCGCCGGCAAGGGGGAAACCCATCATGTCTAATGTGCTCAAGATCGCCGCCCGCAACCTGCTGCGCTATCAGCGGCGCACGCTGCTCACGTCGCTCCTGATCGTCATCGGCATGGTCGCCGTGCTGCTGTTCATGTCCGTGAGCGGCTCCTTCAAGGCCATCATGATTGGACAATTTACCGACTCGGTCCTGGGGCACCTTGAAGTGCACCGCAAAGGCTATGTGGCCGCCATTGATGCCCTGCCGCTCAACCTCAACATGTCGCCCCAGGCGGCGGTCAAGGTCGAGGAAGCGCTGAAACAGATCGGCGACGTGGAGACCTGGTCGCCGCGGCTGAAGTTCGGCGCCATGTTCAGCACCTTCGTCGAGACGACCAGCATCCGCATCAACGGCATCGACCCGCAGCGCGAGGCGGCGGCCCTGCCGCTATTATCCGGGCGGCTCGGAGCGGGCCAGAAGTCCGGCCCCTTGCTAGCCAAGGGTGAGATTATCGTGCCGGCCCTGCTCGCCAGCGGCATGAAGGTCAAGCTGGGCGATACGGTCGTCCTGGTGACGACCAACCGGGACGGGTCAGTCAACGGCAAGAACTTCACGGTGCGCGGCATCATGGAAGGACTCTCTGGCCCGGGCGGACGCGACGGTTACGTGCATATCGATGACGCCCGCGAACTGCTGCGCATCCCTGATGCCGAAGTCAGCGAATACGTCATCCGCTTGAAGGACATGACCCACCTCAATGCCGTTGCCAAACAGTTGAAGCAGGCCCTGGAAGGACTGAGCAACACGGAGGGCAAGCCGCTGCTGGAAGTGCATACCTGGGCCGATCTCTCGCCATTCGCCAATATCGCACGGATGATCGACGTGCTCACCCTGTTCATCAAGATCATGCTCGTCGCCATCGTCCTGGTCAGCGTCATGAACGTGATGATCATGGCGGTGTATGAACGCATCCGCGAGATCGGCACCATTTCCGCCATCGGCACCTCGCCGGGAAAGATCCTTTCCCTGTTCCTCTGCGAGGGCTTGATGCTCGGCGTCGCCGGCACCCTGGTCGGCAGCGTCATCAGCATGATCGTGATCTACGCGCTGAATATTTGGAAGATCAGCTTCGTTTTCGGCCAGCAGCAGACCGTGGTGCTCTCGCCGTCGCTTGGGCTGGGACAGGTGGTGGCCATCGCCGGCACGGTCATCGTGGTAGCAGCCCTGGCGAGCCTGCAACCGGCCTGGAAGGCTTCGCGCATGGACCCGATTACCGCGCTGCGCCATGTTTGATAGATTTCTTGAGGAATTCGCCATGACGATAAGAACGCTGTTGCTAACCGGTCTCCTGACGTTCGGCGTCGCCGTTCAGGCGGTGGCTCTCGACGGCACGAAGATCCTGGAGAAAGTCGACCGCAACCTGGAGCCGGAGACTTACGAGGCCTACCGACAGCTGATCGACGTCCAGCCCGATGGCAGCAAAAAAGAATACGTGCTCTACACCCTCAAGAAAGGCCGCGACAAGGTCATCGCGCTGTTTCTCTCGCCGCCCAGCGACAAGGGCCGCGTGACCCTGCGCCTGGGCGACAACATGTGGCTGTATATTCCCGATGTCGGCAAGCCGGTGCGGATCACCAGCCTACAGTCGGTGACCGGCAGCATCTTCAACAACGCAGACATCCTGCGCATCGACTACACCGCCGAATACAACGTGGCGGCTACGGAGGAGCAAGCGGACGCCTATCTACTCTCGTTGAAAGCCAAGACCAATGAGGTGGCTTACGACAGTCTCAAGATGTGGGTGGACAAGAAGGCGCTCTTGCCGACCACCATCGAAGCCTATGCCGCCAGCGGCATGCTGCTCAAGACGCTGCACTTCAAGAGCGTCAAGGATTTCGGCGGCGGCATCAAGCGTCCCGCGACGCTGGAAACCGACAGCCCGCTGTACAAGGGCTACAAGTCGGTGATGCTCTGGTCGGGCCTGAAGAAGGGCACATTCTCGGACTCGATCTTCACGCTCAATTACCTGCCGCGAATTCAAGAGTTGCGCAAGTGAGATTTCCGCCGTGGCCATGGCTAGCGGGACTGCTGGCGAGTCTCGCGGTTTCGGCTGTGCAGGCCGCGGAAGAATATAGTTTCGATGCTTCCTCGTTCGAGAAGAAACCCTTCGAACTCGGCGGCTTCGTGCAATTCAAACAGGAAGATTTTGCCCTCAATCGCGACGGGGCCTTCTACAAACTCGGCTATTTCGGCCAATCCCAACGGGCCAGCCTGGAGCGCAGTACCGCGACCGCAGAACTCACCGGCAAATTGAGAGAAGGAATCGGCACCTTCGATTTCCATACGCACGCCGACCTTCAACGCGATCAACTCGGCCATGCTCAGAACAACGTCCTCTACGAGGCCGCTTATTCAATCCGGCCCGATCCAGGCGTCACCCTGGAAGCCGGCAAGCGAACGCTGCGCTGGGGCAAGGGCTATGCATGGAACCCGATCGGCTTCGTCGAGCGGCCCAAGGACCCGAACGATCCCGACTTGGCCCGCGAAGGTTATGCGATGGCCAATGCCGATCTGATCTACAACCAGGACGGTCCCTTGCGGACCATCGCCTTCACGCCGGTGCTGTTGCCGGTGCAGCACAAGGTCAATAGCGATTTCGGCAGCAGCGGCCACCTGAATCCCGCCGCCAAGCTGTATCTGCTCTATCGCGACACCGACATCGATTTTGCCTGGCAGGGACAAGGCAGCCGGCCCGGCCGCTACGGGATGGATTTATCGCGGAACCTGACTTCGAATTTCGAGATTCACGGCGAATGGGCGCGCATCCAGAAATTTTCGAAACCGGTGACCGACACCCTTGGTAATGTCGGGAGCACGGTCGGCAATGCCACCAGCTATCTTGCTGGACTGCGCTATCTCACCGAGACCGATACCACTTACATCGCAGAGTATTACCGCAACGGCACGGGTTATTCCAGCCAGGAAGCCGGGAATTTTTATCAACTCGTCGACACGGCTTTCGCGCAGTGGCAGCAGACTGGCAACGGCTCCTTGGTCCAGCGGGCATTGAATTTGAACCAGGGCAGCTATGGCCGTCCCAATCCGGGGCAGAACTATGCCTACTTCCGCGCCCAGCAGAAAGATGGTCTAGGCATCGTCTATTTCCAACCGGCGGTGACCGCCATGCTGAATCTTGATGATCACAGCTACCAGGTTATGCCCGAACTTCTCTACACCGGCGTGAAGAACCTCGATTTGCGCATGCGCTACTATACGCTGCAAGGCAAAAGCTTTAGCGATTTCGGCGAGAAACTAAACTCACGGCGCCTGGAGTTGCAGGCCCGGTATTACTTTTGAAGGCGAATGGCAAAGCGCTGGCCGCGTAGCTTGGTCCCAATATCAATGCCGTGAAACCGATTTTCAAAAACCACGGACGCTCATTAACAACAGGAACCTTCGCTTTGTATTGGCGGACACGGCACATCTCCAAAGGAACAAAACACGCAGCAGTCTCCAGGCTTGGGTTTGAGGAGGGTGTGACAGGCTTCGCAATCGTAGAACCATTGACAGGCGTCGGTCGGCATGGTCTCGGTCTTGCGATGGCCGCAGCTCGGACAGGTCAGCGTGGAAGTCAGGATCGGCGGTTTCATGCCCGATATCGTACCCGTCATTCAGAGCGCCCGCTTGATCGAGAGCTAGACCTACTTTCAGCCGCTCGGTGCCACCAAAAATGCTGGGGGGCCGAGTTTGAATCTTAGTTCTTAGCGGAACAGGTTCTGAAGCCTATAAGCGGATAGAGTGGGCAGAACCCAACAACACCAGTGAGCAGGGGAACGACGCCTATCCAGGCCCAAAGCGGGCCGCCCATCAGAGCCCAGGCGACCAGCGCGAATCCGGCGCCAATTCTTAGTACGCGATCGATACCACCGACATTGAGTTTCATGACTTGCCTTCGTTTGGTTGAATGCGACTGAGGCATTTGACTACTATACGGCCGGCCGGTCTGTGACCTAAGTTACAGAGGGTGGTTCATTGTTACGCCCCGAGATGCGGCGCAATCCGGCAGCGTCGAGGATCTCGACTTCCTCGCGTCCTAGCCTGACCAAGCCCTGGCTTGCAAAGCCGTTGAGCAGACGGTTGACCATTTCGCGCACGCTGCCGAGCTCGTCGGCGAGTTTTTGGTGGGTGGTGTGCAGCAGCTTACCCTTGCCGAGCAACAAGGCAGCCAAGCGCTGGTCGAGCTTTTGAAAGGCGACTTCCTCGATCAATTGCATTAGGTCGGCGATGCGTTCCGAAAAGAGATTGAAGACGAAATCGCGGAAAACTGGTTGATCGAGCAGTTCATCAAATAGTGGGCGTGGCAGCAGCCGCAACGTGGTATCGCTTTCTGCGACGCCGCGAGCATTGTAATCGGCGCGACCAAGCAGACAACTCGAGGTGATGATGCAGGTCTCTCCAGGCAGGACGCGATAAAGGGGCAACTCACGGCCGTTGGCGGCCAACTTCAGTACGCGAATGCCGCCTTTGACGATGAAAGGAAAACCGCGGCAGGGCCGGCGCTCGTCAAAGATCACGGTTCCGGCTGGAACCACCATCGACCGAGTCTCCTCCATGACCCTCGCATACAGGGCCGGAGGCAGAACATCGAGTATGGGATAAAGCTGCGTCAGCAAAGTCTGGTTCATGTCGGCTCAATGAGGACCGATCTGTGATCGGAAGGTCATCATGCATCAATCCTAACAGGACACTCAACTCAGGCGTAGCAAAGACGCGGAATACATCGTGGAATTTCCCGGCCAATATTGCTAAGGGTAATGCCTCACGGTGTTTATGAGCAAAGGAGTGACTGGCCAGCATGAGCAATAAACAGCGCAGCGACAAGTCTGGCACTCGCTATATAATTATGTGCTAATATTACATCAAATCCTCCTACATGGTCGATCGACTAGCTTATCAGCTGGCTTTGGACCCTGGCGGAATTCATCATTATCATCGGATTGGCAGGCAACAATGAAATTTCTAGGTAAGAAAGTCTTACGAATTTCAGCTCTGTTCTGCGGTCTTCTTGTCGGCGGAAATGTTGAGGCTGCGGTGATTGACATCGACAACGGAGAACTTAACAGGCTTGTCGCAATAGGCGTTCCGCTCATCGACATTCGCACTGCTCCTGAATGGCAACAAACCGGCATCGTGCCGGGCAGTCATTTATTGACCTTCTTTGATGAGCAGGGCCGGTCAAAACCTGACGCATGGCTCGAAAAAGCGAGACCCATAGCGAAGCCAGGCGACCCGTTGATCGTCATCTGCCGCACAGGCAACCGCACCAAGGTGGTAAGCCAGTTTCTCAGCGATCAGGCGGGTTACGCAAAAGTTTATAACGTAAAAAATGGCATTTCAGCGTGGGTCAAGGAAGGCCGATCCCTTAAACCAGTTTCTCAGAGCATGGTCAATTGTCGAGCAAGCAATACCTGCTAAGGGTTACAGAGTTGCTGCCAAGAATTATTTGCTCATCGCCATTGTGGTCGCCGTGTCCGCCATTGCGGTGTTGCAGCGGTTGATTTTGCTAACACTCCCACTCTGTGTCATATGCAACGAATCACGATAATCGGTACCGGCTTCGCGGCTCTGTCCGCCGCCCGAAAGCTGCGTCAGTTTGACCGCCAGGCCACCATTACCGTCATCGCCCCTCGGCCGGTGCTGATTTACCTACCCAGCCTCATCTGGATTCCTTCTGGGCTGCGTCAGGCAAGTGATCTGGTCATTCCGCTTGAGAATTTTTTCAAAAAGCATCATATCCACTTTCATCCCGGCGAGGCCACCGGGCTAACGAATGGCGGTCGTACCGTGGTCACCACCAACGGAACCGTTGACAACGACGGCCTGATCATCGCCTGCGGTGGACGCTTTATCAAGAAGCTGCCGGGGATCGAGCACGCCATCACCCCTTGCGAGGGCATTGGCGCAGCAGTGCAGATACGCGATGGGCTCGAGGCGCTTAAGAACGGTACGATCGCGCTGGGCTTTGCCGGTAATCCGAATGAGCCGACGGCCATGCGCGGCGGCCCGATCTTCGAATTCCTGTTTGCTCTCGATACCCAACTGCGGCGCGAGAGGCGCCGTGACCAAATCAAATTGGTGTTTTTCAACCCCATGTCCAACCCCGGCAACCGTCTCGGCGAGACAGCGGTGAAACGTCTCTTGGCGGAGATGAAAAGGCGGGACATCGCCACCCATCTCGGCCATAAGCTCTCCGGCTTCGAAGCAGATCGGGTAAGGACCGAGGGCGGTGATATCCCGGCCGACCTCATCATCTTCATGCCGGGCCTGACCGGCAATACCTGGTTCGATAGCACCGATCTGCCGCGCTCGCCCGGTGGCCTGCTCAAGGCTGATGCGCACTGCCGAGTCGAGGGGCGAGAATACATTTACGTGGCAGGGGACGCTGGCAGTTTTCCCGGACCCGACTGGATGCCGAAGCAGGCACACATGGCCGATCTGCAGGCTGAGGCTGCAGCGGAAAATCTGCTCGCCGAATTGGATGGCCGGATCCCGAATAAGACCTTCAAGGTCGAGTTGCTCTGTATCGTTGATTCGCTCGACGCCGGGATGCTCATTCGCCGCACGAAAAAAGGCAGTCTGTCGTTGCCGGCGCTGGGTGTGATGCACAACGCCAAGGCGTTTTTTGAATCCTGGTACCTGCGTCGCTTCCACTGAAGCGTCGTTCGTGGGTCCGACAGAACTGGCTACTTCAATCGCTTGCCCGAGCGGTCATAAACCTCGACGGTCACCGGTATGCCCTGGCGGACGCTTTGCGTTACGATGCAGAACTCCTCGAACTGAGCGAGCGCACGGTCGAGATAAGACAGGCTGGATTCGAGCATACCCAAAGTCAGTTTGACGGTCATGTTCATCACCCGTAGCCGATTCTCCGCGTTGCGGTCTATGGTGGCCGTCACCGCTGTCTGAATCGGCTCCGGCGCCTGCTTGAACTTGCGCAACGCGAACAGCAGACTATCGGAAAGACAATTGCCGACAGCCGCAGCGAGCAGGTCTGCAGGCGACGGGCCTTCACCCTTGCCAAGCGGAGGGGGTTCGTCGCCGTAGAGAACGGGCACGTTGTCCGAAAAATGAATGGCGAAACGAAAGTCTGTGTCCTGCTTGAGGCTAACGGTGACGACCTGAGACATGATGGCTTCTCCCTGCAGTTTACCGGTGAGACGATAGCCGTCCCTGACGCTTCCTTCAGGAAATGCGCCCGATCGCGCAACTGACGAAAGATTTCGCCTTTGCCGCGGCCGAACCCAAACCTGATACCGCACCGCTCTCCGGATAGCCAAGTTCGAGCAATCGCTTCACAACGGTGGCACGCAATGTTTCATCGCCTTCAAAATGGATATCACCCTTTTCGACGTCGACTTCTACTTCAGCAACGCCAGGGATGGCGTGCAGCGCTTTGCGGATGGAATTGGCGCAACCGCCGCATTTGATGTTTTCAACGCTCACTGTGATTGGCATGGTATTCGTTCCTTTTATACCATTAGTAATTGCTAATATAGTAAACCTTAATGGCTGACATTGGCAACATCAGCCGAAAGGCAGTGTCAATACCGCCTCCAGCCCGCCCTGCGGGTGATTGCGCAGTTCCAGCTTGCCGCCCGCAGCTTCGGCGATACTCCGGGCGATGCCCAGGCCGAGGCCGGTGCCACCGGTTTCGCGGCTGCGCGACGTCTCGCA
>CAILCO010000095.1 GCA_903832735.1 uncultured Sterolibacterium sp.
CCAATGTCCCGATGAGCCTTGCCAATTCTCTCGTCCTCATTTTGCATCTCCTGGCTCCAGCGCCCGTGCGCTATGTAGCCAGTATCCACTTCCACAGGCTCGCTAGATGAGCCAGCCACGTTATTCGCTAAATGAGCCTTAATAAAATACTAATCGCCAACCGCGGCGAAATCGCTTGCCGGGTCATCAAGACGGCGCGGCGCATGGGCATACTCACCGTCGCCGTTTATTCCGAGGCGGATGCCGGTGCGCGCCACGTGCGCCTGGCCGATCAGGCGGTATACATCGGGCCGCCAGCGGCGCAGCAATCCTATCTGCTGGCCGAAGCTATCGTCGCAGCCTGCAAGCAGACCGGGGCGCAGGCCGTGCACCCCGGCTACGGTTTTCTCTCGGAGAACGAGTCCTTCGCACAAGCCTGCGCACGAGAGGGCATCGTCTTCATCGGCCCGCCGGTTGCCGCCATTCGTGCCATGGGCTCGAAATCAGAAGCCAAGAAACTGCTGGAGGCAGCCGGCGTGCCTCTGACACCCGGCTACCACGGCGATGACCAGGACCCCGCTTTCCTGAATCAACAGGCCGATCGCATCGGTTATCCGGTGCTCATCAAAGCAGCGGCAGGGGGTGGCGGCAAAGGCATGCGGGCGGTGTTCAAGAGCGAAGAATTTCTCGATGCCCTGTCATCGTGCAAGCGCGAAGCACTGTCGTCATTCGGCGATCAGCATGTGCTGATCGAGAAATATCTGCAGCGTCCGCGTCATATCGAATTCCAGATCTTTGGCGACATGCAGGGCAACGTTGTGCATCTCTTCGAACGCGACTGCTCTGTCCAACGCCGTCACCAGAAAGTGCTCGAAGAGGCGCCGGCACCGGGCATGACCTCGGAGCGGCGCGCCGCGATGGGGCGAGTAGCGGTTGCGGCCGCCCGAACGGTCGGTTATGTCGGTGCTGGCACGGTCGAGTTCATCGTCGATAGCCACGGAAGCTTTTACTTCATGGAGATGAACACCCGGCTGCAGGTCGAGCATCCCGTGACCGAAATGATCACCGGCGTAGATCTGGTCGAATGGCAGTTGCGCGTGGCCGCCGGCGAGTCTCTGCCGCTGGCCCAGGAACAGCTTGCGATCCGCGGCCATGCGCTGGAAGCGCGGATCTATGCCGAGGATCCCGACAAGGGCTTCCTGCCCTCGACCGGCACCCTGGTACATCTCGCAGCGCCGGAAGAATCGCTCCATGTGCGCATCGACAGCGGCGTCGAACAGGGCGACGCGATCACGCCCCACTACGACCCGATGATCGCGAAGCTGATCGTCTGGGACGAAACCCGGGATAAGGCACTCGCCCGAATGCTCCAGGCGCTGGCGCAATATCGCGTGGTCGGCGTCGCCAACAACATCGATTTTCTTTCGCGGCTGGTGGCCTGCCCGGCATTCGCCTCGGCCGATCTCGACACCGGCCTGATCGAACGCGAACGCGCCCTGCTCTTTCCCGAAACCGGTGCCCAGGCACCGCCGGCCCAGGCCTGGCTGCTGGCGGGCCTGGCCGAACTGCTCAGGGAAACGGCGGCAGCGCAGCGCGCCGCGGCGCGCAGGGAGGATACTCACTCGCCCTGGCACAGCCGTGACGGCTGGCGCCTGAACAGCGCCGCCAGGCGCACCTTGCTGCTGCGCTATCATGAGACGGAACAATCGCTCGCCATCGCCTATGGCGGCGATGGCCGCAGCGGCTACACCCTGACCCTGGACGGCCACGCTACCCACGCCGCCGGGCAACTCGGCGAGAACGGCGAGTTGCGCGCCGATCTCGATGGCATGCGCCTCACCGCCACCGTCATCGCCTCCGGACTGCGACGCCATGTCTTCCTGCACGGCCGCGCCTATATTTTCAACAGCATCGATCCGCTCTATCATGCCGGTGAAGGCGGCGGACTGGATGGCGGCCTGGCGGCACCGATGCCGGGCAAGATCGTGGCAGTGCTCGTCTCAGCCGGCAGCCATGTGGACAAAGGCCAACCGCTCCTGATCCTGGAAGCGATGAAGATGGAACACACCATCAACGCGCCTGCCAGCGGCCTGGTGAAAAGCTTCCGCTTCGCGATCGGCGAGCAGGTCGGCGACGGCGCGGAACTGGTGGAATTTGAAATAGACAAGACTTGACCCCATGACCCACCCGAGCAAAGTAAAAATCGTCGAAGTCGGCCCGCGCGACGGTCTTCAGAACGAGAAGGCCAGCGTCAGCACCGCGGTCAAAATCGAACTGATCGCCCGTCTCGGACAGGCCGGCGTGAAATGCATCGAGGCCACGGCCTTCGTTTCGCCCAAATGGGTGCCGCAGATGGCCGACAATGCCGAGGTGATGGCCGGCATCAAGCGCCTGCCCGGCGTCGCCTACCCGGTGCTGGTGCCGAACATGAAGGGATTCGAGGCGGCGCTGGCCGCCGGCTGCCAGGAGGTGGCGGTGTTCGGCGCGGCCTCCGAGGCATTTTCGCAGAGGAACATCAACTGTTCGGTGGTCGAGAGCCTGGAGCGCTTCCGTCCGGTGGTCGAAGAGGCACGGCGCAACCGTGTCAAGGTGCGCGGCTACATCTCCTGCGCGCTTGGCTGCCCCTATCAGGGCGAAGTCATGCCGAGCGCCGTCGCCGAACTCGCCCACGCGCTGTTCGAGATGGGCTGCTACGAAATTTCGCTCGGCGACACCATCGGCGTCGGTACGCCCGGCAAGACCCGCGACATGATCGAGGCCGTCGCCCGGCGCGTGCCGCTGAAGAAACTGGCCGGCCATTTCCATGACACCTACGGCATGGCCATCGCCAACATCTACGCCTCGCTGGAAATGGGCATCGCCGTTTTCGACGCCTCGGTCGCGGGCCTGGGCGGCTGCCCGTACGCCGCAGGCGCTTCCGGCAACGTCGCGACCGAAGACGTCGTCTATCTGCTGCAGGGCTTGGGGATCGACATCGGCATCGACCTGGCCGGCTTGGTCGAGACCGGCGCCTGGATCACCGAGAAGCTCGGCCGGCAGAACGCCTCGAAAGCGGCGCGCGCATTGTCGGCTATGTTTGCGGCAAGATCCGCCGCATCGTGATCCCATCTCCCTGCATCGACGTCTGCCAGATCGAGGCGACCAGCGGCTTGTGCCAGGGCTGCGGGCGGACCCTGGCCGAAATCGCCGCATGGAGTGCCGCCGACGACGAACAACGGCAGGCGATCCTCGCCGCGGTGGCCGCGCGCCGCGCCAATTCCGGGGAACTTTTCCCGGCGTGAAGCTGCCGCTACCAAGTCAGATCCGCGTGCTGGAACGCGGCTGGCTGTCTTCCAACAACATCCTTTTTCTCGAAGGCAGCCAGGCAACCTTGGTGGACAGCGGTTACGTCAGCCACGCGCCGCAAACCCTGGCATTGGTCCGCGAGGCACTGGCCGGCAGGCGACTCGCCCGCATCATCAACAGCCATTCGCATTCCGACCATATCGGCGGCAACGCCGCGCTGCAGCGCGAGTTCGGCTGCGGCATCACGGTCCCCGCCGGCATCGCCGAGGCCGTCGCCGCCTGGGACGAGGACTTCCTCATGCTCAGGCCTTCGGGCCAGCGCGGCGAGCGCTTCCTTCACGACGCGACCCTCAGTGCCGGCGACGAATTCGAACTCGCAGGCCTCTCCTGGCGCGCCCTGCCCGCGCCCGGTCATGACATGGAGGCCCTGGTGTTCCATTGCGCGAGCCGGCGCCTGCTGATCTCGGGCGACGCCCTGTGGCGCGACGGCTTCGGCATCCAGTTCGCCGAGGTCATGGGCCTGGCCCCCGGCTTGGCCGCGACCCGGGCGACGCTGGAGGCCATCGGTCGGCTCGAAGTCGATCTGGTGATCCCCGGCCACGGCGCACCTTTCGCCGAATTCGACGACGCCATGGAACGCGCCATGCGGCGCGTCGCCGCGTTCGAGGAAGATCCCTCGCGCATGGCCAGGAATGCCCTCAAGGCCTGCTTCACCTTCAACCTGCTGGAGCTGCGCCGACTGCGGCGCGACGCGCTCGCCGACTATCTTTCCGGCATCAGCTTCTTCGACGACGTCAATACCCGACTGCTGCACCTGTCGCCCGGGGCACTCGCCGACTGGCTGCTCGGAGAACTGCTGCGGGCGCGGGTGGTGGCCTTGCAGGATGATTACATCGTGCCGACGCAGAACGCGTAAGGCCTGCTCAGGGGATCACAACCCAAGTTCCAGCCTCACCAGCGCCGCACCTGCGGCCAATGCATGGCGTTTGCCCCGCGCCGCTTCCCGGGAAAGCGCGACCAGACCGGAATGTTCAAATGGGGGAACTCACATCCAGGTTCCCTGGCCGATCGAATGAGGGACGGGGTCGCCGCTGGAGAGGACATAGCCGGTCACGAAGCTGCAGATGGAAATGAAGATGCTGGCGAAGAAGGCGGTCCAGAAACCGGAGACCTTGAAACCTCGAACCAGCGAAGAGACGAGCAGGATCATCAGGGCGTTGATGACCAGGATGAAAAACCCGAAGGTGACGATGGTGGCGGGGAAAGTTAACAGGATCAGCAACGGCCTCAGTACCGCATTGGCAAAACCCAGGAGCAAGGCCGAGACCAGCAGGGAGGACCGGTCTTCGAAAACGATGCCATGAAATATGGCGCTAGCCATCCACAGCGAAAGCGCCAGGATCCCCCAGTGAACCAGAAACGGGCCCAGGTTACTCAACATTCCCAACCTCTACCGTCATCACTTGTAAATGCCGCAGCCGACGATCATGTCGTCGACCTTGCGGATGAAGGAAGTCTTGCTTTCCACGATCTTCGATTCGGGATTATTGAACATATAGTCCTGCCAGCCACTGCCCTGGGCCAGGGCGATTTCGATGCGTTCGCGGATAAAATACTTGCCGTTGGCGTCCTTCGCGTCGATCATCGACTTGCCGACCAGAGATGGGTTCCCGCCATGGGCCAACACCGTTCCAGCTGTGTCATAGACGAAGAGATAAAGATCGCGCTTGATGAATTCGCCGTTCGCTTTGGCGAACTCGGCGAAAGCCTTCTGCCTGCCTTGCGAGACGATCAGGGCGATGCCCTTCTCGACCAGTTGCTGGGCATCGTTGGCCGTGCCGCCGCTGAACAGGCTGATCGCTTCCTTGAGCGTGCCGGAGACCTGACCGAGATGCTCCGCCTCCGCCGACATCTGTTCCATGTTGGTACTGCTGCTCTGCGCCATGCTCGAGATCCGCTCGATATTTTCGGCAATTTGATGACTCGCCGCGGTCTGCTCCTGAACGGCGCTGGCGATATCGTGAACCATGGCCAGCACCTCCTTGGAACCGCTGTGGATGTCGGCCAGCGCATCCCCGGCGCGCGATGCGAGATTGACGCCCTGCATGACCTGGGTTTCACCTCTGCCCATGCTCGCGACCGCACTCTTCATGCCGCCCTGGATATTGCCGATCATGGTGGTGATTTCCTTGGTGGCATTGGCGGTGCGCTCCGCCAGCTTCCTGACCTCGTCGGCCACCACCGCGAAGCCGCGCCCCTGCTCGCCGGCGCGCGCCGCTTCGATGGCGGCGTTGAGCGCGAGCAGATTGGTCTGGTCGGCGATCTCCTTGATGACGTTTACTATCGAACTGATTTCCTCGGTGCGCTGGCTAAGGGCGGTGATCTCGTGAGAAGACTGCTTGAAGGAATCCGCTATCCGCGACATCTCGGAGGAGGCATCGCGAACCACCTTTTCCCCCTCGGCGGACAGATCGTGGGCTTTGCCGGAAACGGCTTCCGCGTCTCCGGCATGAGTGGCCACCATGGCGATGCTCGCGCTCATCTCCTCGACCGCCACGGCGACGCCGGATGCGGCGCTGGTCTGCTGCTGCGTCACTGTCGTTACCTGACGCGACTTCTCGGAAAGTTTTTCCGCCGCGTCCGCCACCATCGCGGCACCGCCAGAGACGCGGGCAATCATGCGTTTGACATCCTTCATCGTCTCGTTGAAGCGGGCAGCGACACGGCCCATTTCATCCTTCGCCACAGAGGAAACGTTGGCGGCAAGATCGCCTTTGCTGAATCGTTCGAGCGCCGTGGCGAAGGAGGCGATGGCCGCGGTGATCGAAACAAACACGCCGGTCAACAGGTAGAGTCCGAGCAGGGTGGAGGCCAGCGAGAGCAGGATCAGCCACTGGAAGCCCGATGACAGCTCGCCATAGAACAGGAGGCCGACCAGCGCGCACAGCGGCACGGACAGCAAGGCCCCGACGACGAGAAATTTCGCCGAGAAAGCCAGGCGGTCGCAGAGTTTGCCGGCCGGAGAAAAAATGCCCTTCATTTTTGCCTTCCTCTTTCCAGTCAGGAAAGATTGCTGATATTCGCAATTATCATGGAATACGTCGCCAAGCGCACTGTGTCAGGTACGCGCGCCCCACAGGGACTTCTACTTTCGTGGCGAGCCGGTGGTAGCCTCTCGACGAAGGGCGGATGGCTGGGGCGGGCCCGAGTTTGCCCTTTGCCAGCTTGATGCATTACATCGGCCAGCCATTTCATCATACCGGGTGGTTCAGCGCAGCCATGCGCGTTAGTCCGGCTTGGACAGGCCGGCCGCTTTCACGGCCTCGGCATAAGCCGACTGTTCTTCCTTGATGATAGCCGCCATCTGCTCCGGCGATGTGGTCGTCGACAGGACGCCTGACTGTTCAAGCTTGTCGATGACGCCGGGTTCCCTGGAGAGATCCATGATCGCCTTGGCCAGAATATCGATGATATAGCGAGGCGTGGCGGCCGGCGCCAGGGTGCCCTGCCACGCGGTCATCTCGAAACCCGGCAATATTTCGGCAATGGCCGGCGTATTGGGCAGTTGTTTCATGCGCGCGGTCGAGGACACGGCGAGGACTCTGATATTTTCGTTTTTCGCCTGAGCCATCACTTCGCCGGAATTGCCGAAGATCATCTGCAGGTGACCGGCAAGCAGATCGGCCATGACCGCCCCGCCCCCCTTGTAGGGAATGTGCACGATATCCAGACCTGCACGTGCGCCGAAGAGCGCTCCTACGAGATGCCCCACCGAGCCCGTGCCGGAAGATCCATAGCTGATTTTTCCCGGATTGGCCCTGACATATTCGATGAATTCCTTGAGGTTTTTAGCCGGCAACTTGGCATTGATCGCCAACACCATGGTGCCTCTGCCGGAGGCGCTTACCGGGGTCAGATCCTGCAACTTGTAATTTACTTTTTGGGTCATGGGCACGCTGGTGATCTGTGCCGATGAGGCAAAAAGCAGCGTATACCCGTCGCCGGGCGCGCGCGCGACGAAATCGGTCGCAATGGCTCCGGTAGCGCCCGGCATGTTGCGCACAATCACGGCGTGGCCCAACTTACCGGTCAGACCTTGCGCCAGAAGCCGCGCCTGGATATCGACCGTGCCGCCCGGCGCATACGGCAGCACCAGGGTCACGGATCTGTCCGGAAAAACCTTTTGCGCTGCGGCAGGACTGACACCGCCAAGCAGCGCCAGGGCGAACACCGCCGCGAGAGAAAGACTATTGAGGCGATTGCGGGCGCTCATTGCTGAACATCTCCTTTTGCTATCCTGTTTCGGCGGACAATCGACAATTCGGCCGGCTGAAACTGTTCGGCCGGACACTCTATAGCGCCGGCACCGCGATAGTCAATCATTTGCTTGTGAGATATATTAAAGTGACGCCGGTACGGCACGGAACCTTGCAGGACTAGCTTAGGACAGACCTTGATAGATAAAAAACTTTCGAGTTGCCGCGAGGCGGTGGCTCCAATAGCCGATGGCGCCACCATCATGCTCGGCGGCTTTGGCAATGCCGGCATGCCCGGGCAATTGATCGAGGCGTTGCGCGAACAAGGCGCGGGCAACCTGACCATCATCAGCAACGGCGGCGGCACCGGTCCTTATGCATTGGGTGCGCTGTTTGGCGACGGTCGGGTGAAGAAACTCATCGCATCGTTTCCTTCTCCATCCGCGGCGCAATTTCGCGAGCGCCACATGAGGGGCGAGATCGAACTCGAACTCGTGCCGCAAGGCACGCTGGTGGAACGCATTCGTGCCGGCGGCACCGGCCTGGGCGGGTTTTACACCCCCACCGGCGTGGGCACCGAACTCGCCGCCGGCAAGGAGACACGCGTGATCAACGGCCGCGAGTATCTGTTCGAATTGCCCTTGCAGGCCGACTTCGTATTCTTGAAAGCCCACCTCGGCGATCGCTTCGGCAATCTGATGTACCGGGGCACCATGCGAAATTTCAACATGGTCATGGCCAGCGCAGGCGGGACCGTGCTGGCCGAGGTGGATCAGATGGTCGAGGCGGGAGAAATCCTTCCCGAGCAGGTGCATACCCCGGGCATCTTCGTCGACCATCTGGTGCAGGTGGAACGGCACCCCAAACTGCTGGAACTGCCCAAGGAAGGGGGCGCGTCATGATCCTCACACGTGACGGGATCGCCTGGCGGATTGCCTGCGATCTGGATGAGGGCAGCTACGTCAACCTCGGGGTGGGCATACCGGTACTGGTCTCGAATTACCTCGACCCGGGCAAGGAAATCTTCCTGCACAGCGAGAACGGAATTCTCGGTGTCGGGCCCAGCCCGAAACGCGAGGAGATCGACCTCGACCTGATCACCGCGGGCAAGGGCTTTTGCACGCTGGCCCTGGGCGCGAGCATTTTCGATCAACAGGTGTCCTTCACGATGATGCGCGGCGGCCATCTGACGCATGCGATCCTGGGTGCGATCGAAGTGGCGGAGAACGGCGATTTCGCCAACTGGCGCGTACCCGGGGAAGCTGTTCCCGGCGTGGGCGGCGCCATGGACCTGGCGGTTGGCGCGGCGAATATCTTTGTCGCGATGAGCCATGTCACCAACAAGGGCAAACCCAAACTGGTCCGGACCTGCAGCGCGCCGCTCACAGCCCGCGGCTGCGTCAAGCGCATCTACACCGACCTTGCGGTGATCGACGTGACCCCGAGCGGGTTCTTGCTGCGCGAGGTGATGCCCGGCCATGACCCGGCGAGCATTCAAGCCATGACCGACGCGGAACTGACCGTGGCCGCCGATTGCCGCGAGATGGTCGTGCCCGAAATAGCCGCCAACGGCAAAGCGCTGCGCCGCAGCAGCACCTGATACTTTCCAGGAACTCCAGCGTGATCAAGCCAGACATTCCCCTGAGCGATGACGAAGTGCGGCAGATCGGTCGCATCATTACGGCGCTCGACGCCTCCACTTTCGACTATCTGCAACTTGAGCTGGGCGCTCTCAAGCTGACCATAGGCAAAGGCGGGCTGTTGCCTCCAGCCTTGCCAGCGGCGCCCACTGCCGTCGCTGCGCCCAGCGTCGCTCCCATCGCGGCGGCTACGCCAGCGGCCTCCGACCATGCCTTGCCCGAGGATGGAACGGTCGCGATCGTGGCGCCGATGATCGGCCATTTCTACTCGCAGCCCGAGCCGGGTGCCGCAGCCTATGTCGGCGTCGGCAGCGAAGTCACCGCAGAGAGCACGGTTGGTCTGGTCGAGTCCATGAAGATGTTCAATGCGGTGCACGCCGGCGTGAATGGGGTGATCACGCGCATTTGCGTGGAGGATGCCGCGCTGGTCGAATACGGTCAGACTTTGTTCCACGTCCGACCCCACCCGTCGGCCTAGGGAGTTGGCCACCCTAGCAGCCGTTCAACAGACAGGCGAGGTACCGCCTGATAGCGGGAAACGCACATGGAAAAGATAGAATTCGTCGACGTGACGCTGCGCGACGGTCACCAAAGCCTGTGGGCCGAGCGCATGACGACGGGCATGATGCTGCCGATCGCGGAACGCCTGGACCGCGCCGGATTCGCCGCGCTGGAAGTGCTCTCGCCCTCGTTCATCGGCAAGTGCGTACGCGACTTGCGCGAGGATCCGGTCGAACGCATCCGCTTGCTGGCCGCGCGGGGCGGCAGGACCCCGTTGCGCATCAATGCCGGTGGGCTCAATCTGTTCGGATCCGACCAGCAGGCCATGGTGGCATTGTTCTGGCGGGTGATGGCCGCGGCCGGGATATCGGAAGTCCGGATCTCTGACTCCTGGAACGATCCCGCGGTGTGGCGATTGCGCGCGGCTGCCGCCACAGCGGCAGGGGTGCGAACGATCATCAACATCACTTATTCGCTCTCGCCCCGCCATAGCGACGCCTACTTCATCGAGCGGACCCGCGCGGCGGTCCTGCTCCAGCCGTTTCGCATCTGCCTGAAAGATCCCGGCGGCTTGCTGACGCCGGAGCGCACGCGCCAACTGGTGCCGCTGATGATCGCCCATGCCGCCGGGATCCCGATCGAGTTGCACACTCACTGCTCGACCGGGCTCGGTCCCCTGTGCGTGATCGAAGCGGTCAAGTCGGGGATACGCATCGTCAACACCTCGATTCCGCCGCTGGCCGATGATGCTTCCCTGCCGTCCATCTTCCACGTCGCGGCCAACCTGCGGGCGATGGGCTACGAAACCGGGATAGACGAGGAGAGCCTGAGACCCGTCGTCGATCACTTCAGCCACATCGCCAGGAGCGAAGGCTTTTTGATCGGGCGGCCGGTACCCTACGACTACGCCCAGTATCTGCATCAGGTGCCCGGCGGCATGATTTCGAATCTGCGCAACCAGTTGCGCGAAGTCGGCGCAGAGCAACGGCTGCCCGCCGTACTCGAGGAGACCATCCGGGTCCGCGCAGAATTCGGCTACCCGATCATGGTCACGCCCCTGTCGCAGTTCGTCGGCAGCCAGGCGGCGGTCAACGTCATCAGCGGCGAGCGCTATGGCCAGGTCACCGATCAGGCCATCCGCTATGCGCTGGGCCACTTCGGCGGCGATGTGGTCAGCGAGATGGACCCCGAAGTACGCGCCCGGATACTCGACCGCCCCCGTGCCCGCGAGTTGGCTGCGGTCGAGTTCGAGCAACTGAGCGAATCGCGGATCCGGCGCGACCTGGGCGCCGAGGATCTCTCCGAAGAGGACTTGCTGCTCCGCTACCTGCTGCGCAAGGAAGACATCGAGCGCATGCGCGCCGTTGCCGGACCGGTGCAGGAATACCCCGGCGAGGGTGATCCGGTCGCCGATTCGATCACCCGCCTGGTGACTGAATTATCCGGGCTCGCCGGAAGCAACACCGTGCGCATCAGCAAGCCGGGTTTTCAGATCACCCTGGGACGAGGGGCGCGGTCTCCAGAAGGGTCCGCTTCCTGAATTCCGCTTTGCGACAGGACACGAATCCATGACTCACCCAGCACACATCTACGGCAAGCTGGCCTTCGCCGGAACCGGCGAGGCGGCGCTGACAACAGGCCAGGTTCGCTCGGCCAAGGACCTGGCGGTCGAGGCGGTCCTGGCCGCGCTGGCCGATGCCGGCTTGTCGACACGCGAGGTGGACGGCGTGATCACCGCCAGCCCGGCCGCCGATCCGCATTTCGTCTTCGCTTCGCTGGTGGCCGAAGCGCTGAACATACCGGCGCGCATCACCACCGCCCTGCAAGGCGCGGGCGCCTCGCCCTGCCTGGGCGTCCTCTATGCCGCGCGGGCGATCGCCAGCGGCGAGGCGCATACCGTGCTAGTGTGCGAGAGCGACAGCCGCGGGGCGAAGTTCAAGGGCGACAAGATCCAGGCGATGCGCGCGGCCCGCCCCTGGAGCGACGATTTCGAAGATCCGTTCGGCCTGACCGTGCCCGGCAAGTACGCGCTGCTTGCCCAACGCTGGATGCATCAATACGGCGGACGCCCCGAGGATCTGGCCGCCGTCGCCGTGGCCTCGCGCGAGCATGGCCGTCGCCAGCCCAATGCGCCCCGACGCGACCCGCTGACCTTGGCGGCGGTGCTGGCTTCGCCGATGATCGCCGCCCCCCTGCATGCGCTCGATTGCTGTCCCGTGGCCGACTGGGGTGGCGCGGTGATTCTCACCACCCTGGAGCGCGCCCGCGACATGCGCAAACCACCGGTGCGCCTGATCGGCGGAGGCGAAGGCCATGCGCCCTATCATCTGCACGAGACAGCGGAACTGCCCTCGGTCGCAACGCGGCAGTCGGCGCAGACGGCATTCGGCATCGCCGGCGTCAAACCTTCCGATATCGATACCGCGCAAGTGTTCGATGGCTTCACCATCGCGGCGCTTCTGGCGATGGAGGAGTTGGGGTTTTGCCAGCGCGGCCAGGGCGCCTCGCTGTTTGCGCAGGGTCACACGGCGTTGGACGGCTCGATTCCCACCAACACCAGCGGCGGCATGATGACCTGGGGCAACGCGCATATTCTGGTGTTGCCCGAAGCCATCCGGCAGGTGCGCGGCGAGGCGGGCATCAACCAGGTGCCGGATGTCGAACTCGCACTGGCTCACGGCATCGGCGGGCCGATGTCGCTGGCCTGCACCCTGCTGCTGGGAAAATGAGGAGATCCGATTGAGCGAATTTCGCAAACCCGTTCCGGCCCCGACCGATGCCAGCCGGCCCTTCTGGGCGGGCTGTGCCGAGGGAAAACTGCTGTTGCGCCGCTGCCGACAGTGCGATAAGCACCATGCGCCGACCCGCCATGTTTGTTCCTGCGGCGGCAGCGACCTGGAATGGACCGAGGTCTCGGGACTGGGCAGGGTATTTTCCTACACCGTGGTGCACCGCGCGCCGGACCCGGCGTTCAAGGCCGACTTGCCTTATGTGATCGCCATCGTCGAGCTCGATGAAGGCGCAAGACTGATGAGCAACATCACCGGCTGCAGTCCCGATGCAGTCGCAATTGGCATGCCGGTGCGCGCGATTTTCGAGACCGTCGCGGAAGGCGTCGGGGTGCACAAGTTCCAGCCGGCGAATTCCTGAAGCCTAGCAGCCCGGCTACTACAGGCCGGCCAGGATTTCCGCCGTTTTTCTGACGCGGCCGATGCGCGGGAATATTTTGCTGATCGTCATCAGGTGCTCCTCGGTCGACATCGCGGTCATAGCATCTTCCGCAAAGATCTGCTGATAACCGTACTCGTAAGCGCAGCGCGCGGTGCTCTCGACGCCGATATTGGTCGAGATGCCGCACAGGACGATGGTCGAGATGCCGCGGCGCCGGCACGCCAGATCCAGTTCCGTGCCGTAAAACGCTCCCCACTGGTGTTTGGTGATGACGAAGTCGCCGGGCTGCGGCCCCATCTCCGCCACGATATCGGCCCAGCCCGGAGGAGGCATCTGCGTCGGACTGGCGATATCGGCGACAGGGCGCAAGGCATCCTTGCCGTCCGGGGACGGCGTCACCCGCAGCAGAAACACCGGCATGCCGTTCTGCCTGAAAGCTGCCGCCAGTGCCGCCGCATTGCTGACGACCAAGTCCGCAGCATGCGGCGCAGTCTGCCGCCCGACAATGCCCGTCTGGAGATCGATGACGACCAGAGCCGTCCTCGATTTGTCTATGGCCAGATTGCTCATAACTTGTTCCTTCATCGCGTTGGTGGGACTGCGGGCGCACACAGGGAATGTCTGACTGGGAGCGCTCGCCGGAATTGTCACACCATTTGTACCCCTCGCACCCTTCGTAACGCATCATTTGGCAAATGTTGGGCACAAAAAAATTGCCCCCAAGGTTTGCTTGGGGGCGAAAGGAGGAGAGAACATGTTGAAGGGGATTCAACGGTTCTCATCATATCGGCGAGATGTAACAGCTTTGTTGCCACAACGTAACGATTGCGTTCGATTTGTAAGCGAAAAACCATCTACTTCGTTGCCGGAACCCTGCGCCAGCGGCCCTCTGCCTTGAAGTGACGATCGGCCTTGGGTTTCGGCATCAAGAGGTTTTTGCCTGCAGCCTTTCTCGCCGTCTTGTGCGCCCGGATGGCGGCGCCGAGTTGTTCATTGCTCAGAAGAATCGGCGGGCATTCCTCTTTCGGGCGATATGCGCCGAGCTTGCTCTTGAGCGCAATGACAAGTTCGTCAACAGCAGCTTTCTTGGGCTGTTTTGCCATGACTTCCTGGCCCGTCGGGGTCAGCGCATACGCCCCCTCCGTTGCAGCGATCAGGCCGAACGTCGAGAGCAGCGTAATGGCATCGCCCAATCTTTCCATGAAAGGGACGGAGCCTTGAATCAGGTCTGCTGCGGCCACGATCTCGACCAGTTCCGCGGGCCGTCTTTTCGATGAGAGCAGCGTGGCCATCAGAATGATGGCATCGGTATCATGGATAGTGCGCATCGCGTGACCTTTAGTGTGAGGATATTTTTTCGTAGACCTGCATGAATCGGCTCTGCTCGGCGACGCCAAAATCCTCGGGCCCATATTGCAACAGCCAATCGCCCGGACTGCCGTGCAGTACATCGCCGCCGGCTGAGCGCTCCGCGCTGAAGGCCTCGGCAAGCTGCTTGGCGAGAATCGCGATGGGTCTGGCGCGATAGCGCCCGTCCTCCCCCGCCACGGTCGGCAATATCGCCTCATACTTCGCGTCGAAGCGCTGGCGAGCAACGCTCCAGCGACTACCCGTAGAGCCGGAAATAAGCGCATCTCCCGGCTGGTAACGGTTCGGTCCTTCAAGGCTGGCCAACTCTCCCGCCTGTCGAGCGAAGGCCACGGTGACGATTTCCGTCTTGACATAGCGCTCGGCAAGAGGGTCGGTAGTCAGATCGATGTTTCGCAGTTCGAGCATGGGACTCCCTATTCCTCGGCCCCAAGTTCATCAACCACGCCGGGGCGTCGATGTTGGCCTTTGCCAATCCATGCTACTGGTCGACGCCCACGATGTCGTCGGTCTCGAATTCGTCCGGCACGGTGCCATCGCCTATGCCCGTGACCATGGCGGCCATCCTGTCGCTCTGCTTCACGAAGTATTCCGCGCTGACCGGGTCATAGAAACGCTGGCCAAGGGCGAGTTCGCCGAATTTGATGCGATGAAGAGTAGGATGAGGTTTCATAAGGACTCGACAGATAGTTGAATAGCTAGGAGGAAACTATTGAACGGCGCAACAACTCTAGTGTAGCTTTCCTGCACCTCTTATCGCCCGGATGCCAAAAAATAAGCTGGCTCCCCTTTCGAAGAACCATCTCGGCATGGCTAGGCCTTGAGAAGACCGAACTGACCTCCTGCCATAGGTTTTCATTTTACTGCCTCAGTTCAATAAATTTATCTTTACCTGACACGCGTAAGCTGTCTGCTAGGGAATCTGGATGGCGCCATTCCGGGCTTGGTAATGGCTACGATATACTCCATGAGGAAACTTCTACAGGACTACGAGTAAATGATATCAACACACCAAAGCGCCGTTTCATTGCAGGATTTGGCTGCTCCTGATTTCATGTGCTATGGCTGTGGCCCCGCACACCCGACTGGCCTGCGCATCAAGAGTTACTGGGCTCCAGATGGTATTCACGTTGTCGCCAAGCACACGCCGCGCGAAGAATTCTTAGGCTTTCCAGGTCTGGTTTACGGTGGCTTGCTTGCCATGCTTGTCGACTGTCACTCCGGCTGGACGGCGATGGCTCATCACTATCGTGCGGAGGGGCGCGAGGCCGGTACGCTTCCCCGTATAGATTGCGTTACGGGAAAGTTGAATATTCAATACTTAAAAGCAACACCCATGGGCGTCGAGCTGACCATTAAGGGCAGGGTCGATGGAGATGTTGCCCGGAAATCACGGGTGGTTTGCGAAATATGGGCCGGCGATCTCTTGACGGTTACTGCCGATAATGTCTTCGTCAGGGTTGACCCCGCCCGGTTAAGCAGCAACGCCCACGCCAAAGGCCAGCCACCCGTCATTTGAGTTATGTCGTCTTTCGCCCGGTGGCGTCGGCGTGATGAATGACGCGCAATCAGCCTGGAAGATCATATCAGTCTGCTTTATCAATCTAAAGGAACTGCCATGCCTCACGTGATCATAAAGATGCACTCTGGAAGGACCGAGGAGCAAAAGGCTCAACTGACGAAGGCAATTGTTGATGACATTATGGCAATTGTTAAATGTAAGGAGGAGGTAATTTCCGTTGCAATTCAAGATTTCCCGCCGAGCCAGTGGGCAGAGGAGGTCTACAAGCCGGATATTTTGGAAGGTTCCGTGAAACTGTACAAAAAGCCCGGCTACAACCCATTTAAATAGACTCTCCGAAAAAGGCCAGGGTCTGCTTCAGCCTATTCGCTGCCAACTATCCGTAGGTGAAAAAGCCCTTCCCGGTCTTACGCCCAAGGTAACCCGCTTCGACCATCTCCACCAGCAAGGGAGCGGGACGGTACTTCGGGTCCTTAGTGCCTTCGAGCAGAACCTGCATCACTGCAAGTTCTACGTCTAGCCCGATCATGTCGCAAAGTGCCAGGGGTCCAATCGGGTGGTTGCAGCCCAGTTTCATCGCTTCGTCGATGGACGCCGCGTCGGCCAAACCTTCGCCCAGAGCGAAGATGGCTTCGTTGATCATGGGGCAAAGCAGGCGATTCACCACGAAACCAGGGCTATTCTTCACTTGCACCGGGGTTTTGCCGACGGCCCTGGACAGTGTTTCCACGGCGGCGTAAGTCGCGTCGGACGTTTGCAGACCGCGGGTCACTTCCACTAGCGCCATCATCGGCACGGGGTTGAAGAAATGCATGCCGACTACCTGGGCGGGACGTTTGGTCGCTCCTGCCAGTTTAGTGATAGAGATGGACGACGTATTGGAAGCCATGATGGCTTCCGGCTTGGCTAATTCATCCAGCTTCCTGAATATTCCAGTCTTCAGTTCAAGGTTTTCCGTGGCAGCTTCGATGATCAGGTCCACCTCCTTCAGCGCAGCCATATCGCTGGCTGTTTTTATGTGAGCAAGGGCCGCAGCCTTTTGCTCTACAGTCATCTTCTCCTTCTTGATCAACCGATCCAGGCTGCCGGAGATGGTCGCCAGTCCCTTCTGCGCGGCACCTTCGGAGACGTCGGTCATGATCACATCAAAGCCGGACACTGCAAAAGCCTGAGCAATACCGTTACCCATGGTGCCGGCACCAACGATGCCAATAGTCTTCACTTTCATATGAGCCTTCCAAAAAATAGCAGCTAATTTCCATACCGTCTCGTATGGTGGGTTGCTACTTTAACGCAGCTAGCCACGGCAGTCCACCGGTGAATCGCCACCGAGCGGCCGGACATATTGGAGTGTCGGCTGCGGCGGACGAACGGACTGATCGGGCCCCCTGATAACGGACACCAGGAATTCTGCTATCGTGATTTTGTGGCGGAGGTATTGTGAAATTTGGATCAGCTCGCTCTACCGCTACAATAAATACCTGATTGTCTCGGCCTGTCAATATCAGCGAGAAAACCCATGCAAGGAGCATCATGAAATCAATAACAGTCTTGCAACGTGCCAGCCTGGCGCTCGCGATATTGGCAATCACTCCACCCTGCCTGGCCCAGGACGCTTCGCTGCTGATGTATGAAGGCAAGGATCGGACTCAGAAGCTGATTGCCGCGGCCAAAAAGGAAGGCGGCCTGACCTTCTATACTTCGATTGCGGCAAAGGATATCCAACCCTTGACCGGCCCTTTCGAAAGCAAGTACGGCATCAAAGTCCGAGTTTGGCGCGCCGGCAGCGATGTGGTGATGCAGCGCACACTCACAGAGACTGCTGGCAAACACTACGAAGTCGACGCGATTCATGTCAGCGCGCCGGAAATGGAGGCGCTGCATCGCGAAACGATCTTGCAACCGGTGAACAGTCCGGTGTTCAAGGATCTGCTGCCCGGCACCGTTCCCGTACACCGAGAATGGGCGGCCACGATGCTTAACGTCTTCGTGCAGGCGTACAACACCAATCTTGTGAAAAAGGAAGACCTGCCGAAAAGCTTTCAGGACCTGAAAAATCCCAAATGGAAAGGCAAACTTGGCATCGAAACGGAAGATGCCGACTGGTTCGCAGCTACGGTCAGCGAAATGGGCGAAGTCCAGGGACTGCAACTATTTCGTGACATCGTCGCCAGCAACGGCATTTCTGTGCGCAAGGGGCACGCCTTGTTGACCAACTTGGTCGGTTCGGGTGAAGTTCCGCTGGCCCTGACCGTCTACAACTTCATGCCCGGGATAGCGCGCAAGAAGGGCATTCCGATCGATTGGTTTGTCCTGGAGCCGGCGATCGCCCGTGCCAACGGAATTGGTATTGCACGTCGCGCGCCGCATCCCAATGCGGCACTGTTGTTTTACGACTACCTTCTGTCACCCGAGGCTCAGACTATCCTGACAACGATGGATTATGTACCCACAAACTCTACCGTCGAATCGAACTCGCCATTGAAAAAAGTGAAGCTCAAACTGATTGACCCTGCAACAGCTCTGGACCAAATGGAAAAATGGACCAAACTCTACAGCGAAGTAATACTCAAACCCGGTAGAAAATAAGACATTTCGTCAGAATGATAGGGGCAGAAACGTGGGCAGCCTCACGATGTTAAGACTCAAAGGTTTTGTCGAACGGGTCGCCTCCTGGTTTTATATGCGACCTATCCCGCCGCGCCGCCGGCCTTATCCTAATCTCCTGCTCCCATGCTCCCAGCCAAGTACCGCGGGGCGTGAGATATTGGGCTCGAGAAGCGCACGGCTATGTTCGCTGCCGAACAGATTCCTTTCCCATGATGACCTACGATTACAGCCATATTCATGGAGGATCACATGCTCGACTACTCGGTAATGCAGCCAGAAGGCATCCTGGTGCTCAAACCAAATGCACGTCTGAGCAAAGAAGACTTCGACGGTCTAAGTGCTGCGGTTGATTTCTATTTATCCGACCACAACAAACTTAATGGCGTGTTGATTCAGTCGAGGGGATTTCCCGGATGGGAAAGCTTCGGAGGATTCACCTCGCACATGCGCTTTGTCCACGAGCACTACAAGAAGGTCGAACGCTTGGCAGTCGTGACGGACAGCCCGATTGCCGGTATCGCAGAATCTCTTGGCGAGCACTTTACCTCCGCCGAAGTAAGGCACTTCCCGTATCCAGATGATATTAACGCGCTGGCCTGGTTGAAGACCGCATAAATCATGCGAACTTGCATAGACTGGTATTGGAGATAAGCAACTTCGGCTGGCTTTTTAGGAGTACAGCGATGTCGTCTGTTCCGTCTGCTCCACGTCAACTTCCCGTCCCGTATGGACCGCCAATCTCGCTGGAGTTGGCAAAACGAATCATGTCTGCGGCCGAAGCGGCAGCGGGCGCAAATAATTTGCCACAAGCCATCGTCATCGTCGATAGCGGTGGCAACCTGGTCATTATAGTGGCCCCCGTTTTCAAGACAGTGGTTTAAGCTGTCCGCTGTCATGAGGAACGAGAAGATATGAAGGAAGCTAAGCATCGGCAGGTTCACTCGCCTGAGTTCAAGGCGAAGGTCGGCCTGGAGGCATTGAGGGGG
>CAILCO010000096.1 GCA_903832735.1 uncultured Sterolibacterium sp.
ATTACCTGCAAGACGTGCTCACTCGTCTGCCTTCGGCACGCAACGCCGATCTCGATTCCCTATTGCCAAACTTCTGGCAGCCTGCCTGAGTCTGTACCACCTCGCTCATCCTTCACAGGTGCTGGCGGCCGGACGGATACGTAGCGAAAGCTGCAACCGTGTGAAAAGCGCTGGGCACCTTGGCGGGTGCGCAGTGGCAGATGTACTGGTGTTTTGAAGTCCTTTCCTGCGCTTGGCGGCGCGAGAAAGGCCTGGAGTGTGAAAACCCTGGGGTAACTTGAAATTGTATTGAGGCGTTGACGTTTCTCTGCTTGGCGGTGGAGTGCTGGCAACGTTCAGTAGTAGAAATTGCAGTTTGCTTCAATCCGGCAATACCTTTGTTTCCGATTGAGATTGACCTTTTAACCCTGAAGCCACGACAGTAATGGATTGCTGGATTGTATTGAGAGGCCATTTCCTCGCCTATGTTGCTGTCGATTCTTGATCGACAGCGGAGAGCATATTCTGGTTTTACAGCGCAATGAGTGCGCTGCTTGTAGACCCATTTGGCTATGAAACACGAGGTACTTGGTGCGAGTTTGTGGGGATATTTCGCCTCGCTTATTCTCATTATTTCAAGCCCCCCCTTCACCGGGGGCGGCTTTCTCTAATCTGCGACAGCACACCGTGGCTCATATATTTGAAAATATTTGTCGCAGTCTGCCGCTTTCTGTCGCAGCAGTCGCTATACCAGTGGTCAAACAATCCGGTTTGGCATTTATCACAGGGATACAGACATGACCAATCATGAAAGCAATACATTTAATCACCTCTTGGCCAAAGCACGCGCTGCGCAGCGGGGCGGGAAGCGCTCTTGGGCAGTTCAGTCGACTGGCGAACGTTGCGCTGTCGCTTTGCTGCTGAATAAGACCTCGTGGCTACGGTCCATGGACTACACAGTGCTAGAGGCGCTACAACGGCTCGACTACGATTGGCGAGCGCTGCTGCCCGCTGTCGCCCAAGCTTTGCGTGAGGAATTCTGAAATGTTGCCGCTACTGCGAAAGCGGGAAGTCGCTGCGCTGCTCAAGGTGTCAACGCGGACAGTCGAGCGTCTGGCCAAATCCGGCCAGTTGCCGCCTGCGCTGCGGGTAGGCGGACAATACCGCTGGAGTCAAATCGCCCTGGAGACCGGGCACGATGCCCGGCGGAAAGCGCGATGATTCTTTCCGCTCTGATTTACTTTTGGGTATTTTTTGGGTACACCGGCCGGGCCTTGTCGGTGACCCGTTTTTCACATAATTTGTAAGTACTTGATAAACTTCATGGTGCCGGGAGGGGGACTCGAACCCCCACACCTTGCGGCGGCGGATTTTGAGTCCGCTGCGTCTACCGATTCCGCCATCCCGGCCAGGAGGCTCAAGTTTGCGGACTCGCGTAGAATGGCGGCCGCGCTCACCTGAGTTCGCGAGAGCGCATTATCCGCGAAATGCCCTGACGCTTCAACCGATGCTTCTCACCCTAGCCGATTTCGACTATCACCTGCCGCCCGAACTGATCGCCCAAGCGCCGCTGCCGGCACGCAGCGCGAGTCGCCTGCTGCGTGTCGATGGCGAACTGATCGAGGACCGCCGCGTGAGCGATCTCGCCGACCTGCTCAATCCGGGCGACCTCGTGGTGATGAACGACACCCGCGTGCTCCATGCCCGGCTGTTCGGCGTCAAGGCCAGCGGCGGGCGGGTCGAGGTTCTGGTCGAGCGCGTCCTGGACAGCCACGAGGTGCTCGCCCAGGTGCGCGCCAGCAAGCCGCCCAGGCCGGGTTCGACGATGCGCCTGGAGGATGCTTTCGAGGTCGCGATTGTGGCGCGCGAGGGCGAATTCTACCGCTTGCGCGTGGCCCATCCCGACCCGGTCATCGACCTGCTCGAACGTCACGGCCGCCTGCCGCTCCCCCCCTACATCGAGCGTACCGCAGAAGGCAGCGACGAGTCGCGCTACCAGACGGTGTATGCGCAAGAACACGGCTCGGTCGCGGCGCCGACCGCCGGCCTGCATTTCGACGAGGCCCTGCTCGAGGCGCTGGATGCACGCGGCTGCCGTCTCGCCAGGGTGACGCTGCATGTCGGCGCCGGCACCTTTCAGCCGGTGCGCGTCAATGATCTTTCGGCGCATCGCATGCACAAGGAGCGCTATCGACTGCCGCAGGAGACTATAGACGCGATCAGTGAGACCCGCGCCCGCGGCGGCCGCGTCGTGGCGGTGGGCACGACGACGCTGAGAACCCTGGAGTCCGCGGCGCTCGCGGGAAAACTGCAAGCCGGGGAAGCGGAGACCGAACTGTTCATCCTGCCTGGCTTCAATTTTCGCGTGGTCGATATCCTGATCAGCAATTTTCACTTGCCGAAGTCGACGCTGCTGATGCTGGTGTCGGCCTTCGGCGGCCTGGAAAACCTGCGCCGCGCCTACCGGCACGCCATCGCCGAAGGCTATCGCTTTTTCAGCTACGGAGACGCCATGTTGATCAACAGACTAGAGCCCGTCGTTGCCCAAGGAGCAACCCCGGACACTTGTGCCAGCGAAGCAGGTGCAGGTCGATGAAGTTTGAGCTGCTCGCCACCTCGGGCGCCGCCCGCCGCGGCCGCCTGAGCCTCGCCCACGGCGTCGTGGATACCCCGGCCTTCATGCCGGTAGGCACCTACGGCACGGTCAAAGCGATGATGCCGCACGAGATCACCGAGGTCGGCGCGCAGATCCTGCTCGGCAACACTTTCCACCTTTGGCTGCGCCCGGGTCTCGAAGTGATCAGGGCGCATCGCGGCCTGCATCGCTTCATGGGCTGGGACGGACCTATCCTCACCGACTCCGGCGGCTTCCAGGTGTTCTCACTGGATGCGTTGCGCAAGATTTCCGAGGAAGGCGTGAGATTCGCGTCGCCGATCAATGGCGACAAGCTGTTCTTGACGCCCGAGGAATCGATGCGCATCCAGCATGCGCTCGATTCCGACATCGCGATGATCTTCGACGAATGCACGCCTTATCCGGCCAGCGAACAACAGGCCGGCGACTCGATGCGCCTGTCCCTGCGCTGGGCAATGCGTTCGCGCATTGAACATGATCGCCTCGAGAATCGCAACGCGCTGTTCGGCATCGTTCAGGGCGGCATGCACGAAGGACTCCGCGACGAGTCTCTGGCCGCATTGCTTGAGATCGGCTTCGATGGCTACGCCATCGGCGGCCTCTCGGTCGGCGAACCCAAGGAGGACATGCAGCGCACCCTGAGCCATGTCGCGCCCAGGCTGCCGCAGGATCGTCCGCGCTACCTGATGGGCGTGGGCACGCCGGAGGATCTGGTGTATGCCGTCACCCGCGGCATGGACATGTTCGATTGCGTCATGCCGACCCGGAATGCCCGGAACGGCTGGCTGTTCACCCGTCACGGCGACATCAAGATCAAGAACGCCCAGTACAAGGCCGACCTGCGGCCGCTGGACGAAACCTGCCTATGTCATACCTGCCGGAATTTTTCCCGCAGCTATCTCCACCACCTGCATCGCGCACGCGAGATTCTCGGCGCGCGCCTCAACACCTACCACAACCTTTACTACTATCAGACGCTGATGCGCGAATTGCGCGATGCGATCGCGGCCGACCGCCTGGACGCCCATGTGGCCGAATTCCACCGGGCGCGTGCCGGCGGCTGATATACTGCTGGTTTTCTTGACTGGAGCCTAATGTGCTGATTTCCAATGCCTATGCGCAAGCCGCCACGGCCAGCGATCCGATGAGCACGCTGACCGGGCTGTTGCCTATCATCCTGATGTTTGTCGTCCTCTGGTTCATGATGATCCGTCCGCAAATGAAGCGCGCCAAGGAACAGAAGGCGATGGTCGCGGCGCTGGCCAAGGGCGACGAAGTGATCATCGGCGGCGGCATCACCGGCCGCATTGTCAAGGTCGGCGAGAATTACATCACCCTCGAGATCGCCGAGAAGGTGGAAATCGTCGTCCAGAAGCAGTCCGTCGGCACCATCCTGCCCAAGGGCACCCTGAAAACCCTGTAGGCGGCATGCGGCGGGCCGTACGCCCGCCCGCCGTCTTGCCGTCCTCTTCCTCCAGCGCTCGGCGCTCACTCATCCATGAACCGCTATCCACTCTGGAAAAACGTCCTCGTCGCCATCGTGTTGATGCTGGGCCTGCTCTACACCCTTCCGAACTTCTACGGCGAAGCGCCGGCGGTGCAAATCTCCAGCGTCAAGGCGACCATCAAGCTCGATACTGCGCTGCTCGCCCGCATCGACGACGCGCTGAAGGCAGCCGGCATCACGCCCGACGGCCTGCTCAGCGACCCCAACAGCATCCGGGTGCGGCTCAAGGACGGCGACACCCAGTTGAAGGCCAAGGACGCCCTGCAGAAGGCGCTCAACCCGGACGTGAATGATGCGTCCTACAGCGTCGCGCTGAATCTGCTCTCGAGTTCGCCGCAGTGGCTCACCAGCATCCATGCGCTGCCGATGTATCTCGGCCTGGATCTGCGCGGCGGCGTGCATTTCCTGCTTCAGGTCGACATGAAAGGCGCGCTGACCAAGCGTCTCGACGGCACCGCGGCGGACCTGCGCACCCTGCTGCGCGACAAGGATCTGCGCCATAGCGGCATCAACCGCGAGGGCAACAATGTCGTCATCAAGTTCCGCGATGCCGTCACGCGCGACAAGGCGCGCGACCTGCTGGGCGACAACCAGCCGGATCTCTCGCTGGTCGCCACCCAGGACGGCGCCGACTTCAAGCTGACCGGCACCCTGAAGCCGGCGGCGGAAAAGCGCATCCAGGAATACGCCATCAAGCAGAACATCACCACCCTGCACAATCGCATCAACGAACTCGGCGTCTCCGAGCCGGTGATCCAGCAGCAGGGCGTAGATCGCATCGTGGTGGAACTGCCCGGCGTGCAGGACACCGCCAAGGCCAAGGACATCCTCGGCCGCACCGCATCGCTGGAAGTGCGCATGGTGGACGACGAGAACAGCTCCAACGCGGCGGTGATGGAACAGGCCGGACGAGGCCAGCCGCCGTTGGGCACCGACTTTTATACCGAACGCGGCGGCCGTCCGCTGCTGGTGAAGAAGCAGGTGGTGCTGACCGGCGATCGCCTCACCGACGCCCAGGCCGGCTTCGACAACCAGACCCACGAGCCGGCCGTGCATCTGACCCTGGATGCTGCAGGCGCACGAATCTTCAAGGACATCACGCGCGACAACGTCGGCAAGCGCATGGCCATCCTGCTGATCGAGAAGGGCAAGGGCGAAGTCGTCACGGCCCCGGTGATCCGCTCCGAAATCGGCGGCGGCCGCGTCCAGATCTCCGGCCGCATGAGCACCACCGAAGCCAGCGACACCGCCCTGCTGCTGCGCGCTGGCAGCCTGGCCGCGCCCATGGATATCATCGAGGAGCGCACCATCGGCCCCAGCCTCGGCGCGGAGAACATCCAGAAAGGCTTCCACTCGACGATCTGGGGCTTCACCGCGATCGCCGTGTTCATGAGTTTCTATTACCTGCTGTTCGGTTTCGTCTCGGTGGTGGCGCTGGCTTCCAACGTGCTGCTGCTGTTTGCCCTGCTCTCGCTGTTGCAGGCGACCTTGACCCTGCCCGGCATCGCCGCCATCGCCCTTACCTTGGGCATGGCGATCGATTCCAACGTGCTGATCAACGAGCGCGTGCGCGAGGAACTGCGCAGCGGCGAGACGCCGCAGGCGGCGATACGCGCCGGCTATGAGCGGGCCTGGGCGACCATCCTCGACTCCAACGTCACCACGATGATCGCCGGCATCGCCCTGCTGATCTTCGGCTCGGGTCCGATCCGCGGTTTCGCCGTGGTCCATGTGCTCGGCATCCTGACCTCGATCTTCAGTTCCGTGGTGCTCTCGCGGGGCTTCATCAATCTGATCTACGGCTCACGCCGGCGCGTCGACAAGCTGTCGATCGGCCAGGTATGGAAGCCGGGCAACGCGACTAAATAGGAAAAGATATGGCCCCCACGCTCACTTCGTTCGCTGCCCCCACAGGGGGCGCCGCCTCCCTCGGGGCGGCCCATCGGGAGACTTGATCATGGAATTCTTCCGCATCAAAAAAGACATCCCATTCATGCGCCATGCGCTGGTGTTCAACGTCATTTCCCTGATCACCTTCGTCCTGGCGGTGGTGTTCCTGGTAACCAAGGGATTGCATCTGTCGATCGAGTTCACCGGCGGCACGCTGATGGAGGTCACTTACGCCGAGGCCCCCGAAGTCGAGAAGATCCGCAACCGGATGATAAGCGACGGCTTCGCCGATCCGCAGGTGCAGAACTTCGGCAGTTCGCGCGACCTCCTGATCCGCGTCCCCCTGACCCGTGACAGCGAGACTGCCAAGGTCGCCGACCGCGTCATGGCGTCGCTGCAAGCCGCCGCCGGCACGAATGCGCCGCAGATGAAGCGGGTCGAATTCGTCGGTCCCCAGGTGGGCAAGGAACTGGCCTCCGACGGCGCGATGGCGCTGCTCCTGGTGGTGATCGGCATCGTCATATACCTGGCGATCCGCTTCGAGTGGCGCTTCGCGATCTCCGCGATCATCGCCAACCTCCACGACGTCGTGATCATCCTCGGCTTCTTCGCCTTCTTCCAGTGGGAATTTTCCCTGCCGGTCCTGGCCGCGGTGCTGGCCGTGCTTGGCTATTCGGTGAATGAATCGGTGGTGGTATTCGACCGGGTGCGCGAAACCTTCCGGAAGAAACGCAACATGACCACGCCGCAGGTGCTCAACCACGCCATCACCAGCACCATCTCGCGCACCATCATCACCCACGGCTGCACCCAGATGATGGTCACCTCGATGCTGATCTTCGGTGGCGCGGCGCTGCACTACTTCGCCCTGGCATTGACCATCGGCATCCTCTTCGGCATCTATTCCTCGGTGCTGGTGGCCAGCCCTCTGGTCATGTGGCTGGGCGTCTCGCGCGCGCAGTTCGTCGTGGCGCCGAAGAAGGGTCAGGAAGAAGCCGTGGTGTGAGCCTTCCCCCGTCCCCCCTGCGAGAGCAAGGGGGTGACGGGAGCTCGCTCCGCTCGCAGTTCCACTCTGCCCCCGCCTTGAGGCGGCCCGGCGGCGGCGGGCGCTCTTCGATCACACTTTCCCTTCGTGCGACCGGGCACTTGTGCCAGCGAAGCAGGCGCTAGCGAATGCTCGCCAGTGCTACTCGATCGGCGGCAGCGTGCGCAGATAGGCGATCAGCGCGGCGAGATCTTCGGGCAGGAGCTTGCTGGTGGTGTTGCGGATCACTTCGCCCATCGCTTCGGCGGGGACGTCGCCGTCGGCGGTCAGTCCTAGCGTCAGGAAATCCTTCAGTTCGCCATCAGTCAGCTTTTTCAGGCGCGTCGGGGTCAGGTTGGAAACGGTCTTGCCCTCGGGCCCCTTGCCGCCGGCAAGGTAGCGGCCGAGCTTCGGCCCACCGAGGATGTTGCGCGGCGTGTGGCATTCGCCGCAATGGCCGAGCGCCTGCGTCAGATAGGCGCCACGGTTGACCACGGGCGTGGCCCCGGCGTCCGCCTTGAACTCGCCCGGCGTGAAGAACAGCCACTTCCAGACGCTCAACAGAGGGCGCCAGCGGAAGAACAATCCCAGGTCGTGCTCCTGGCTCGCGCGGGCATCCGGCGGTAGCGTGCGCAAGTAGGCCCAGATATCCCGCAGATCCTGGTCGGAAATTTTGGTAAATGATGGGTAGGGGAAGGCGGGGAAATAATTGGCGCCGTCGGGCCGCACACCGTGGCGCATCGCACGCACGAAATCGGCCTCGGACCAGCGGCCGATGCCGGCCTGCGGGTGCGGCGTGATGTTCGGGCCATAGAAAGTGCCGAAGGGCGTCTTCAGCGCACGTCCGCCGGCGAACGGAACCGCAGCTTCCTTGTTGTCGGTATGGCAACCGATACAGCCGCCGGCCTTGACCAGGTATTCGCCCTGCTTGGCGTTCCCCTGCGCGCCGGCAGCGCCCGCGACGGCGAGCAGCAGCGCGAGCAGCGCTACGCGGAAGTGCAGCGCAGCGGTCGTGGTGGTGAAATGCTTGTAGGTCATCAGCACTTGCAGAAAGCCCCGCGTTGCGGGGCTTTCTTTGTCACTACGGCTTTTGCCGGAAGTCGTCGTGGCAGCCGCCGCAGGTCTTGCCGACGCCGCCAATGGCCGCCTTGGTGGCCGCTTCATCCTTGCCCTTGCTGGCTGCGACGAGCTTGTCCACCGCTGCCTGCATGTTCTCGCCGGCCTGTTTGAACTTGGCCGCGTCCGAGTAAACTACCGGCAGGGTGCCGCTCTTCACATCCTTCGTGCTCGCGTCGAATCCGTCCCAGGGCATACGGGACAGCGCCTCCAGGTAGCCGGCATTACGTGCGACCACAGCGGCGTCGAACGGAGCCTTGCCCTGGGCCATGGCAGCCAGGGGACCGAAGTACTTGCCCTGCAGGGTCATTGCAGCCTGGCGCTGTTTGACCAGTACTTCCGGCTTGGCCTGGGCAAGCGCTCCGGCAGCGACACCGAGCGCCAGTACGGCAACCACGATCTTGTGCAGCTTCATGAGTTATCCTCTCAAACGACGTTAACGGGCATCCCGCCCGCGATAAACACAACAGCGCCCGGAATTATTCCGCTGCCGTTGCAAAAACTTGTTTGACGCGCAGGATACGCGGTTCTTCCAGCAATTTGATCAATCGGTCGATATTCGGATGCTTGCCCGGATTGGCCCGCGCATCCAGGGCATGCTCGGCGAAAAGCTCCAGGCCTTTTTTCGCCGCCTCAGCCGTGATGGCGCCATAGAGTTGCGCAAGATGATTGTAGACGACCAGGGATCCGATCTGACCCGGCTTGTTCTCGATGCTGGCGATGACGGTATCGTTCTCGATCAACTGCAGCGCCGCAAGATGGGAGACCTTGGGCAAGGACTTGAGATTCTCGGCGAAGGTGGCCATTATATTTTGGCTCATTTAGCGAATGATGTTGTTGAACTCATACCCTGACGGCGAGAGCGAGCAACTGCACGGGATCCGGGCTGAATCGCGGCGACCGGTCGAGCGCCCTGAACCAACCGAGATAATTTGCGAGGTATTTCGTG
>CAILCO010000097.1 GCA_903832735.1 uncultured Sterolibacterium sp.
CCAATGTCCCGATGAGCCTTGCCAATTCTCTCGTCCTCATTTTGCATCTCCTGGCTCCAGCGCCCGTGCGCTATGTAGCCAGTATCCACTTCCACAGGCTCGCTAGATGAGCCAGCCACGTTATTCGCTAAATGAGCCATATCTTTTTACCTGCGCTTTTCACAAAAGATATTCCATCGTTCAAGATGTTTCGCAGCCTGGAGGATCGACGATGAATACTGCCCGGGACCAATGATCGTCATCCTGGGCCAGCGCTCTGATGTATTACTGATGCAAGCTTGCTCTCTAGGCTAAATGGCGTCGGAGGTAAATGATGGATCAGCATCCGCAGCACCAAACAAGTCTCGACCTTAGCTGCGACGACAGTGTGCTGCGGGACACCCATCAGATGCTGCCAACAGCATATATTCCGATCGAAGACCGCATGGTCGACTCCGCCAATACGCAGAGCATTCAGGATGTAGCCAAGGTGCTGGGGATCGGTCCGACCAAATGTTTCGAATGGCTGCGTCGAGCCGGCATCCTGATGGCCAACAACCTGCCTTACCAATGCTACATTGCCGCCGGCTATTTCAAGGTCAGCCAGCGCAACTGGATCGACAAGAATGATCAGCAGCGCCCTTATGCACGCTCCCTGGTAACCGGTAAAAGATTGGCTTATCTGCAAAAGCGATATCAGACCACCTGCCAGGAAACAGCGGAGGTCTAAGGCAATGCGGCGACTTATAGCGGAATTGCGAGAAATTCCGATCAAAGGGGCTTCCCGATGAACAATTTCCCAATTGTTTGTGTCGGTGGTTCGGCCGGTGGTCTCGATGCCTATATTCGACTGTTGCAACATCTACCTGCTGACACGGGCGTCGCAATCGTCATTGTCAATCACATCACCAGCATGCCGACCCATCTCCATGAAGTGCTTCCTCGTTTTACCGCCATGCCGGTACATCTCATCACGGAAAATTTGTTGATCGAAACGAACCGCGTATTTATCATCCCGGCAAATCGTGACCTGCACGTCGAAAACGGAGATTTCCATCTTAAACCCATCTCAAAGCCGCGCGGCTGGCCAGATGTCATCACGGTATTCCTCCACTCCCTGATGCGCTACTGGGACGGCAAGATCATCGCTGTAATCGTCTCCGGCTATGATGGCGACGGAGCCGCGGCGCTGTGCGGGATCAGGGAAATGGGCGGGACAACGATCGCGCAAAAGCTGAGTACGGCCAGCCAGCCTGAGATGCCGGAAAGCGCAATAGCCAGTGGTTGCATCGATCTTGTCCTGTCGCCGGAAGATATTGCCAAGGAAATCGTGCGGATAGCGCTCGTTGAAGGCTACTGATGCAATATCGGCCGGACATGATCATGCGTGTTCACGTGCTCGCCATTCTGCTCTTGCTCTCCGCCTGTTTCGATGCGCTCGCGAGCGATCTTTACGCTACGATAAACACGCTACGTGCTGGTGCAGGTGATTGTGCGGTCGCGAACCGATTGCCGCCGCCGAATCCCCAGGACGCGCTGGAACGGGTCGCTCAATATCTTGCGCGAGGATATCAACTTGAGCCCAGCCTGAAGGCGGTTGGCTACAGGGCCACCCAGGCCAACGTCATTCACTTCGAAGGCGACGGCGTCGGTGAACAAGTGGCCGGGATGCTGGCAACACGAGCCTACTGTCGGCAGTTGCAGAACGCAGCGGTGACAGAGATAGGTCTTTTCCATGGTGACCGTCAGCTCTGGATTGTCATGGCGGCGCCGTTTTTGCCGTTGGCGGGCATATCTGAGCGATCCGCTGGGCAGCGCGTTCTTGAACTGGTCAACCAGACTCGCGCCGTGCGCCGAACCTGTGGCAGCACGACGTTCAATGCGGCGCGGCCGGTAAGCTGGAATGCTGCGCTTGCCAATGCCTCGCGACTGCATTCCGAAAGCATGGCGCGCTACAACTATTTCAGCCACCAAGGACAAGATGGCTCCAATCCGGCGCAACGTGCCGAAAAAGCGGGCTACAGATACCGTGCTACTGGCGAAAACCTGGCTGGCGGTCAAATCAACCCCGAAGATGCGATGGCGGCCTGGATCAACAGCCCGGCACATTGCGCCAACCTGATGAATCCGGCTTTTACCGAAATGGGTGCCGCCTTCGCGATCGACGGCAAGAGCAAATTGGGCGTGTATTGGACACAGGTATTCGGTGCGCCACGCTGATTCGACAAATCCGAAAGCAGCGCAGGGAATTGCCCCGGCGTTTCTTGAATATTCAAAGTGCAATCGAGAGTTGCACCTACGCTTCCGCCGGCAAGAGCTGACGAAAAAAGCCCTGTTGGTAATGTTCAAGCCATATAACGCGCACCGGCCTCGCACCTGCCTCGCTGGCACAACTGCGCCGGGTTGTTTTTCAGACAACTACGGGCAACTATTCAATCGCTAGGTGCGTCTGCGTACCGAACATCTTCGCGATATGGGCGATCCTGATGCCAAGGTAATTGCGATCAGGTAGTCCTCAGATACATACCGGTGAAAGCTTTTACCCCCGACGAAGTAAGCCAACGCCACTATTACAGTTGTGAGGTGGAGTCATGAACCGATGTGCAAAAGCAATTTACTTGCGACAGGTCATATTGCCTGTTTTAGCTGTTGTTCTTGGAATGGTGCAAGCAGACGTGGCATACAGCCAAGGTCTTAGCCCGGCTATTTCCAGCACGCCGCGTTATAAGGTCAAACACAAGATCAAAGCAAAACAGATCCTCATGCCAGCCTATACGCCCAGTCAGGAGACACCTTACACGGCTGCGGTTACTCCGCTGCCGGAGCTTGGCTCCTCACCGACGATAATTCCCCTTCAAGCTTTGAGCTCCCGATCCGAACCCGTTTTCTATCCAGCGTTTGCTCCCGCGACGGAGAACTCGCGCTGACTCTAGGCATGGGCAACGACAAGTGCAATTGCAAACTCGGCCTTGAGGGCCGTTTAACCGTCTTCCGACTTGAACATTCCCGGCTCGAGCCGATGGCGCTCGAGCAGCTTGTAAAACTCGGTGCGGTTGCGTTGCGCGAGCTTTGCTGCCTGCGCGACATTGCCCCGGGTGATCTTCAGAATGCGCACCAGGTAGTCGCATTCGAACGCCTGTTTCGCCTGGTCCAGAGGGGTCAGGCCGCTAGCCCGGTCGTTCAGAGCACTCTGCACCAAGGACAACGGAATCATGCCGTTGGTGGCGAGGGCCACCGTCTGTTCAACCACATTTTGCAGCTGCCGCACATTGCCCGGCCACGGCGCTGCCACCAATAGCTCCAAGGCCTCGGGGGCAAAACTGCTCACCTCCTTGCGATAGCGTGTCGCCACCTGCTTCAGAAAATGCACAGCGAGCGGCACGATGTCCTCAGGCCGCTGGGCCAGTAGGGGGATGCTCAGCGCGACGACGTTCAAGCGGTAATACAAGTCTTCGCGGAACTGCCGATCGGCGATGCGCTGTTCCAGGCTGCGATGCGTGGCGGAGATGACACGCATGTCCACATCGACGGTCTGGGTCGCCCCCACCGGCCGCACCTGATGTTCCTGCAGGACGCGCAACAGCTTTGCCTGCAACGGCAGCGGCATATCGCCGATCTCGTCGAGAAACAGAGTTCCGCCGTCGGCGGTTTGCAGCAGGCCCTTGTGGTCGTAGACGGCGCCGGTGAACGCGCCTTTCTTGTGCCCGAATAACTCGGACTCCATCAGCGCTTCCGGGATCGCGGCGCAATTGACCGCGACGAAGGGCCCCGCGGCGCGGACGCTGGCGCAATGGATGGCGCGCGCTAGTAGTTCCTTGCCGGTACCGCTCGCACCATAGATGAAAACGCTCGCGTCGGATTGAGCCACGAGCCGGGCGCGGCTAAGCACATCTTCCATTACTGTGCTGGCCGTGACGATGCCACTGCGCCAATCGTTGTCCGCCGACGCCATTCCCGCAACCCGACTCCCCGTCGATAGCTTCAGAGCCTGCGCCACTTGTTCCAGTAGGGCCTGGCTGTCGAATGGCTTGGGCATGAAGCCGAAAACGCCGCGCTTGGTCGCGGCTACAGCTTCCGGTATGGTCCCGTGTGCCGTAAGGATGATCACCGGAAGGGTCGGCGCCGTGCTGTGGATGGCTTCGAACAATGCCATGCCGTCCATGCCATCCATCTTCAGGTCGGTAATCACCAGTTGGGGGCGCGATGCGGCCAGGGCCGCCAGGGCCATTTGGCCGTTGTCCACCGCCTGCACCTCGTAGCCCGAGGCGTTCAGACGCATCGCCACCAGCTTGAGGATGTCGCGATCGTCGTCGACCAGCAGAATAAGGGGCTTGGCGTTGCTCATTTGGGCCGGGGAAGGCTTTCCTGCCCGCGTTCCCTGATGGTTCGCTCGACTTCCTTCAGTGCCTCGATCTGGTCACGCAGGGTGCGTTCGACTTCCTTCAGGGCGTCGATCTGTTCCCGCATCTGGTCAGCGCGCTTCCGCTCGCTCGCTCGCTCGTTCAGTAGCCCCTGGAGCATCCTGGCCAACGAACGAAGCGGGCTTGCCGCATCGCCCGACGTCATCGTCGCCATCGGCTCGAGCAGGCCCGCGGCCCGGGCAGGGTCATGGACGCTGGTGCCGGGCGTGGCGAGCAGCAGGGCGAGCCGCATTCGGCTCATGGCATCCTTGTCCCTGGCGAATGCCTGATTGCTGGCGCCATACTCGCGGCGCTGCTGTTCCGCGGTCATCGTCGCGACGCGTTGCGCATAGCTGATCAGCTGAATCACCTGGCGCTCCTCCGATTTGCCGCCCGGCAGGTCTGTAACCCACGAGCCGGCGCAGCCCGTGAGCAGCAACGCGATGGCGAGGAGAAAACCGTTGCCTATCATGGTCGGGTTAGTGCTTGAGTGCGCAAGACAGGCAAGCTGACGCGGAAATGCGCGCCGGGCGAGCGGTCCGTGAGCACTTCGATGTTGCCGCGGTGGGCAAGCACGAATTCGCGTGCGATCGCCAAACCCAAGCCGCTGCTTTTGACCCGCCCTTGATGGCCGAGCTTGCCTTGAAAATACCAGTCGAACACCTGCTCGCTGTCCTCAGCGGGGATCCCGGGACCCGCATCGTCGACCTCGATCACAAGCTTATCTTCCTCGGAGCGCACCACCAAGGCAATAGTTCCGCCTTCCGGCGAATACTTGATGGCGTTTGACACCAGATTGTCCACCACCACATGCAGCTTCTCCGCATCCGCAGTCAGCACGGCGGGCTCGAGGCGCAGCAGGAGATTGAGATTACGCGCGGCGATGGCGAGCTTGTGCGCTTCCGCCACGTTGCGCGCGATGTCGGACAAATCGATCGACTGGTACTCAAGCCGGTTGATGCCGCCGAGAGCTTGCTGGTAGCCGAGCAAGCCCTCGATCAGATGCTGTAGTTGCAGGCTATTGTGCCGGAGGATTTCAGCGATCTCGCTCTGCTGGCTGTTAAGCGCACCGCTCGAGCCGTCCGCTAGCAGTTCGGAGCCTTCGCGCAATGCCGTGAGCGGCGTTTTGAGTTCATGCGACACATGATGCAGGAATTTGGCTTTCTGCTCCTCCAGTTCGACCAGCCGCTGTCTCAGCCACTCGAGCCGCTGGCCCAGATACTCAAGATCCGCTGGCCCGCGCACGCTAATGCCCTTGGCGAGTTCGGCACCGCCGAGCTGACGGATAGCGTGATCGAGTTGGCGGATGGGTTTGGCAATGAGGAACGCGAACAACATGGCGATCAGGATACCGAGCGGCACCGAAGCCGCGACCTGCCATAGCAGCGAGCGCCGGGTGCTTCTTGCTGCCTCGCCCATATTTTCGACTTCGCGGTCGATCAAGCGATTGCTCTGATCAAGCATTTCGTTCGCCAGTCCCGACAATTCTGCGTAGCCTCCGATCAACTGTCTGCGTCCGGCGCCTTTGACGTCGTTGCGACCTAGCTGATCGAATAATGCCTGTTCCTTCGCTATCGTTCTGTGCAAATCGCGCAAATGCGCCTCGTCGAGCGGCAACCGCGACATAGCGCGGGTGGTCTGCTGGAAGCCGCCGCGTACTTTGGCGTAATCCGCCAGCAATGCGACGTCACCGAGAATCAAATGTTGCCGTGCCAGGCGTTCCATTGCCGTGACCTGCTCCATCAGCACGCGGCTGTCGCGTGCCGCCTCGGCTGCCTGATTCACCGCGGCCTGCCCCTGAGTCGTGAGCTGGTCCACGTACGCGGTCGCGTTCAACAGAGCCAGGATCAAAGGCAAAGAGACCAGCGCAAAGCCGAGCAGCAACAGCTTCAGGAGCGATCTTGGATAGCGTAGGACTGGAAATTCGAACGTCCGCTTCATGCAGAATGGGATGAAACAGGCTTTGCACGACGCAAAAGCGTGTGGCCTGCCGCAATTCAATAATGTGGGTCTGATGTGTTCGGAGTCGGGGAAGGGACTCGAACCTCCGCAGTGTTGCCACTGCATCGACCTGAACAAGGTGCGTCGACCAATTCTTCCGCCATCGCTTCTGCCATCGCGGCTCAGGCTGGCGAGTCTAAAGGAATCAAGAAGATTGTCAACGAATGGCAGCAACGGATGAACAAGCATCTCATCAGCGCTTGATTTGTCGTCTCCGGGAGACAAACAAACATCGAGCTTAATCAATCCGTTGATGTCGACCATCGGCCCAGCCTGTCGGGCAGCGACGACATTCACCCCTGGCTCGAACTTGCTTCGGTAAGCCTGTAAATAGGCTAACGTTTTGATAAAAAGCAGTAAGCATCATCTGGCATGGCGCTTGCAAGAAACAACGCGATGGCTCTAGCACCTGCTTCGCGGCACAAGTGCCCTGGGTTGTCGCGCCGGCAACTACGGGCACTAGCCGTCGCCTTTCTAACTTGTACAGCAAACGCGGTGGAACTGGAGCAATCCCGCGTGACGCAATTTCCGACGGAGGTAACAGCATGAATACCGAGCGACCGGCGTTGCTGGAAGTCCTAAGTCCCCAATGCTTCGTCAATAAACCCGAGCCACCCGACAGCGCCGGAGGTGCCTCATGATCCCCGTGCTTGTCGAATATCTTGCGACGTTCTACCAGACGGGCAACTTGGTCCAGTTGGAGGTGACCGCGCGGAGTCTGCTCGCCGCCGTCCCGAACAACGTGGTCGCCCTGCAGTTTCTCGGCCTGGCGCTGTATCAGATGGGCCGCGTCGATGATGCGCGTCTGACCTTCAAGCGGGTTGCCGCCACGCCGGATCAGCAGGAGCAATGGGATGGCCGCGGTGTTTGCGAACCCGCTCATGTCACCGTTTTTCGAGCGGCGACACGAGCACACTCCGGGCTGGCTGACGGCTGGTATCGAATCGCACTAGCCCTGAAGGGATTCGGCTTTCATAGCCCTGCGGCCCGTGCCTTCAAAGCCGGATTGGCTGCGCGCGGTGACAATGAGCGGCGACGAAATACGCCCCGTCGGGAAACTTACTGAGCGGAGGAAATATGCCCTCAGTCGCCAGAATATCGGTCCGCTCATGGAGGCATGCCAGACTTCGGCAGTCAGTGTTGCAACGACTGATGGCCAAGCATGAGGCGACATTTTTCCTGCGCCGCCGGACTCTATTCTGGCTGCGAATTATTTTGAAAGGTATCGATGTTCAAGTTTCTCCGTTCCTACTTTTCAAACGACCTGGCCATCGATCTGGGCACCGCCAACACACTGATCTACATGCGCGGCCAAGGCATCGTCCTGAACGAACCTTCGGTCGTGGCGATCCGCACCGAGGGTGGCCCGAATGCCAAGAAGACCATCCAGGCGGTCGGCATGGCCGCCAAACAGATGCTCGGCAAGACCCCGGGCAACATCACGGCGATCAGGCCGATGAAGGACGGCGTCATCGCCGACTTCACCGTCACCGAACAGATGTTGAAGCAGTTCA
>CAILCO010000098.1 GCA_903832735.1 uncultured Sterolibacterium sp.
AAGTCGCCCAGCGCGTAACCGCTTTTTTGTCGCATCGTCCAATCGACTTTTGACCATCACGCATATCTCCAAATACCTTGATAAGGATATAACGCATGAGGTCAAGATTGGTTGTCATGATTTAGGGAAAGATCAATAAGCTGAGCTGCCAGCAGGCTATCCTCTTTTGCTTGTCGAGGCTGGTCGGCGCCAGGCATTACGCTATCCAAGGAGGGCATCAGCATTTTGGGCGCGGCTTTTGTGATGGTTTTCGGCAAGTATTCAAGTGCGGCATCCTATGCATTAGGTCATATGCATATACGACTGGCGATCATCACTCTACCATGTGCCTGAGTTACTGTGAGGAAGATAGGAAATCAGGTGGCTGATTATGCCCATGGCGAGCTACCGCTGTTGAAAGTTACCTACGAGCTTTTTCTCTCCGACCAGCGAATAACTTCAGCACGCGATTGCTACTGCCATGGGCCGTGCCGGTCAGCCGTCACTGGTTTTCCTTGCCGATGTTGCTGGCCCAGGCCAGCGCCTGGGACAGGCAGGCATTGACGACATTGGCATCGAGGCCGGTGAGTTGCGCAGTCAGGTCGTGGCAGGTTTGCCCTTCGTCGCCCTCGAGCGCTTCGGTCAGATTGAGCATGGCCCCGAGTGAACCGCGACGCGATTCAAGCGCCTCGCGTACGTCGTTGTCGAGATTGATGCTACACAGAATCTCTTCCATCGGCACGCTCATCAGAGTTGGCATGAGCGACATGATGCCGGTCATAAAGGCCAGATCGGCGGCTTGCTGGTCGCCCGGTTTTAGCTTCCCAGCCAACAATTCCATCAGCATGCCGCGCGTGGCGGCCAGCTGCATCAGCGGGTTGGCGCCGCTGCCGCTGGCGGGATCGCTGTACATCAGGAGTTGCAGCCAACGCTGCAATTGGCGCCCGCCGAGCAGCATGACGGCGTGGCTCAGAGAGGAGACTTTGGTGCGCGCGCCGGCAGCGGCCGAGTTGGTGAGGCGCATCAGGTTCATTGTCAGCCCAGGTTCCTGCTTGAGCACTTTCTCGAGTTCCGGGGTCTGGGCGTCTTCGAGCACCAGACCGAGCAAACGTATCAACGCCAACTGCGAGCGACCGAGTTTCTTGCCGGCGACGATCATTGGCTTGCCGAAGTAATAGCCCTGGAACAACTCGTAGTCGAGATCGTGGCAGATCGACGCCTGTTTTCGCGAATCAACTTTCTCTGCCAAGAGCCTCAGCGGCCACTTCTGTAGGCTTCTTGTCACTTCGTAAAGATCAGCTTCGGCGACCGCGAGGACATCGACCTTGACAATCTCGACCAAATCGAGAAGCTGCTTGTTGTATTGGGCCTCGCCTTTGCCGAAGTCGTCCAGGGCGAAGGAGAACCCGCGCGCTTTGAGTTCGGTGCAACGCTCGAGGATGGCTGGGGTGGCCTCGACCGTCTCCAGTATCTCGATGACTATCTTGTCCGGGGGCAATGCTTCCAGGAGGTCTGAGAGCAGCATAGCCTCGTCGCAGTTGATGAACCCCTTGTAAGGACCGAGCGCCGCCTCTATGCCCAGATCAGCAAAGGCGTGCATGATGACTTTGGCAGTGGCAGCGAGGTGGTCATAAACCTCGGCGCAATTCCTTTGATGGCTCCTGCGAAACAGCAGTTCGTAGGCGACGATCTGCTGGCTGCGATCCAAGATCGGTTGGCGGCCGATGAACACCTCGTTGCTCAAGCTTAGTCCTTTACTTTCGCTAGCCATCGCCTATGAATAAGGCCATAGACATTTGTCAACGCGGATGACACTCTACCAGACACCTAGGCTTGTGGACTGAAATAGTGGATATCAAGCAGTTTCTGGCCGTTATTGGGAATCCGAATCGCCGAACGGCAAAAGCCAACGCATCCCGAGCAGTGATTGTTGCGGAGCAGCGTCACAATCAGAAATAGCTGTAAATCTGTTGCTGTCCTTGGTGTCCTTGGCGGTGAAGACCCTTTTCCAAAGTCATCACTTGAACAGGTGGCAGGACACCCGATGACTGGCCGACAGTTGCGTCGACTCCGGGTATTGTCGCCGGCAGATGTCCATGACCTTGGCGCAGCGCAGATGAAAATGGCAGCCGGCGGGCGGATGGGCGGGCGACGGCGTCTCGCCGGCGAGCAGCAGGCGCTCGCGCCGCTGCCCCGGATCGGGAACCGGGACCGCGGAGAGCAGTGCGACCGTGTAGGGATGGCGCGGATCCCTGAGGATATCGGCGACGCTGCCGAACTCGACGATGCGCCCGAGATACATCACCGCCACTTCATGCGCCAGGTATTCGACTACGGCGAAGTTGTGCGTGATGAACAGATACGACAGATCCAGCCGCTCCTGCAATTCTCTTAGCAGGTTCAGGATCTGCGCCTGGACCGAGACGTCGAGCGCCGACGTCGGCTCGTCGCAGACGATGACGTCGGGCTGTACGGCCAGGGTCCGGGCGATGGCGATGCGCTGCCGCTGCCCGCCGGAGAACTCGTGCGGATAGCGCAAGGCGGCCTCGGCCGGCAGGCCGACCTGGGCGAGCAGCGCGTGCACCGCCTGGTCGCGCAGGCTGGCGCTGGCCACGACCTGCAATGCAGCCATGCCCTCGCTGATGATCTCGCCGACGCGCATGCGCGGATTGAGCGAGGCGAACGGATCCTGAAAGATCATCTGGATCTTCCGCCGCAGCGGCCGCATCTCGCGCCGGGACAGACCCATCAACTCGCGCCCGGCCAGGCGTATCGAACCGCTGCCCGGGCCGACCAGTTGCAGCAAGGCTTTGCCGACGGTGGTCTTGCCGCAGCCCGATTCCCCGACCAAAGCCAGGGTACGGCCGCGCGCCAGCGTCAGCGAAACGCCGTCGACGGCGCGCACGCTGCCGACGGTACGCTTCAGCAGGCCGCCGCGAATCGGAAAGTGCATCCTGAGATCGACGGCATCGAGAACAGACTGCTTAGACTCATGGTGTCGATCAAGCTCCCCATCAACCAATGCACTGGATTGCCACGTCGCTGCGCTCTTCGCAAAGACCCCCGCTTCGTCATCGCGAGCGCAGCGCGGCGATCCAGGTTTTTGCTGTGTCTCGCTCGCCGCATACAGATGGCAGCGCACGGTGTGTGTGGCGCTGATCGCGACGACCTCGGGCGCGCGTTCGCGGCAGAGTCCGAAAGCTGCCGGGCAGCGCGCGGCGAAACGGCATCCGGCCGGCCAGTCGCCGACTGACGGGACCTGGCCGGGGATGGTTTCCAGCAGCGCGCCGCGCCGGCTGATGTCGGGCAGCGCGGCGAAAAGTTTTTTCGCGTAAGGATGGCAGGGCGCGGCGAAGAACTCCGTCACTCCGGCCACCTCGACGATTTCGCCGGCATACATGACCGCGACCCGCTGCGCCATTTCGGCGACGATGCCGAGATCATGGCTGATCAGCAGCATGCCCATCCGCCGCTCGCGCTGCAGGACGCGCAGGAGATCGAGGATCTGGGCCTGAATGGTGACGTCGAGCGCCGTGGTCGGCTCGTCGGCGATCAACATTTTCGGGTCGCCGGCCAGCGCCATGGCGATCATGACCCGCTGCTTCATCCCGCCCGAGAGCTGGAACGGATATTCGTCCAGCCGCCGCTGCGCATCGGCAATGCCGACGGCATCGAGCAGCGCCAGCGTCCGCGCCCGCGCGTCGTTGCCCCTGAGACCGCCCTGGCGCTCCAGCACTTCGCCGATCTGGCGGGCGACGGTGAGGACCGGGTTCAGGCTGGTGTTCGGCTCCTGGAAGATCATCGCCAGTTCCCGCCCGCGCACTTCGCGCATTCCGCCTTCGGTGAGTTCCAGCAGATCGCGCCCGGCCAGATGCACCGAGCCGGAAACCAGCCTGGCCGCAGCGGGTACCAGGCGCATCAGCGCCAGCGCGGTCATCGACTTGCCGCAGCCCGATTCGCCGACGATGGCAAAAGTCTCGCCCTCATTGATATCGAAGGAAACGCCGTCGACCACCGGCGCCCGCCTGCGGCCGCGATTGATGTCGACGCGGAGGTCGCGCACTGAAAGCAGGCTGGCAGTCATCATGACGAACCGGCGATCTGCGGGTCGAAGGCGTCGCGGACCGCGTCGGCCAGCAGGTTGGCGGAGAGCACCAGGGCGAACATGAAGCTGAAGGCGGCGGCCAGCGACCACCAGACCATGGGCTCGCGCGCCAGTTCCATCCGGGCGCTGTTGATCATGGTGCCGAAGCTGATCGTCGACGGATCGACGCCGATGCCGACATAGGAGAGCACGGCTTCGGCGAGCACCAGTTGGGAAAAATCCATGACCAGGCTGATCAGGACGATGTGCATCAGGTTGGGCAGGATATGGCGAACGATGATGCGCCGGTGCGACAGGCCGAAGGCATGGGCCGCCAGGATGAACTCGAGTTGCGAGAGTTTCAGCGTCTCGCCGCGCAGCAACCGGCACAGGCTGGTCCAACTGGTCATGCCGAGGATCAGGCAGAGCGACAGCAGGCGAACATCGGCGCGTTCGGCCGAGGTGGCGAACCACTGCGGATGGCTGTCGATGACCACCTGCATCATCAGCACCGCCGCCGCAATCAGCAGCACGCCCGGTATCGAGGAAATGGTGGTGTACAGATACTGGACCAGATCGTCCACCCAGGAACGGAAGTAGCCGGCCATGATGCCCAGCGTGACCGCGAGCGGAAGCAGCACCAGCGTCGTCAATAGTCCGATGATGAGCGCGGTGCGTACGCTCTTCAGCGCCAGGTAGAGCACGTCCTGACCGACCTTGTCGGTGCCGAAGGCGTGATAGTTCGCCGACAGGGCGATCAGAATCGCGGCCACCAGTAACACACCGCCCAGCGCGGCGAGCACCGCACTCCAGGCGAAATTGCTCTCCCCGCTCTCCCCGGCCGCGCATTCCCAGCCCCATATCCGCCGCCAGCTCGCGGCCAAGCGCTCGCCCTGCCTGCGGCTCAGCCCCAGGGTCAGCAGCGCCGCGCAGGCCGACCAGACAAGGAGTGCCGCAGCCAGCGCGCGGGCCAGCGTCGCCGCGACATCAGCGCCGCGCTCCGTCCCTTGTTCGTCCAGGTGGCTGCCGCCGTAACGCAGGCGCGGATAATCGCGCGTCTGCCGGCCATCGGGCAGTTGCACCAGATCCTTGTTGTAGAGACGCAGGGCGAGCGGCTCGGAATAGGATTTCTCGGGGCGGTTGCGCAGATGCCCCAGGGACAGATCGAGCAGCGAGCGCACCTCGACCGCGTAGTTCGCCGGCATGGCGCCATTGGCACCATTGGCGCCATCGATGCGCGAACGGAAATGCACGGAGTCGCTCAGACCGACGACGAAGAACACCGCCAGCACCGTCGCCGCCGCCATGCCGCCGCGATTGCGCCCGACATGAGCCCAGCCGCGACGCAGCGGTTCGTTGCGCCGCGCCGCGATGGCGGCGACGACCAGCAGCAGGACGAGCAACCAGATCAGAAGATCGGTCCACAGCAGGACGGGAAGGAAATTCATCTTTAGTCGAGCCGGATCCGCGGGTCCACCAGCACGTACGAAATGTCCGTGAGCATCAGACCGGCGATATAGAGCAGCGAACCGATGAACACCATCACCCGCACCACCGAGAAGTCCTGGGCGGAAATCGCCTCGATGGTGTAACTGCCCAGTCCCGGAATGCCGAAGAAGGATTCCGTGAGCAGGCTGCCCATGAAGAGCATCGGGATCACCACGACGACCCCGGTGAGGATGGGAATCATGGCGTTCCGGAGCACATGCACGAAGAGCACGGCGGCTTCCGACAGGCCCTTGGCGCGCGCCGTGCGGACATAGTCGCGGCCGCCTTCCTCGATGAAGATGGTGCGGTACCAGCGGGTATTGGTGCCGATCCCGGCAATCACGCCGATGAACACCGGCAGGACCAGAAAGCGCAGCGCGTCGACGCCTTCCTGATAGCCGGAGATCGGCACCAGCCGCCAGATCTTGCTGATCAGGAACTGGCCGCCGATGATATAGAACATGCCCGAGATCGACATCAGCGCGACGCAGAGCACGACGCCCCAGAAATCCAGCCGCGTGGCGCGGAACAGGACGAGCAGCAGGGCGAAGGAAATGGTCACGGCGAGTTCGAGCAGGAACACCGGCGCCGCAATGGCCAGCGACGGACCCATGCGCGACTTGATCTCCTCCGCGATGTCCCGGCCGTCTTCGGCACGGCCGAAATCGAAGACGAACATGCGCACCGACTTGGCAAAGAATATCGTCTCGGAGAGCCGCTTGCCGCCTTCGGCCGCAGCGTTCCAGAAGAGCGGCTTGTCGTAGCCGCGTTCGGCCTTCCAGTGGGCGATCGCCTCGGGCGTCACGCGCTTGATGCCCAACTGCATCCGCGCCATGTCGTCGGGTGTATTGACCACGAAGAACAGCGCGAAGGTGAGCAGGTTCACGCCGATCAGGATCGGGATCGCATAGGCCAGTCGGCGTATCAGGTAGGCCAGCATCAGTCCGTCCCTCGGGCCCGTTCACGCCGGCGGTAGAGGCTCGCCGCCGGCGCGACGAAGAGTGCCAGGAGCAGGACCATCGCGGCCAGCGGCCAGAGCACCGGCCGGTTCCAGGCCCGGCGGCGTGCTTCACGGGCGGCCGCGTCGATAGCCAGGTACTTGAAACGGCCGCGGATGATCTTGCCGGGTTTCTCGTTCTTCACCCAGCCGTGGAAGAGCGCGTACTCCTTGTCGAAATAGCCGAAGATCCAGGGCGAGTCGTGGCGCAGGATCTCGACCATGCTGTCGATCACGGCCTGCCGCGCCGGGCCGTCGGGCATCGCCTTGACCTTGTCGTAGAGCGCATCGTATTGCGGGTTCTGGTAGTTCGCCGCGTTCTCGCCCATGGTCTTGGCTTTGGCCTGCTGGCTTTGAAAGAGAAAGAGGAAATTTTCCGGATCGGGATAGTCGGCATTCCATCCCCAGAAGAACAATTGTGCCGTGCCCAGGCGCATCTTGTCCTGGAAGCGATTGTAGTCGGTGGCGCGCACCACCAGTTGCACGTCGATCTTCGCCAGTTGCTTGTTCAGCCAGTCGATCTGGGACTTGTCGCCGATGCCCGCGGCGGCGGTGTCGAGATTGATGACCAGCGGCTGGCCGGTCCTGGCATCGCGGCCGTCGGGATAGCCGGCCTCGGCGAGCAGTTGGCGGGCGTAGGCGACGGGCTTCCTCCTGGCCTCGTTGCCGGCCCAGTCATAGACATAGGGATTGATGCCGGCCCTGCCCTCCTTGTAGCCGAACAGCCCCGGCGGGATCGGACCGTGCGCCGGGACGCCGCGGCCGTTGAGGAAGATAGAGATGTATTCCTCCTCGTCGACGGCGATACTGATCGCCTGGCGCAGCTTGCGATTCTTCTCCGAGGATCCGCCGACAACAGGATCGAGCATGTTGAAGCCGGTATAGCGATTGGTCGGCGCGACCGAGGTAAGCAACTGGATGCCGCGCGCCTTCATCTCTTCCGAGACGCTGACATCGGCCTGGCTGCCGATCTGCACCGCCTGGTCGAAGTTGTCGGAGGCGACGCCGGAAGCATCGTAGTAGCCCTGCAGGAACTTGTTCCAGTAGGGGATAGCCTCGCGCTCGCGGACGAAGACGATCTTGTCGATGAACGGCATGGTCTTGCCGCAGTCGGCCAGCAGCCCTGCCCCGGCGTCCTCCGGCTCGCCCTCGCAAGGATAAGGTTCGCCGCGGAAATTGGGATTCCTCTCGAGCACCATGCGGGCATTCGGATCGTTCTCGGTGAGCATGTAGGGGCCGGTGCCGACCGGGTACCAGTCGAGCGTCAGATTCTTCTCGGCCATGCCAGCCTGGGCGTAGAAGCGATCGGCCTCGACCGGAACCGGAACGAAGAAGGTCATCGCCAGCCACTGGGAAAATTGCGGATACTTGCCCTTGATGCGGATGCGGTAGGTATACCGGTCGATGATCTCGACTCCGGGCAGCGCGTAGCGATCGAGATCGATCCAGGCGCTCTTGTCGCTATCGGCCTGGCGCAGGCTCTGGCTAAGCTCTTTCAGGCCGACGATGTAATCGCTCATCAGCTCCAGAATCGGCGAATGCAGGCGCGGATGGGCCAGGCGCTTGATCTGGTAGACATAGTCGGCGGCGGTCAGCTCGCGCGTGCCGGTGTGCTGAAAATCGGCCAGCTTGGTGATCTCGCGGCGCTCGGCAATCGGGCGGTCGAGGTATAGCGAACGCCCGGCGGCATCCTTGGCGAAGGCGGGATGCGGCTGGTAGAGGATGTCCGGCTTGATGCGCAACTCGTAGACGCTGAAGGCCACCTTGTCCGCCGGCGCATCCTCGGCAAGGTCGCGGCCGGCAACATCGACAAAGCGCACCTTGGGCAGCGCCTGCGCCGCCGCCGGGATCAGCGTGTACGGCCGCTTCAGATAGTGATACTGGAGCGGCGGCTCGTAGATCTGGAACAGAAAACTCGCCTCGTTCTCGCTGTACGACTGGACCGGATCGAGGTGTTTCGGACGGGTGTCGAAGGAAGTGTAGAAGATGCCGCGGCCGCTGTCTTGCGGCGGATAGGGATTGTTCCAGACCTCGCCGCAGCCGGCCAGAAGAAACAGCCCGGCGCTGAGGAAAACGACGCGGACTGCGGCGACGCTGCGAGCAACACCGCCCAGACGTTTGATCAGCCACACCCTCATCCCTGTCCCGCCATGCTGCAGTAAGAGCCGAGGATACCACGAGCGCCCGGGCCGCCTCGACCCCGTCAAGCGCAAGAGCGGCAGCCAAGCGCGGCGTCTCTTCGCCGCGACTTCCGACCTATATCGGGCGCAATGCTCGGACTGGTTTGAGGCACCGTCCGTGAAACGCAGGGGGTGGCGCGCCAGCGGGCGGGGGACTCCGTCAGCCCTCCCGGTGCTGGGGAACGCACATATCGGTCTGCCGAAGTCCCCCGCCCACTGCTTTGAGCGTGGCTACTCACCGCAATCGAAAAGCCGGGAGCCTGTGTTCGTGGCGGCCGATCTGCGCGCTTCCCAGCACCGTGAGGACGACGCGAATACAGGCTCCCGGCTAGCCTCCGCCTGCGCAACCATCCAGACTCTTCGCCTCGTACTGTATCTGCATCATGCTCCAACCCGCTCAGCATTCATGCGATTTGCCCTGCCGGGAAGGCGGGAGTGCCTTACAGCCGCTCGAAGATCCCCGCCGCACCCATGCCGGTGCCGACGCACATCGTCACCATGCCGTACTTCAGGTTGCGCCGGCGCATGCCGTGGATCGTCGTCGCGGCACGGATCGCGCCGGTCGCGCCGAGCGGATGGCCCAGGGCGATCGCGCCGCCCAGGGGGTTGACCTTGGCCGGATCGAGCCCGAGATCCTGGATCACCGCCAAGGACTGCGCGGCGAAGGCTTCGTTCAGTTCGAACCAGTCGATCTCGCTCTGGCTGATCCCGCCCGCCTTGCAGGCCGCGGGTATGGCTTCCTTCGGGCCGATGCCCATGATCTCCGGCGGCACGCCGCGGACCGCGAAGGAGACGAAGCGGGCCAGCGGCGTCAGATTGAACTGTTTCAGGATCCGCTCGGAGACCAGGATCAGCGCGCCCGCGCCATCGGAAGTCTGCGAGCTGTTGCCGGCGGTCACCGTGCCCTTGGCCGCGAACACCGGCTTCAGTTTGGCCAGCGCGGCGAGAGTGGAATCGGCGCGCGCGCCCTCGTCCCGGTCCACGCTGCGGATCTTGACGTCGATAGCCCCGGTGGCCAGGTTGGGGCTGCGCTCGGTGATCTCGATCGCCGTCGTCTCGTCGCGGAACTCTCCCGCCAGTTGCGCCGCGATCGCCTTCTGATGGGAGGCGAGCGCGAACTGGTCCTGCGCCTCGCGGCCGACCTTCCATTGCAGGGCGACCTTCTCCGCGGTCAGGCCCATGCCGTAGGCCATGCCGATGTTCTCGTCCTTGAAGATGGCCATGTTCATCGAGGGATGATGGCCCATCATCGGCACCATCGACATCGACTCGGCGCCGGCGGCGATCATCACTTCCGCTTCGCCGACGCGGATGCGGTCGGCCGCCATGGCGATGGCGGTAATCCCCGAGGCGCAGTAGCGATTGACGGTGACCCCGCCGACAGTCTGGGGCAGGCCGGCCAGGAGCACCGCCATGCGCGCCATGTTGAGCCCCTGCTCGGCTTCCGGGAAGGCGCAGCCGACGATGGCATCCTCGATCAGCTTGGGATCCAATCCGGGCACCTGCGCCAGTGCGCTCTTCAGCACCTGAACCAGCAGGTCGTCCGGCCGGACGTTTTTGAACATGCCGCGCGGCGCCCGCCCGATCGGGCTGCGCGTCGCCGCGACGATGTAGGCATCCTGTAATTGTTTGCTCATTTTCGCTTCTCCAAAAAATTCAGCACTTCAAATTCATTCACCACCAAGGACACCAAGTGCACCAAGAACTGCAAGATCAGAATCATGAAGTATTGATTCGTGAATTTGGTTTTCTTGGTGTCCTTGGTGTCCTTGGTGGTGAGTAAGTTTTTAAACCTAATTGCGCACAGGCTTGCCGGTCTGCATCATGCCCATGATCCGTTCCTGCGTCTTCGGGTGCTTCAGCAGTTCCATGAAGGCGCGGCGCTCCAGGTCGAGCAGCCATTGTTCGCTGACCAGGCTGCCCTGGTCGACATCGCCGCCCGAGACGACCTCGGCGATCATCGCGCCGAGCTTGTAGTCGTGCGCCGAGATGAAGCCGCCATCGCGCATGTTGACCAGTTGCGCCATGATCGTCGCCATGCCGTAACGGCCGGCCACCGGTAGCAACGCCGGCAAGGGGGGTCGGTAGCCGGCGGCGGACAGGGCGCGCGCCTCGACCTTGGCGACATGGAGCAACTCGTAAGGGTTGAATACGATCACGTCGTCACGGGTCAGGTAGCCCATCTTCCTCGCCTCATGCGCGGACTTCGAGACGCTGGCCATCGCCGCATGGGTGAAATAGTGCTTGAGAAATTGCAGCAGGTCGTTGCCGGAGGCAGCAAGCGCCGCGCGCAGCGCCGCCTCCTTCAAGCCGCCGCCGGCGGGAATCAAACCGACGCCGACTTCGACCAGGCCGATATAGGACTCCAGCGCGACCACCCGCTTCGCCGCATGCAGCATCAGTTCGCAACCGCCGCCCAGGGCCAGGCCGGAGACCGCGGCGACGACCGGCACGCCGGCATACTTCAGGGCCTGATGCGCCTGCTGCAGCTTGGCCACCTCGGGCTCGATGGCGTTGACGCCGCCGGACATGAACAGCGGCAGCATCGCTTGCAGGTCCGCGCCGGCGGAGAATGCGCCGCCTTCCGCCGCATCGGCATTCCACAACACCAGGCCCTGGTAATTCTTCTCGGCTTCGGCAATCGCCTGCGCCAGGCCCTTGCTGACGCCGGCACCGATCACATGCATCTTGGTCTTGGTGGACAGGATCAGCACCTCGTCTTGCTGGTGCCAGAGGCGCACCGAGTCGTCTTCATATACCGTAATGCCGGCGGTCTTGCCATTCTCTGCCGCGGAACCTAAGAGTGGCGCGCGGAACAGCTGGCGGCCATAGACCGGCAGTTGCGAGCGCGGCACGAAATCATTCTTCGCCGGCGAGTAGGACCCCGCCTTCGCATGGACGCCGCCGTTGTCGGCCACCGGTCCTTCGAACACCCAGGCCGGCAAAGGCGCGGCGCAGAGCGCGCGGCCGGCCGCGATGTCTTCCTTGACCCACAGGGCGACTTCCTTCCAGCCGGCCCCCTGCCAGGTCTCGAACGGTCCCATCTGCCAGCCGAAGCCCCAGCGCAGCGCGAAATCGATGTCGCGAGCATTGTCGGCGATCGCCTCGAGATGGATCGCGATGTAATGGAAGGCATCGCGGAAGATCGCCCAGAGGAATTGCGCCTGCGGGTTGGTCGAATCGCGCAGGCTCTTCATGCGCTTGGCCGGGTCCTTCTCCTTGAGGATGCGGCCGATCAGGTCGTCTGCCTTGCCGCCGCCTGCGACATATTCACCGCTGGCAAAATCCAGGCGCTGGATGTCGCGGCCGACCTTCTTGTAGAAGCCCGCCCCGGTCTTCTGCCCCAGCGCCCCTGCCGCGATCAGCCTGGACAGCACCGCCGGGGTCTGGTAGATGGGCAGGAAGGGATCGTCGGGGAGAAAATCCTGCATGGTCTTGATGACATGGCCCATGGTGTCCAGACCGACCACATCGGCGGTGCGGAAGGTGCCGGACTTGGCGCGGCCCAGCTTGGCGCCGGTGAGGTCATCGACGACATCGCAGGACAGGCCGTACTTCTCCGCCTCGTGGAAGATCGCCATCATGCCGAAGACGCCGACGCGGTTGGCGATGAAGTTCGGCGTGTCGCGGGCCCGCACCACGCCCTTGCCCAGCGTGGTGGTCAGGAAGGCTTCGAGCTGGTCGATGATTTCCGGACGGGTGGCGGACGTCGGGATCAGTTCGACCAGATGCATGTAGCGCGGCGGATTGAAGAAATGCACGCCGCAGAAGCGCGCCTTCAAGTCGTCGGCAAAGCCCTGGGACAAGGCGGTGATGGCCAGACCCGAGGTGTTCGAAGCGAAGATCGCATCGGGCGCGATGAACGGCGCCACCTTCCCGTACAGATCGTGCTTCCAGTCCATGCGCTCGGCGATCGCCTCGATGATCAGGTCGCAGCCGGAGAGCAGTTCGAGATCGTCCTCGTAGTTGGCGACCGCAATCAGGGCGGCGTCATCGGGGTTGCCCAGCGGCGCGGGGCTCAACTTCTTCAGGTTGTCGATGGCGCGCAAAACGATGCCGTTCTTTGCCCCCTCCTTCGCCGGCAGGTCGAACAGCACCACCGGCACCCGGGCGTTGATGCAATGTGCGGCGATCTGCGCGCCCATCACGCCGGCGCCCAGGACAGCGACTTTCTTGACGATGAAATTGCTCACGATATTCCTTTCAGAACAGTTCGGCTTCGAGATCGAGCAGGTTCGCCGCACCCGAGCGGGCCTGGCGAATCAGCATGGCGGTTTCCGGCAACAGCCGGGCAAAATAGAAACGGGCGGTGGCCAGCTTGGCCTTGTAGAAATTATCATTGCTATCGAGTTTGTCCAAAGCGATCCTAGCCATCCTGGCGAAGAAGTAGGCATAGACCAGATGGCCGACCACGCGCAGATAGGGAACCGCGGCGGCGCCGACTTCGTCCTGATTCGCGAAGGCCTTCATGCCGAGCTCCAGGGTGAGTTTGCTCACCTTGTCGCCGAGGTCGGCGAGCGGCGTGATGAACTCGTTCATCGCTTCGTCGCTGCCGTGCTCCTCGATGAAGCCGGTGACCAGCGCGCCGAATTTCTTCAGCTTGGCGCCGTTGTCCAGCAGGATCTTGCGGCCGAGCAGATCGAGCGACTGAATGGTATTGGTGCCTTCGTAGATCATGTTGATGCGCGCGTCCCTGACATACTGCTCCATGCCCGACTCGGCGATGTAGCCGTGGCCGCCATAGACCTGCATCGCCTCGGAGGTGGCGACCCAGCCGTTGTCGGTGATGAAGGCCTTGACGATGGGCGTCAGCAGCATCACCAGGTCGGCGGCATCCGAGCGCGCCGCGGCGTCCGGATGATGCAGTTCGCGGTCGATCTGCAGCGCCACGAAGGAGCAGAAGGCGCGGCCGCCTTCGGCGTAGGCGCGGGCGGTGAACAGCATGCGGCGGACATCGGGATGCACGATGATCGGATCGGCCGGCTGGTCAGGCGCCTTGATGCCGGAGAGGCTGCGCATCTGGATCCGGTCGCGGGCGTAGACCACGGCGTTCTGGTAGGCGACTTCGGTCAGCCCCAAGGACTGCATGCCTACGCCCAGGCGTGCGGCGTTCATCATCACGAACATCGCGTTGAGGCCCTTGTTCGGCTGGCCGATGATCCAGCCGGTGGCCTCGTCCAGGTTCATCTGGCAGGTCGAATTGCCGTGGATGCCCATCTTCTCCTCGATCGCACCGCAAGTGATGGCGTTGCGCGTTCCCGGATTGCCGTCGCCATCGGGCAGGAACTTGGGCACCAGGAACAGGGAAATCCCCTTGGTGCCGGCAGGTGCGCCGGGCAGGCGGGCGAGAACCAGGTGCAGGATGTTCGCGGCCATGTCGTGCTCGCCGGCGGAAATGAAGATCTTGCTGCCGGAAATCTTGTAGCTGCCGTCCGCCTGGGGTTCGGCCTTGGAGCGCAACAGGCCGAGGTCGGTGCCGCAATGCGCCTCGGTCAGGCACATGGTGCCGGTCCATTCGCCGGAAACCAGTTTGGCCAGATAGAGTTTCTTCTGCAGCTCGGTGCCGTGCTCGCGCAGGCATTCATAGGCGCCGTGGGAGAGGCCCGGATACATGGTCCAGGCCTGATTCGACGAGTTCAGCATCTCGTACAGCGAATTGTTGAGCAGGATCGGCAGGCCCTGGCCACCGTACTCTTGAGCGCAGGAAAGCGCGGGCCAGCCGCCCTCGACATATTGCCGGTAAGCTTCCTTGAAACCCTTGGGCGTGGTCACGACATGAGACGCCGGATCGAGACGGCAGCCCTCGCGATCGCCCGAGTGGTTCAGCGGGAAGATCACCTTGGCGGCGAACTTGCCGCCCTCTTCGAGCACCTGGTTGATGGTCCCGGCATCGATTTCCTCATAGCCGGACAACTGTTTCAATTCACGCTCGGCATCGAGCAATTCATGCAGCACGAACTGCATGTCGCGCAACGGAGCGACGTATTGGGCCATTATTTATTTCTCCTTTGAAAAACCTTTTTACCACCAAGGACACCAAGGACACCAAGAAAACCAAAATACCCCAATCAATTCTTCAAGATTTTGAACTTGCAGTTCTTGGTGCCCTTGGTGTCCTTGGTGGTGAATGAGTTGTTGCCTTTGAATTAGTTGCCGCAGTTGATGGCAGCGGCGCGCGCAGGCCGCCGAGCAGGAAAGTCATCAGGCGGGCGTAGAGCAGGCCGCCGTCGTCTTCGGCGAGCGGCGTTCCGGCAATGATATTCAGGGCGTCGGCGCCCGAGATCGCATAGGACATGGCGCCGAGCATGAAATGGAAGCGCCAGTAGATCTCTTCCCTGGGGACGTCGGGCAAGGCCTTGACCAGCGCCGTCTTGAAGCGCGCCACCGCCTCGGAATATTCCTCGGCGAGAAAATTGCGCACGAAGGCGGATGGCTCGGTATAGGTACGTCCGAGCAGACGCATGAAGGTCTGGCCGCCGCCGGCACTATCGGTGGCCATCGTCACGGCCACGCCGAAGAAGGCTTCGAGTATCCGCGAGGGTTTCAGCGGCGCGTCCCCGGCTTCGGCTTCGAGACGGGCCAGCGCCGCCAGGCGCTGCTCGTTGAGCCAGGTCAGGCGCCGGCGAAACAATTCCTTGATCAGGGCATCCTTGGAACCGAAATGGTAGTTCACCGCCGCCAGATTGACCTTCGCAGAGGAAGTGATCCGGCGCAGCGTGGTCGCCTCGAAACCGTGTTCCATGAACAGGGCTTCGGCGGCATCGAGGATGCGCTGTCGGGTATCGCTTTCGCTCATAGGAAACAACCTGAACTGGAAACAACTGTTTCAAACAACTGTTTCAATTCTACAACAGAAATCCCTCCGAGTGTTGGGCTCTGGGCGGATTTCCGACCATTTATCGCCCGTAATATGCCTTTGATCATATCGTCTTGACCTCCCGCGGGATTGCCGTATCCTGCGTTCATAGAAGGGCAGAGCCAGCCGAAAGGTGGCGACGCAAAGTTTCCGGCCTAAACACCACGGTGCATGGCGGCGGGACTGCCGGCCAAACGCAGAGCCTCTATTGACTCTCTGCAGGCCGTCATTCCATCAGTTTGCTTTGCCCATTTGAATTCAACAAGCGTCCGCGCTGAATACTCTGCGCGTATAGCGGATTTGCGGATGCGTTGCGGCATCGCGGGGGCAAGACATGAACACGGAACCTGGCTTCACCCTGATCGAACTGATGGTGGTCGTGGCCATAGCCGCGATCATCACGGCCATCGCCCTGCCCAACTATAGCGATTACGTGACCCGGGGCAAGATCCCCTACGCCACCGCCAATCTAGCGACCAAGCGGGTGCAGATCGAGCAATGGTTCCAGGATAACCATACTTATGTGGGCTACCCCAATTGCACCACCATAGACGCCACCACCGCCCAGTACTTCAGCTTCAGTTGCGCCGGACTCGCCGCGAGCGCCTATACCCTGACGGCCACCGGCACCGGCACCATGACCGGTTTCGTCTATAGCGTCGACCAGTCCAACAGCCAGTCGTCCACGATCAGCGCGAGCGGGTGGACCGGCAATGCGACCTGCTGGGTAACCAAGAAGGGCGGAGTTTGCTGATATGCAGCGCGGCGTCAGCCTGATCGAGTTGATGATAGGGATGGCGATCCTGGCCATCCTGCTGGCCACGGCCATGCCCAATTTCACCACTGCGATCCAGAACAGCCAGATCCGCAATACCGGCGAAGCGATCCTCAACGGCCTCGCCCTGGCGCGGGCGGAGGCCGTTCTGCGCAATACCCATGTGCAGTTTTCGCTCACCGGGGGAAATTCCTGGACGGTGCAATGCGAGACGGCGATAGGTGGGACGCCGCCGCTTTGCCCCGGCACCAGCCCCGCGGCGACGACACCGCCGAGCATCCAGACCTGGGCTGCCGGCAGCGGCAACGCGGTGGTCTCACCGACCAGCGCCACGCTCAGTTTCAGCGGCCTGGGCAAAGCCACCGCCGCCAGCCTCAGCGCGGGCACGAGCAGCACCTTTACCATCTCCAACAGTTCGGGAACCTGCGTCCAGCAAGGCGGGCCGATGCGCTGCCTGAATGTCGTCGTCACCAGCGGCGGACAGGTGCGGATGTGCGACCCGGCTCTGCCCTCTGCCGACCCGCAGGCCTGCTAGCCATGTCCGCGTACGCTCCGCCAAGGCAATCGGGCATCGTGCTCCTGGAAGGGCTGATTGCGATCCTGATTTTCTCCCTGGGGATACTGGCCGTCGTCGGCCTGCAGGCGGTGGCCGTAAAGCAGGTCAGCGATGCCCGCTACCGTTCCGATGCTGCCCTGCTGGCCAACCAGTTGCTGGGCACGATGTGGGTGGGCGACCGGAGCACCACCAACTTGCAGACCAACTTCAACAGCCCCCAGGGAGCCGGCTACCTGGCCTGGCTGGGCAGTGCCGGCAGTTCAGGCACCGTGGCCGGCACCCTGCCTGGCGTCACGACAACGACTAATCCGCCAACGGTCGTCGTCGATGGCGCGGGGACAGTCACCGTCACCCTCTATTGGCAAGCGCCTAGTGATAATCAAACGACTCAAGCCTCTGGCACGCCCGCCAACCTGCATAGATACGTGGCGATCGCGCAAATAAAATGAAGCGATTTTCCAATTCCGCCGCCGGCTTCAGCCTAGTCGAAATCATGGTGGCCCTGGTCATCGGCATGGTCGCCGCCATCGTCATCCTGCAGATGCTGGCCCTGTCCGAGCAGCGCAAACGCACCACCACCAGTTCCGGCGAATCGCAAAGCGACGGCGTCATCAGTTTCTACCAGATGGCGCGCGATGTCGGACAGGGCGGCTACGGCTTTACCGCGCAGAGCCTGTTCAACTGCAACGCAACCTGGAAGGTCCCGCTGGGCGGTGCCGCGGCCACGGCCATCGCCACGGCAGTTCCGCTGGCGCCGGTGACCATCAATTCGGCGCTGATCCCGGCCGGCGATGCCAATTCCGACACGGTGCTGGTGATGTACGGCAACTCCGGCAACCAGCCCCAGGGCAATGTCATTTACTCCGAGGATGCGACGACCAAGATCTACACCACGCAGATGCCCGCCTCCTTCGCCCCGGGCGACCGGGTCATCGCCCTGCCGGAGGCGGGCTGCAACAATCCGCCGATCACGCTCGATAGCATCACCGCCACGGCCGCGCTCAACGTCACCGTGGCCACGGGCGCCGCGGGCGTGACCAACGGCACCCTGTACGACCTGGGCCCGGGCCCGACTATCCTGGCCTATGCGGTGCGCAACGGCAATCTCACTGTCTGCGACTTCATCCTCTACGATTGCGGGGCAGCCGCCAACGCCAGCGATACGACGAAATGGGTTTCGATCGCCAGCAACATCGTCATCCTCAGAGCGCAGTACGGCCGCGACACGCTGACGACCGCCCCCACCGTCGCCACGCCGCCGACCTATGCCAAGGTCGACACCTGGGACCAGACGACACCGACCGGCAACTGCGCCTGGACCCGGGTGATCGCCGTGCGCTTCGCGCTGGTCGCGCGCAACAACCAGATCGACACCGACGCCAACCTGGTCACCGCGATCAATCAGAACGCGCCGGTCTGGGCTGGAAGCACCGGCACCGATGCCGACACCATCGACCTGTCGGCGACCGCCGTCGCGGCGGGTGCGACCTGGCAAAACTACCGCTACAAGGTGATCCAGTCGGTGGTGCCGATCCGCAATGTCGCGTGGATGGGAGTACCGGTCGGATGCTAAGCACACGCCCGCTGCAACGATCCGCTCTCCGCCGAGCTCAAGCCGGCGTCGTGCTGATCATCGCGCTGATCGCCCTGGTGGTCATGACCCTGGCTGCCCTGGCGTTGATCCGTTCGACCGACACCAGCAACCTGATCGCCGGCAACATGGCCTTCCAGCAGGCGGCCACCCATCAAGGCGATAGCGGTATCGAAGCGGCGGTCAACTGGCTGTCGGACTGCAACTATACCAACCTGACCTGCGCCGTCGGCACCCTCTACAGCGACGCGCCGGGCAACGGTTATTCCGCCACCGGCAACAGCGCGACGCGAAACCCGGCTGCCCTGCAATCCTGGGATGCCTACTGGGCGGCCAATCTGAACTCGACCAACACCGTGACCTTGCCGCAGCCAGCCGGTCCCGGCAACCTCGTCCAGTATGTCATCGACCGCATGTGCAGCAATCCGGGCGCCCCGACCGGCGGCGGCTCGTGCACTTATTCACCGGCGGTGAGTTCGGTCAGCGGCGCCGCGGAAGAAGCCGGCCAGATTCAGCTCAACGCGCCCTCGTCGGTGTATTACCGGGTCACCGTCCGGATCAGCGGACCGAGAAACAGTGTCAGCTACATACAGGCGATGGTTTCGATGTAGCCCTAGCCGCACAAAGGAACAGCCATGACAATCATCCACTCGCCAAGACGTATACTCAGTCTCCTCTTCGCCCTGGCCTGCGCGACCGGCACGAGCCCCGTTCTCGCGCAGCTCACCGACATCTCCACGGTGCCGCTGCCCACCTACTCGGCGCCCTCCTCGACGGACGTCAAGCCGAATATCTTTTACGTGCTCGACGATTCCGGCAGCATGGCCTGGGATTTCATGCCCGACTGGGCCTGCGGCAGCCAGACCTACGACGATTCCGGTTGCAGCAGCATCGGCCAGACCGCCTCTTCAGCCAACACCAACGAATACTGGTTCAGGAACTCCGGCTACAACGGCATCTACTACAATCCGGCGGTCTCGTATGTCCCGCCGGTCGCGGTCAATAGCAGCGGCGTAACCGTCACCACCACCTATCCGGGCATGAGCGGGGTGTCCACCGCGACCGGCGGCAACTCTTCGGCCACCTCCGGTTCGCCGAACTGGAGTGCGGTCAAGAACGACGCCTTCAGCGTTCAATATGCCAGTAACTCGACCACGAATCTCGCGACCAGCGCCAGCAATCATGCGCCCACCTATTTCACTTTCGTCGCCGGCGAATACTGCTCGGCGCCGGTGCTGGAATCCTGTATCGCGGCCAGCGCGCCCTCGGCGAGCTATCCCTATCCGGCCACGGTGCGCTGGTGCAACAGCAGTTCCCTGTCCACCTGCAAGGCCACCTTCGATACGACCTACAGCTATGCCCGGGCAGCGGCGCCCTCCACGGCGACGATCACGGTTTCCGGCTCGAGCCCGACCAGCACCACGGTCAGCAGCATCACCGTCGGCGGCCTGCAGATCCTCTCCGCCACGACCGCTTCGTCGTCCAGCACCAGCACGGTGGCGAGCAGCATCGCAGCGAACATCAATGCCTGCACCTTCAGCACCGCATCGCCTTGCGCCGTGCTCGGTTACAGCGCGACGGTCTCCGGCAGCGTCGTGACCATATACGCCCCGACGGCGACCACCTCTACGCCCGCCGTGACCAAGGGCAATAGCGGCACCATGAGCTTCGCGGCGACGGCGTTCGCCGCGGGCAGTGTGCCGGGATCCAACCTGCGCACGGTGATCGATCCCAGCATCAACAGCTATGCCTTTCCCGGCACCAGCACCAAGGCCGTGACGCGCACCGACTGCGCCGGCAGCACCTGCACCTACAAGGAGGAGATGAGCAACTACGCGAACTGGTGGACCTACTACCGGACGCGGATGCAGATGATGAAGACCTCGATGAGCAATGCCTTCGCGACGCTGGACTCATCGACCGACATCGGCAATGGTGTGTCGCGCTTCCGCGTCGGCTGGATGACCATCAACAACAATACCAATAGCGACTTCCTCAACCTGGGCGAATTCAAGACGACGCAGAAACAGAGCTGGTACACCAAGCTCTTTGCCGCCAACCCGGGCAGCTCGACGCCCCTGCGCATCGCCCTGGCCACGGCGGGGCAACTCTACGGCGGCAAGCTCAATGGCAGCAGCCTGAACGGCAGCACGGTCACCGACCCGCTGCAGTATTCCTGCCAGCAGAACTACACGATCCTGTCCACCGACGGCTTCTGGAATGAAAACTCCAATCCCACCAAGCTCGATGGCAGCACGGCGATCGGCAACCAGGACGGCGCCCTGCCGCGCCCCTACTACGACGGCGGCAGCGGCAGCGTGCAGGCCCGGAGCAGCAATCTGCAGATGGCCACGTCGCAGCAGACGGCGCAACTGGGCACGCTGCAAACGCAGACCGCGGCCCTGCAATCCTCCACCCTCACCCTGCAGACGCAGACCTATGCCCTGCAGGCCTCCACCAGCATCGTGACGGCCAGCACCACCGTGGTATTGACCAGCACCAGCACCTTGCAGGGCACGGTTTCCAAGGTCTTGATGCAATGCCCGCATTCCTCCGGCACCTGCGGCACCGCGCCTGCGACCGGCCTGGCGAACAGCAACTGGACGCCGGTCACCGCCTGCTCGAGCAGCACCAACAACCGCTGTTCGGTCGTGACCCCCAGCCCGACGCTAGTGATGAATGTCGGCAGCAGCTGCAACACCAGCGGCAGCATCAACGGTTCCAGCCCTTACACCGCGAACAATACCGACGGCGGCTACCTGTATTCGAGCTGCGCCTATACCACCGCGACCACGCCAGCCGCGCTGGGCACCTGCACCTACCAGAACAAGAGCGCCAGCAATCCCTACACGGTGACCACGGCGACCACCTGCTCCTACGCGTCGAGCGCCACCACCGCCACCCCGGGCAGTTGCACCTGGCAGAGCAAGGCCTCGGCAACGACCAACGGCACGGTGTGGAACAACGCCGTCAGCTGTTCCTACGGAACCTATAGCGCCACCGCGCCGGCGGCGAGCTGCACCGCGCAGACTCAGGGCAGCGCGACTGCCAACGGCACGACCTGGAACAACGCCGCGAACTGTTCCTACGCCACGGGCAGCGGTTGGCAGACGGCAGCGGGGACCTGCACGCCGATCGCGCAATCGAGCAGCGGCACCTACAACGGCCCGAACGCGGTCAGTTGCCAGTACGCGGCGACGACGGCGCAACCGGTGGCAAGCTGCACCGCCGTCGCGCCGTCCGCGGCAGCGCCGTACACGGTGAAGACGGCCACGGTCTGCTCCTACGGCGCCTGGAGCGGCTGGACGCCGGCCAGCTCCGCATGCACACCGGCGCAATCGAGCGGCAGCAGCGGCGCCTACCTGGCGACGGCAACGCAATGCCAGTATTCCTTCGCCACGACCGCGAATACAGGCACCTGCAGCCCGGCCTATGCCGCGGGCAACTACAGCAACACCAGCGTCTACCAGAATTGCGCGACGACCACCGGAACCTACACCAACGTCGCGACCTGCGTCCCGACCGCGACCAATGGCAGCGGCCAGGCTACCCTGTGCCAGTATTCCGGATGGTCGAGTTGGAGCAATGTCAGCAGTTGCACCTACACCGCGCAATCGACAGCCTCGCCGTACACGGTGGGCACGGCCACGGAATGCAGCATCACTGGCAGCGGCGGCACCTCGAACACGCTCGCCGATGTCGCGGCGTATTACTACTTCACCGACCTGCGCAATCCGGACCCGACGCTCGGGGCGAACGCGACCGGGACCTGTACCGGACCGATCATCGCGCCGGCGACCACGGCGAACAATCTGTGCACCGACAACGTACCGCAGAACGGCCTGGATGTCGCCACCACCCAGCACATGACCACCTTCACCCTGGGCCTGGGGTCGCAGGGGGAAATGGTTTATTCGCCGACCTACTGGAACGACACCTCGGGCGACTTCTACAGCGTCAGGAGCGGCGCCACCGCCTCGCCCAGCACCGGGGTCTGTTCCTGGCAGGCGAGCGGCGCCTGCAACTGGCCGACGCCGGGCTCCAACCTGAACACCAACATCGACGATCTGTGGCACGCCGCCATCAATGGCCACGGCGCCTATTTCAGCGCCAGCAATCCGGCCGCGGTCGCCTCCGGCCTGCAAAGCGCCCTGAACACCATCTCCAACGTCCCCAGACCCGGCACTGCGGCGGCGGCCGCGAGCAGCAATCCCAACGTCAGCTCGACCAACAATTATGTCTTCAGTTCTTCCTATAAATCGGTGCAATGGTATGGCGAACTGATCCGCCAGCAGATCAGTTCGACCGGGGTGCTCGGGACGCAAAACTGGTCGGCGATGACCTTGCTCGATTGCGCCGTGACTCCGTGGTCAGCCAATACCAGTTATCTCTCCGGGTCAGTCTATCGCCAGGGCACGAACTGCTATACGGTGAATGCCAACTATACCTCGGGCTCGACCTTCAACAGCGCATCGAACGGAACCGACGGCGCCAATATTTCCGTCGTCGCGGCCGACGGCGCCGCCACCACGCCGATTCCCGTCGTCGCGCCGGTGGGCCGCACGCTCTATACCAAGGGAACTTCGGGACTGATCAGCTTCGCCTGGGGTTCGCTCAGCAGCGCCCAACAAGCGTATTTCACCCTGCCCGCGATTTCCGGCCTGTCCCAGTTCTGCTCATCGGGCACCACCTGCCTCAGCAGTACGGCGCAAAACAGCACCACCATCGCCACCGGCGGCGCCGCGGGCGAAGCCCTGGTCAAGTATCTGGGCGGCGACCGCACTTACGAATCGACCTATTTCCGCCAGCGCAACCATGTCCTCGGCGACATCGTCTCCTCCGAGGCGGCCTACGAGGCGGCGCCGCTGTACCTCTACGGCGATGCCAATTACAGCGCCTACGCCGCAGCCCAAAGCTCCCGCGCCGGCGTCGCCTATGTCGCCGCCAACGACGGCATGCTGCACGCCTTCGACGCCGCCAGCGGCAAGGAGAACTGGGCCTATATTCCCTCCTCCGTCCTGCCCAACCTGTACCAGTTGGCGGACCTGAACTATTCGACCCAGCATCAGTTTCTCCTCGACGCCACGCCGACAGTCGGCGATATCTGTCCCAACGCGCCGGGCTCGAACTGCTCCGCCGCGCAGTGGAAGACCATCCTGGTCGGCGGCATGAATCGTGGCGGCAAGGGCTATTACGCCCTGGATGTCACCAACCCGGGAAGCCCGCTGCTGTTGTGGGAATTCACCAACGCCAACATGGGCTACACCTACGGCAATCCCAAGATCACCAAGACGCAGGACGGCACCTGGGTGGTGCTGGTGAGTTCCGGCTACAACAACGCCGACGGCCTGGGCCACCTCTTCGTCCTGAACGCCAATAGCGGCGCCCTGATCAGAACCATCAGCACCACGGCGGGCAGCGCGGCGACACCGAGCGGACTGTCCCGGCTCAGCAGCCATGTGCTCTCCTCGATGACCGACAACACCTCGATTGCGGCCTACGGCGGGGATAGTTTCGGCAATGTCTGGCGTTTCGACATCAATGGCAATATCGGCGCGACCGGTTACGATGCGCAACTGCTCGCCACGCTCAAGGACGCCAGCGGCGTTGCCCAGCCGGTCACGGTGATGCCGCTGGAAACCAGCATCACGCGCGGGTCCAACACCTATCCCATCGTGATGGTTGGCACCGGCCGTTATCTGGGCACCAGCGACGTGAGCAATACCGCCACGCAAAGCTTCTATGCGCTGCTCGACACCTACGGCACGACGAGTTACGGCAACCCGCGAACCGTCGGCAATAATTTCGTCCAGCAAAGCCTGACCAGCGGCACCTGCCCGAGCGGTTCGCCGCTGACGCTCTGCGCCCCGGGTCAGGTAGTGATCACGAGCAGCAGCAATGCGGTGAACTGGGCGACCCAGAACGGCTGGTACATCGACTTCCTGACCGGCGGCGAACGCGACAGCACGGACCCGACGCTGGCGCTGGGCACCTTGCTGTTCACCACGATCACCCCGCAGGCGTCCACGGTCAGCGCCTGCGGCGGTGCGGCCGCGTCCACCGCCAGCTACCTTTATGCGCTGAATTTCCTGACCGGCAGCGCAGTCTCGGGTGCCTACAATGTCGCCGGCATCAGTCTGGGTTCCGGCCTGGTGACCCGGCCGGTGATGATCGAGCAAGCCGACGGCACGGTACGGGCGCTGGTCCGGACGTCGGGCGGAAGCAGCGGCAGCGGCACCGATTTGGGCAGCACCATCGTGGTCACACCCACCGTCTTGGCCGCTTCGGCCGCAGGCGTGCGCCGCGTTTCCTGGCGCGAATTGCCGACGCAATGACACGCCTGCCCTACCCCGCCCTGCTGCTCTCCTTGGCTGCCCACCTCGCCTTGGCTGCCGCCTTGGGTTCCACCCCGGGCGGCGGCGGAGCGCTGGCGAACGGGGCCGCCGCGCCGCGGCACGACGCTCCCATGCTGGCGACCCTGACCCGGATACTGGTCGCGGCCGAGATTCCGCCAGCGCTGGCGGCCGACCAGGCTGTGCCGGCTGCCGACGCCGCCACTGTGGCAGAGCCGGCGACGGCAGCGGCAGAGTCCCATCCGGAATACCCGACCACGGCGCCGGCGCCGACGTTGCTGCCGGCGCATTATTTCGCGATCTCTGAACTAACCGAAAGGCCGCAGGTTCTGGCGGATATTCCGTCCGACCAGTTGCGCGTCCTGCCGGATCTCGCGGTGCGACCGGCGCAGGCCGAACTGCTGATCAACGAACTGGGCGGAATCGACCGGGTGGTGCTGGAAGATGCGCAGCTTTCGGATCAGGCGACCCGCTTCGTCACCGAAGCCCTGGAAAAGATCCGCTTCTATCCCGGCAGGCTGGGCGACATGCCGGTGAAGAGCCTGTTGAAGATCGAAGTCATGCTGCAGCACATCGCCCTGGCGCCGTGAATATAGCCAGAACGCTCCAGGCGGCCCTCAGGACGAAGGCCTGCAGATAACCCCATCGGCATCGCGAAAACGCAATCCAGGGGCATTTAGACGGCTTGGCGGGTCGATTGCCTGGCTTCGCTGCCCGGCGATCGAGCCGCGTTCACACCACGAAGCGACTGACGGTCGTCTTAAGCGATTCGGCGAGGCGGTTCAGGCTGGTCGCGGAGGCTTTCACCTCATTCACCGCGGCGCTGTTTTCCTCGGCCATCTGCGCGATGCGCTCGACCTGGCGGGCGATGTCCTGGCTGGCCACGCCCTGCTCCTTGAGCGAGGAGGAAATATCCGAGACCACGGCGACCACGCGCTGCGAACTGCCGTTGACCTGGGCGATGGCACTGCTGCCCTCGGCAGACAGTTTCGAACCTTCGGCGGCGGCCGAAACGCTCGCTGCCATGCTCTCGAAGACCGAGCGGCTGCTCTGCTGAATCTGCGCGATCAGGAGGCCGATCTCCTGCGTCGAGGCGTTGGTCCGCTCGGCCAGCTTGCGCACTTCGTCGGCGACGACCGCGAAACCCCGGCCCTGTTCGCCGGCCCGAGCCGCCTCGATGGCGGCGTTCAAGGCGAGGAGATTGGTCTGGTCGGAAACCTCCCTGATCACCTGCACGATAGAGGAAATTTCCTCCGACTGGCGCAGCAGAGTCTGCACCACAGCCGAGGAGGCATGAATCGAATCGGCGATCACCTTGACCTTGTCTCCCGTCGCCAGTATCACCCGGTTGCCCTCGGCGCAGAGGTGGCTCGACTCGACCGTCACCTGGCTCGCCTCGGCCGAGGAATCGGCGATATGGTTGACGCTCACGGTCATCTCCTCGACCGTCGCCGCCATCGCCGCCGCCGCCTCGCTCTGGGCTTGCGACCCATGGGCCACGGAGTCGGCGCTGGAAGCCAGTTGTCCCGCCGCCAATGCCACATGCTCTGAACTGGTCTTGGCCTCGCCGATCAGCCGGCGCAGGCTGTCCTGCATCGCCGCCAGGGCCTTCATCAGACTGCCCAGTTCGTCCGATCGACTGACATCGACAGGATTGTTGAGCTGGCCCCGGGCCACCTGCTCGGCCACGGCGATCGAGTCGGCCAGCGGGCGGGTGATCGAACGGCTGACCCAGATGCCGATCAGAAGAGCCAGGAGCAGATTGAGCAGGCCGGCACCGGCCATCAGCAGCAGCGCCGATTTTCCCGTCGCCATCAGCGCGCCGGCCTGTCCGGTGGCATGCTCGTGCTCGAGCTTTCTCAACGCCTCCAGGGCCTCGATGTACCTGGCTTGCAGGGGCTGGCCGATATCGATCATTTCGATCCTGGCCATCTCGGCACTGCCCCCCTCGATCCGGCGGACGAAGGCATCCTCGCTGCCGAGATAGGCCTTGCGCGCCTGGACCACGGCCTCGAAGAGCTTGCGGCCTTCGGGCGCCCGGATGGTCTTGTCGAGGGACTCGAGATAGGCCTGCGTGCTGGCCTTGTTCCTCTTGATCGCCGCGATCTCCTCCTTGATCTTGTCGCCGTCGGAGAGGAGCAGGCAATTGCTCATGTGCCGTGCCGTTTGCAGCACCGCCACGACCCACTGATCGCTGCTGACGATCTTCGGGATGCGGTCCTCGGCGATCGCCGCCAGGCCGTCGTTGCTGCGCAGTATCGCGTTGAGACCGATCCCGGCGACGACCAGCAGCAGGATCGAGACGATGCCGAAACCCGCCGCCAGGCGTGTGCCGATCTTCAGATTGTCCATGGTGGCTCCCTTCTGTTCAGTGTGCCTGACCGAGGTAGGCGGCGCGCACCGCCGGGTCGTCCTTGAGCTTTGCCGCCGGGCCATGCACCGCGATCCGGCCATTCTCCAGGACATAGCCGTAGTCGGCGACAGTCAGCGCGGCGGCGGCGAACTGCTCGACCAGTAGCATGGTGATGCCCTCGCCCTTGAGACGGGCGATGGTGCGAAAGACTTCCTCGACGAGCAAGGGCGCCAAGCCCATCGAAGGCTCATCGAGCAGCAGCACGTCGGGATTCAACATCAGGGCGCGGCCCATCGCCAGCATCTGCTGCTCGCCGCCCGAGAGCGTGCCGGCAACCTGGTTGCGCCGCTCCTTCAGGCGCGGGAACAATTCGAAGACCCGCTCCAGATCGGCATTGACATCGCCCTTGGGGCGGCTGAAGGTCAGCCGCGGAAAGGCGCCGAGGAGCAGATTGTCGGTCACCGCGAGCGAGGCGAAGACGCGCCGGCCTTCGGGCGAGTGGGCCAGACCGGCGCGGGTGATGCGGTGCGAAGGCAGGCCGGTGATGTCGCGATCGGCCAGGCGGATCTCGCCGCCGGTAGGCTTGATCATGCCCGACACCGCGCGCATGGTGGTGGTCTTGCCGGCGCCGTTCGAGCCGATCAGGGTCACCACCTTGCCCTTGGTCACCTCGATGGAAATTCCGTAGAGCACCTGCACCTTGCCGTAGCCGGCGGTCAGGTTATGAATCTTCAGCATGTTCCCTCCTGCACCGCGGCACCGCCCAGATAGGCCTCGATCACCTTGGGGTCGGACTGAACCTCGGCCGGCCTGCCTTCGGCGATCTTCTGCCCGAAATCAAGCACCGTGACGGTATCGGAGATGCCCATCACCACGTCCATGTGATGCTCGATCAGGATCACGGTGATGCCGTGATTCTTGATCTTATTGATGATCGCGATCAAGTCCTTGATGTCCGGCGCGGTGAGGCCCGCGGCCGGCTCGTCGAGGAGCAGCAGGCTGGGGCTCAAGCCCATGGCGCGGCCGATCTCCAGCAGCCGCTGCTTGCCGTAGGGCAGATTGCGCGCCTCCTCGTTGGCCAGTTCGGCCAGGCCGACGAAGGCCAGGATGGAGGCCGCGCGCAGCCGGGCCTCCTGCTCCTCGCGGCGGTAACCGGGCGTGCCCAGCATCACCTGGAGGATGTTGCTGCGGAACGTGTGGTGCAGGCCAACCAGGACATTCTCCAGCGCGGTCATCTCGCCGAACAGTTGCACGTTCTGGAAGGTCCGCGCGATGCCGCTGCCGGCGATCGCGGCGGGGGTCTGGCCGGTGATCAGGGCGCCGTTGAACTCGATTTCCCCGGCGGTCGGTTTGTAGATGCCGGTGAGCACATTCATCATGGTGCTCTTGCCCGAGCCGTTGGGGCCGATCAGGCCATGCACCGAATTTTTCGCCACCTTCAGTTCGACCCGGTCCAGCGCCTTCAGGCCGCCGAACTGCATCAGCACATTGCGCGCTTCGAGCAGGTTGCCGGAAACCGCGACGGCGTGCTCGGGCGGCGCCCAGACATGGCTTTCGCCCTCGCCCACGAGCACCTCCGGGCGCTTCAGCCACTGCGGCTTGAGCTGCATCACCAGGCCGTGGAGGAAACCCATGATGCCGTCGGGCAGGTAGTACACGACGAACAGGATCATCACCCCGAAGATGGTCAGACGGTAATCGGTCATGTCCGTGATCCGGTAGGCGAAGATCGCCATGGCCAGGGTCAGGGCGGCGGGAATCAGCACCTGCTGCTTGCTGCGCCGCGCGGTGGCCAGCGCATAGGCGCCGTAACCGACGGTGATCGCGGCGACGACGACGGCGATGATGCGGAACAGTTCGACGTCGGAGAGCAGATTCGGCAGCATCACCACGATCACCGCGCCGATCAGAGAACCGCTGCGCGTCTTGCGCCCGCCGATGATCACCGCCAGCAGGAACTGCACCGTCAGCTCGAAGGAATAGGTGTTCGGCGAGATGTATTCCTCGGAATAGGTGAACAGGGCGCCGGCCAGACCGGCCAGCGCGGCGCTGATCACGAAGGCATAGACCTTGTAGCGGTAGACGGAAACCGCCATGCAGTCCGAGGCCACCGGACTGTCGCGCAGCGCCTCGAAGGCGCGCCCGAGATGCGACTTCAGGATGCGATTGACCACCACCAGGGTGAGCACCATCACTGCCATGACGAGGAAATAATAGTCGGTGGCCGTGAGCCGATAGCCGAAGAAGGCGGGCTTCCGGAGCGAGATGCCGAGCGGGCCGTTGGTGAGGAAATCCATCTCGTTGATGAAAATCTGGACGATGGTGCCGAAGGCCAGCGTGACCATCGCCAGATAAGGCCCGGTGACGCGCAGCGCCGGTAGCGCCAGGATCACGCCGAAGATCGCGGTAACCGCGATGGCCATCGGCAAGGCCACCACGAACGGCGCGCCGAGCTTGAGTACCAGCACCCCCGCGGTATACGAGCCGACGCCGAACAGGGCGGCGTGGCCCAGCGAAACCTCGCCGGTGTAGCCGACCACGATGTCCAGGCCGAGCAGCAGGATGGCGTAGATGCCGATCACCACCATCAGGTGGATGTAGTAGGGATTGGGCCAGACGTAAGGCAGGCTGGCCAGGACGATCAAGGCCAGGAAGATAAATACTCTTTTCGTTGCGCTCATGCTCAGACCTTCTTGATCGCGGCGCGGCCGAACAGGCCAGCAGGCTTGATCGCCAGCACCAGGAGCAGCAGGACGAGTCCCGGTACGTCCTTGTAGCCGGTGGAAATATAAAAACCCGTAGTGGTCTCGGCGATCCCCAGGATCAGGCCGCCGACGATCACCCCCATGCCGCTGTTCAGGCCGCCGATGATCGCCACGGAGAAGGCCTTGAGGCCGAGCACCGTGCCCATGGTGGCGCCGGTCAGCGTCAGCGGCGCGACCAGGACGCCGGCGAAGGCGGCGGTGAGGGAACTCAGGGCATAGGAGAAGGTGATCACCATGCCGGTGTTGATGCCCATCAGACCGGCGGCGTCGCGGTCGTTGGAGGTCGCCACCACGGCCTTGCCGTAGATCGACTTGCGGCTGAACAGTTCCACCGCGAGCATCATCACGATGGCGCCGATCACCACCAGGATTTCCATCGGCAGGACATTGACGCCGAGGAACTTGAGAGGCAGTTCGGACAGGGGCGAGGGAAATTTCAGATCGTCCTTGCCCCAGATGTTTTCCGCAGTGTTCTTGAAGATGATTCCCAAGGCGATGGTCGCCATGATCCAGCCGAACTCCGATTTGGTCTTCATCGCCGGCGCCACGCCCAGGCGCTCGACGACGACGCCCTGGGCCAGGCCGAAGATCATCACCAGGGGAATCATCACCCAGTAGCCCATGTGTCCGACCAGGGAAAGGCCGGTCAGGGCGCCCAGCATCAGGGCCTCGCCCTGGCCGAAGTTCAGCGTCTCGGAGGTGGCGAAAGTCAGTTGATAGCCGAAGGCGATGACCGCGTAGATCATGCCCAGGGCGATACCGCTCACCGTGAGTTGCAGCAGGATTTCCATGGAAAAAGCTCCGGATATATCACTGTCACCGGAATGGGCGGCAGTCGAAACCGGGCCGGGCCCCCTCACCCTGGAGGAAGCTCGACCCGGCGGGTTTCACAAGAGCTTACTTGGCATGCACCACATGGCCGCCCTGGACCATGCCGAGCATGACGTCGGAGAGCTTGATCGCCTCGTGATCGTCATGGGTATAGGGATGATCGAAGGTCTTGACCACGCCTTCGTACTTGTCCTTGAGGTTCTCCAGCGCCTCGCGCACCTTCGGGCCGTCGGTGGTGCCGGCCTGCTTGATGGCGGCGGCCAGGATGTACATGGAATCATAACCCTGGGCTGCAGACACCGGCGAGGCGATGCGATCGACCTTGTAGGCCTTCTGGTAGGCGGCGATGAAGGCCTTGCGCTTGGGCGTATTGCCGTCCTGGATGAAGGTCTGGGGCATCACGGCGCCGTCGCCGTTCTTGCCGGCGTTGTCGATGAAGTTGGCCATGGACAGGGTCCAACTGCCAACCAATGGCACTTTCCAGCCGAGCTTCTCCATGCCGTTGGCGATCTGCGCCAGTTCGGGGCCGATGCCGTAGGTCATCACCACCTGGGCGCCCGCCTGCTTGGCCTTGAGTAGCTGCGCGGTCATGTCCACGTCCTTGATGTTGTACTTCTCGACGGCCACCGCCTTGAGGCCTTTCTTAGCCAGGGCCTTTTCCAGGTCCTCGCGGCCGAGCTGACCATAGTTGGTCGAGTCGGCGAGGATCGCGACCTTGGTGAATTTGCGCTGGGTCACCGCCACATCGACCATCATCGTCGTCTGCAGCGTGTCGTTGGCGGAAGTCCGGAAGACGTAGCTGTCGGGAAACTCCGGCGCCTTGAACTGCTGGGTGATGATGGTCGCGGTGGCGACGTTGTTCATCACCGGGATCTTCGCTTCCTGGTAGAAACGCTGGGCGGCCAGCGAGACACCGGAGTTGATGAAGCCGATGCCGGCGACGACCTTCTCCTTGTTGATCAGTTCCTGGGTGACCTGGATGCCGCGGGTGTTGTCGGCCTGGTCGTCGCGCTCGATGAGCTGGATCTGGCGTCCGAGCACGCCGCCCTTGGCGTTGATTTCCTCTGCCGCGAGCTTGACGCCGTCGCGCATCGAGACGCCCATCGGCGAAGAGCCGCCGGTGAACGGACCGGACAGGCCGATCTTGATCGGATCGGCGGCGAATGCGGAAACCGCCGCGCACGTGGCAAGTGCGACCATAGCGGCAATGATGGTTCTACTCCTGATCTTCATGCTTCAAACCTCCTCGGTGGATGAATCAAATAAAGTCCGCTTGTTGTTCTTGGCTGCGAGCTTCGCGGTCATTGCTGCGGTCTTGCGCCGGACAGACATTTACACGTTGGGCTAGCGACGTCAACTGTCCGGCAAGAGATACTGCTCATTACTCGTGGCTCCGATGAACTCCCGCATGATGAAATGGTTGGTCGTCGTAATGCCTCAAACCTACAGATCGACCCGCCCCTCCCATCCTCCCCTCGCGGGGAGGCTACTAACCGGCTCGCTTGGCAAAGTATTCATTTCGTTAATGCGTCGGCATTATGAAGGAATTGCCGTCGACGATGTCGGTCGGCCAGCGCGCCGTGACGGTTTTCAGGCGGGTATAGAAGCGCACGCCTTCGGGGCCATGGACCGAATGATCGCCGAACAGCGAACGCTTCCAGCCGCCGAAACTGTGGAAAGCCATCGGCACCGGAATCGGCACGTTGATGCCGACCATGCCGACCTCGATGCGCCGGGCGAATTCGCGGGCAGCGTTGCCGCTGCGGGTGAAGATCGCCGTGCCGTTGCCATATTCGTGGCCATTGATCAGGGCGATTGCCGCATCCAAGTCCGGCACCCGCACCACGCACAGCACCGGGCCGAAGATTTCCTCGCGGTAGATGCGCATGGCGGGCGTGACCCGGTCGAACAGGCAGCCGCCGAGGAAGAATCCCTGCTCGTGTCCGGCCAGCGTAAACTCGCGTCCATCGACCACCAGTTGCGCGCCTTCGGCGACGCCCAGAGCCACATAGGCGCGCACCTTGTCGAGATGCGCCCGGGTGACCAGCGGACCCATCTCGGTATCCGCCTGGTTCGGGCCGCCGGCGCCGATCTTCAGGGTCCGGGCGCGGCTGGCCAGGCGTTCGACCAGGGGTTCGGCGATCCCGCCGACCGCCACCGCCACCGAAATGGCCATGCAGCGCTCGCCGGCCGAACCGTAGGCCGCGCCGACCAGGTTATCCACCGTCTGTTCGAGGTCGGCGTCGGGGAGCACCACCATGTGATTCTTGGCGCCGCCCAGGGCCTGCACGCGCTTGCCGTGGGCCGCCCCGGTGGCATAGATGTACTCGGCGATCGGCGTCGAACCGACGAAGCTCACCGCCGCTACACGAGTATCGGTGAGCAGGGTATCGACCGACTCCTTGTCGCCATTGACGACATTGAAAACCCCCGCCGGCAGCCCCGCCTCGTGGAGCAGTTCGGCCAGGCGCAGGCTGGTCGAAGGGTCGCGTTCCGAGGGTTTGAGCACGAAGGTGTTGCCGCAACTGATGGCCACCGGAAACATCCACATCGGCACCATCGCCGGGAAATTGAACGGCGTGATCCCGGCGCAGACGCCGAGCGGTTGGCGCATCGACCAGCTGTCGATGCCTGAGCCGATCTGCTCGGTGAATTCACCCTTGAGCAGTTGCGGAATGCCGCAGACGAATTCGACGACTTCCAGGCCGCGGATCAGCTCACCCTTGGCATCGGAGAACACCTTGCCGTGCTCGCGGCTGATCAGGGCGGCGATTTCGTCGGCGTGCCGCTCGACCAGTTCCTTGAACTTGAACATGATCCGGGCGCGGCGCAACGGCGGCGTCCCGGCCCATTGCGGAAACGCCGCGGCGGCGGCGGCGATCGCCTGCTCCGTTACCGCACGGCTGGCCAGCGGCACGCGCGCCGCGACCGCCCCGGTCGCAGGCTCGAAGACCTCATTCCAGCGGCCGCCGTTCTCGCCTGGCGCGCCAGGAACCATCGTGCCGCCGATGAAATGGCCCAGGGCCTTCGGGGTGTCCGGCTTAGTCGCAATGCTCGATTTCAAGTGTCGATCGCTTTCCCTGCCTCGGGCAGATTCCCAGTCGCCAGGCCGGCGTGCAGAATCCTGAACGCCATGCTAATATTTGCACGAACAATACTGCCTCCGCCGAAGCGATGTCAACTCCCCGCAGCGCCATCGACCAGACTCTGCCCAAAGGCACCGTTCCTTCGGTGCTCAAGGCCGTGCAGATTCTCGACCTGCTCGCAGGCAGCCGGGAGCCGATGACGCTGGCCGACCTAACTCAGCGCCTCACGCTGCCCAAGAGTAGTGTGCTCGCCTTGTGCACCACGCTCACCCGGACCGGGCTGGTCCACCGGGCGGGCAGCGGCGCCTATCACCTGGGCACGCATCTGGTCGACCTGGCCCACGCCTACCTCGCCAACATCGATCTGACCCGGGAGTTTGCCAGCATCTGGGACTCCCTCGCAATGCTGCCCGGCGAAGGCGTGGTGCTGGCGGTTCAGAACGGCCGGGACGTGGTCTATGTCGCCTGCCGCAACGGCAACCTGCCGCTGGGCGTCACCTACCGCATCGGCATGCGCCTGCCGGCCAATTGCTCGGCCACCGGCAAGGCGCTGTTGTCCACGCTGCCCGACGAGCAGATCCGCGCCCTCTTCCGCGGCGCGCCGTTGCGCCGACTGACGCCCAGGAGCCACAAAACCTTGAAGGCGCTGCTGGCCGATCTCGCCGAGGCGCGGGCAAGAGGCTATGCGATCGACGACGAGGAAGTGCAGGAAGGCATGTGCTGCATCGGCGCGCCGGTGTTCGACTCGTCGGGCAGCCACGCCATCGCGGCGGTGGCGGTGAGCACCCTGAAGCGCCCCGACGACGCTCAGCGCGAGCATCCCGCGATCAGGGCCGTGCTGGAATTCTCCCGCGTCCTTTCGAAGCGCCTGGGCGCCAATGTACTGAATCTCGGCAAGCTGCCCTGAGTCTGCCTTAGCGTGAAATACCTTGCCGCGTGCGCAGCGTCAGGTGGTCAGGTTCGAGCGGCGCGAACCGGTTAGCAGTCGCCCCGCGCGGGGAGGATAACAGATCGGTCAGCGCCGACCGGGGCAAGTTCACTGCCAGTCGCTGGTGATCAATTGCGGCGGGCCGGGTGGCCGGACAGTACGCTTAGCGCTTGTCATCGAACCTAGTCGAAGCGCGGCTTGATGCCCTTGATGTCGTGGTAGGAGACGACGCCCATCAGGCGCTCCAGGCTGTCCGTGACCGGGATCGCGCGGAAGCTGTAGCGGGCGAACATATTGACGGCGTCCGACAGGGTTTCGTCGGGATTCAGGGTGATCACGTTTTCGCTCATGATGTCGGCCAGCGTGTGCTCTGGCTCTGCGGCGAGCAGTTCGCGCAGATCGACGACGCCTAGCAGGGTGTCGTCCGGATCCGTGACATAGACGTAGAGAATCACGTCCATGTCCCGCGCCAGATCGCGGAAGTTGATCATGACGTCCCGGGCCGGCATGGCGCGCGGCATCTTCATGAATTTCTGGGTGGCGAAGAGCAGGATGTTCTCGTCGTGCTGATCGATGATCCGCTGCACCTGGGAAGAGCTTTCCTTGTCGATCAGCTTGAGAATTTCATCGGCCTCGGCGGTCGGCAGGATGGCCAGGATGTCTGCCGCCTGGGCCGGGCTCATGTCGTTGATCAGCAGCGCCGCGCGCTCCTTCTTCATCGCCGTGATCAATTCGCGCTGGACCCGCGGCTCGACCTCCTCCAGGGTGTCCGAAGCATGTTCGGGCTCGAGTTCGTTGAACACCGCCATGCGCTGGTCGCCATCGAGCTCCTCCAGAATGTCCGCCAGATCGACCGGATGGATATCGCGGATGTTCTCCTTCAGGACGCTGAGCTTGACATGGCCCTTGAAGGTGCCCAGGTGTTCCGGCAGCGTCTGGACGTACATCCAGGAGACCGTCGCCTCTTCCGAATGCGCGGCCATCCAGTTGGCCAGTTTCTTCAGCCCCATGCGGCGGAGCAGGCGATGCCGGCTGAAGTCCACTTCGCTGACGTAGAGCTTGCCGCTCTGGAAGGCCAGCTTGACGTCATAGACGACTTCCACCTCGTGATCGTCCATGTCGAGGATCTTCTTGTCGAGGATGTGCGCGCGCAGCAGGATCGAGCCCTCGGCGGGGATCCGTTCGTATTCGACGGGCGTATTCAGATCGAAGACGATTTCCGTATTCGAGATCAGGGTCAGCTTGTCCCAGGGCAGGAGCAGCGAAGGATAGCCGAACGGCCGGCTGACGATGAAATGGGTGACCTCGGGCAGTTTCCCGGTTTCGACGATGACCAGATCGGTCAGGCGGCCGACGCGTTCGGATTTGAGATAGACCCGGCGGCCGATGATCTCGCTGAGAAAGAATTGATGCTCCAGTATCGCAGCCATTTCAGTTCACGATCATGACGAATTTGTAGACGATCAGCCCGACCAGGACCACCAGATAAATGCGCAGCGCCAACAGCGAGATTCTCACGCCGCGCGACATCTCGATATGCGGTTCGCTGTAGCGATGGTTGATTTCCCGGATCTTCCGGACCAGACGATAGAAGCTCGATACCATGTCGCTTTCCTCGGCCTACTGAAACATCTGCGGGAACAAGACGCTGATCCCATACAGTGTGGAGAGCACCACGATGGTGACGACGATGAAGCCGCCGATCAGGTTCTCGGTCAGGGTATTGCAATATTCGCCCATGTGCTTCTTGTCATTGAGCAGCAGGATCAGGAAGACCAGCGCGGCGGGCAGCAGGGTGACCGCCACGACCTGGACGAACAGGGTGATCAGGACCAGCGGCGCGCCCGGAATCAGCACCACCAGCCCGGCGGTGACCAGGGTGAAGAAATAGCTGGCATAGAACCAGCGCGCCTCTTTAATCTTCTGGTTCAGCGAATGCGCCCAGCCGAAGATCTCGCCGAAGGCCCAGGAACTGGCCAGGGAGATGCAGATGGCGCCGAGCAGACCGGCATCGAACAGGCCGATGGCCATGAAGGTGCCGACATAGTGATCGGTTTTCAGCAAATGCTCGGCGGCCTGGGATGCGCTGTCGATATCCACGCCCTTCAGTACCGTGCCGGTGACGACGACGATGAAGATCGCGACCACCACCGTCAGGGTCGCGCCCAGCAGGGTATCGAACTTGCCCCAGGGGATGTCCTTCTCCAGCATGCCTTTGTCCACCACCGCGCTTTGCTGGAAGAACAGCATCCAGGGCGCAATGGTCGTGCCGATGTTGGCCATCAAAAAGAAGAACAGCTCGCCGTTGAAACCGCCGGGGAAGTTCGGCACCAGGCCGTCCTTGAGGATGGCCGAGACATCGGGATGAACCATGAAGGCGCCGGGGATGTAGATCAGGTTCAGGGCGCAAAACAGCAGCGCGATCTTTTCCCAGGTCCAGTAGCGGCCGTTCAGGACGATCATGCCCATCAGCGCCACGACGCCGGCCACCGTGACCCAGGGCGGAATGCCGAAGATCTGCAGCGCCGAGGTCATGCCGATGAACTCGGTGACCAGGGTCAACCAGTCCAGGATCATCAGGTCGATCAGCGAAAACCAGCCCCAGAAGGCGCCGAAGCCGTCGAAAATCGCCTCGGCGTGGCCGCGCTTGGTGACGGCGCCCAGGCGCACGGTCATCTCCTGCACGTAGTAGGCGACGGGGATCAGCAGCAGCAGGAACCAGATCAGGTTGTAGCCGTATTTCGCGCCGGTCGCCGCGTAAGTCGTGATGCCGCCCGCATCGTTGTCGGCGACCATGACCACCAGGCCCGGTCCGGCAATGACCAGGTACAGTTGTATGGCTTTCCAAAACTTGCGGAACTTGTAATACAGCTTGGAAAATAAGTTCATCTTGATCCCGGATCACCATCGACAATATTCGGGAGTCAGCCGCGCGCCGCCGACCCCGACCGGCATTGTAGGCCGGCTTGCGGCTGCGCAGATAGTTGAAATTTTCAAAACGCGTGCGCCAATGGACTACGCGGCGGCTGGCGCCATCGTCCCGCTTGGGGCACAATCGCCGCCATGCTCGAAGCTCCGCCATCGGCCGCAACCCTGCTCCGGCGCATCGCCCTGGGTCTCGCCCTGGCGGCGCCGCTCGCGGCGATCAGCCTGCACCTCCTGCCGGCCCTGCTCTGCGGCTTCTTGATCCACGCCATGGTGCGCAAGCTGGCACCGCACCTGGAACGGCACTTGTCCACCCGGGGCGCCCGGGTGGCGGTGGTAGCCCTCCTGGCCATCGCGCTGATCGCCGCCGTCGCCTTGCTGGTCGTCGGCCTGCTCGCCTTCTTCCACGGCAATGCCGGCAGCCTCTCGTCCCTGATGCAGAAGATGGCCGAAGTGCTCGAGTCTTCGCGCTCCCGGCTGCCGCAGTGGCTCGATGCCACCCTGCCGGCCGACCCGGCCGAATTGCAGTCCGCGGCCGCCGCCTGGCTGCGCGAACATGCCGGCGAGCTCCAGTTGTTCGGCAAGGAAAGCGTGCGCGCCCTGGTCCACGCTCTGCTCGGCATGGTCATCGGCGCCCTGGTGGCGCTACGCGAAACGGACGGTGATAGCGCAACCACCCCGCTGCTCGCCGATCTTGCCGGACATGCCGGCCGCTTCGATCGCGCCTTCCGCCAGATCGTCTTCGCCCAGGTCCAGATCGCCGCGATCAACGCCGGCATCACCGGCCTCTACCTGATGGTCGCCCTGCCCGTCTTCGGCATCCACTTGCCGCTGACCAAATCCCTGGTGGCGCTGACCTTCGTCACCGGCTTCCTGCCGATCGCCGGCAACCTGATTTCCAATCTGGTCATCGTGGTCCTGAGCCTGGCGCATTCCCCCGGCCTGGCGCTGGCGTCGCTGACGTTCCTGGTACTGATCCACAAGTTCGAATATTTTCTCAACGCGCGCATCGTCGGCCAGCGCATCAACGCGCACGCCTGGGAACTGCTGGTGGCCATGCTGGTCATGGAAGCCGCTTTCGGCATCCCGGGATTGATCCTGGCGCCGATCTACTACGCCTTCCTGAAGACCGAGATCGACAACGCCGCGTTCTGAGCCGGCCATCGAGCCGGCCAGCATTCAAGCTAAACTCGGCAATACATTCACCACCAAGAACACCAAGGACACCAAGAAAAACGGGGATTGACCTGAATGTCCCGATGATGAGATTTCACCCAACGGATAAGTGGTAATTACGGTGGGGTGTCCGGGTACACCTTGGTGTCCTTGGTGGTGCAAATACCTTTTCTAGGTTCAATCCGGCAAGGCGATCCTCTGCTCGGTGCTGAACTGGTAGTCGTGGAACACATGCTCCGCGGAGAGAACCTGGTAGCTGCCGTCGGCCAGGCGTCGCGTCGTGTCCTTGAGGCGGTAGGTGTAATGGCCGCAGGTCCAGCAGTCGAAATTGCGCATGTGGGTGCACAAACAGGTCTTGTCCTTCACCGAAATCTTCGGCAGCCCGTGCTTGGTCTTCGGATGCGTCGCCAGCTCGCGGTTGTAGGCCGTGATGTAGGCGCAATTGCCCGAACCGTCGAGCAAGTAGCCGAAAGCCTCGCAGTTTGGCCGGATGCCAGAACCGATCGCCGGACTGTTTTTCAGCATGCGCATCGGATAGCCAGTCGGCGAGATGGTGTTGACCTCGATGTCCGCCTCGCTCGCCCTGAAGTATTCCTGCTGCACCGCGGCCGGCAGACCGCACTCCTGCGCCACGGTGAAGCGCGTCGCCACCTGCACCGCCGCGGCGCCGCTGTCGAGGAAGGAAACCGCGTCGCTGCCGGTGAAGATGCCGCCTGCGGCAATCAACGGAATATTCAGCTTCTCGACCTTCAGGTATTCCTGGATCTCGGCCATGATCGTAGCCAGGTCGAAGTGTGCCCAGTCCATGCCGAAGCCCAGGTGGCCGCCGGCGAGCGGGCCTTCGACGATGACGAAATCGGGCAGCCGTTTGAGCTTGGCGATCTTGCGCAGGAAGATCTGCAGCGCGCGCAGCGAGGAAACGATGATGCCGAGCTTGGCATCGCGAAAGCGCGGATGGTCTTCGATCAGCGCGAAGGAACCCAGGTGCAGGCCGGCCGACAGCGTGATGCCGTCGACGCCGGCATCGAGCGCCGCGGTGAGGCGCACCCGCAGGGTCTCGCGCGGCGCGTTCATGGTCAGCTTTTCCATGCAATTGACGAAGATCATGCCGGTGCCGCGCTTGGCTTCCATGGTCCTGCCGACATGATTCTGGGTCGCCTCCGCCAACCGCCCGAGGTCGAACAGCACGTCCGACTTGTCGGCGTTGGCGACGTTGTACTTGTACAGCTTGAGCTTCTCCTTGACGAAGTGCGTGCTGAATCGGCGGTCCGAAACGGTGGGCACCATGGCGTCGGAGATATGGCCGATACCGCCCAGCCGTGCCGCCTCGAGCGCCAGCTCCGCCGTCGATATATCCACGCCCATACCGCCGATGATGATCGGCACCAGTTCCGCCTTGCCGAAGCGCAAGCGGAAGTCATCAACGCATTTCATTACTATCCTTCTACTGCCATCGACAGTGATAACGTGTTTTTCAGGCGGTGATGCTGATGCGCGAACCGATCAACTGGCCGTTAGCGTTCACTACCGGTTTCGCCACTGGTTCAGGGGCTTTGACCTGATCGGCCGCCGCCTGCCGCGCCTTGGCGGCGGCATCATTGGCGGCCTGATCGGCCTGGGCGGCACGCGCCCTGGCGGCCTGATCGTTCTGGCTGATGCGCGCAGCAGGCGCGTCGGGACTCTGCTGTCCGCTCAGTTGTCCGCTCGTTTGCCCACTCGGTTGCCCCAATGGGCTCGCCATGGCTGAAGCCAAGCCGGGGATTAGGGAAGCAATGTCCATGTCTCGACTCCTCTCAAACTTGCCATCAGGCAACCGGCGACATGATACGCCCATTGAAATCCCGCTGCAGGCTCAGGGCCACGGCTTCCGCCGCTTTGATACCGTCAACCGCCGCGGAAAGGATTCCGCCTGCATATCCTGCCCCCTCCCCTGCGGGAAACAGGCCGCGAATATTCACGCTCTGACCATCCTCGCCGCGGCGGATGCGGATCGGCGAAGAAGTGCGCGTCTCGACCCCGGTCAGCAAGGCGTCGTCCATGGCAAAGCCCTTGATCTGCCGCTCGAAGGCGGGCAGCGCCTCGCGCAGTGCGGCGACGACGAAATCGGGCAGGCAACCGGCCAGGTCGCACATCCGGACGCCGGGCGTGTAGGACGGCTGGACCGCGCCCAGTGCGAGCGAGGGCCGGCCCTGGAGAAAATCGCCCACTCTCTGCGCCGGAGCGGCATAGTCCCCGCCGCCTGCGGCAAAGGCGAGTTCCTCCCAGTGGCGCTGGAAGGCGATGCCGGCCAGCGGATGTCCCGGATAGTCGAGAGGCGTGACGCCGACGACGATGGCGCTGTTGGCATTGCGCTCGTTGCGCGAATACTGGCTCATGCCGTTGGTCACCACCCGCCCCGGCTCCGAGGCGGCGGCGACCACCGTGCCGCCGGGGCACATGCAGAAGCTGTATGCCGAGCGCCCGTTGGCCGCGTGATGCACCAGCTTGTAATCGGCGGCGCCCAAAGCGGGGTGACCGGCATGCTTGCCGAAGCGCGCGCGGTCGATCAGGGACTGCGGATGTTCGATGCGCAGGCCGATGGAAAAGGCCTTGGCCTCGATCGCGACGCCGCGCTCGAAGAGCATCTGAAAAGTGTCGCGGGCGCTGTGGCCGACGGCGAGCACCACATGGTCGGCGGCGATCCGCTCGCCGCCTGCGAGGACCACGCCGGAGATCCGGCCATCATCGATATCGAGATCCTCGACCCGGCTCTGGAAACGGAATTCGCCGCCCTTCGCCTGGATCGCGGCACGCATGTTCTCGACCACGGTCACCAGCCTGAAGGTACCGATATGCGGCTTGCTGACATAGAGAATCTCGGGCGGTGCGCCGGCCAGGACGAACTCCGTGAGCACCTTGCGCCCGCGCAGCAGCGGATCCTTGATCTGGCTGTGCAGTTTGCCGTCGGAGAAGGTCCCGGCGCCGCCTTCGCCGAACTGGACATTCGATTCCGGATTGAGTTGGCCGCCCCGCCACAACGCGAAGGTGTCCTTGGTCCGCTCGCGGACGGCCTTGCCGCGTTCCAGCAGGATCGGACGAAAGCCCATCTGGGCGAGGAGCAGGCCGGCAAACAGGCCGCAAGGGCCGGTGCCGATCACTACCGGCCGGGACGACAGGCCGGCCGGGGCCCGCGTCGGGAGATGATAGCGAGTGTCGGGCGCGGTCTGGATGCGCCGGTCGCCCGCGAGGACAGAGAGCAGCGACGCCTGGTTCCTGACCTCGACGTCGAGGGTGTAGATGAAGACGATGGCCGAAAGCTTGCGGGCGTCGTAACCGCGGCGAAAGATCGTATAGCCGAGGAGATCGGCGGCGGGAATGTTCAGGCGCCCGAGTATCGCGGCGCGGATTGCCTCCTCGGGATGGTCGAGAGGAAGCTTGACTTCTGTCAATCGCAACATGGCCTTCCGATGGGAACGAGGCAGGAGGCCGCTATTCTATCTCCTTGGCTGAATCGACCGGAATCAGCGCCCGGGCGCGGGGACCAGGACCAGTTTCACGCCGATCTCGTAGGCCTTGGCCACCGAACCCCAGTTGTCCTCGAGATAGGACCTGGCGGAGAACAGCGAGCCGACAAATTGTTTAAGTCCCTTGTAAGTCACCTGGAAGCACATGTTCAAATTTCCGCCTGAATGTCTGTGATTACTATAACGACACGGCGCGGAAAAACCTTAGCCGAGCCGCAGGGCCGCGCCCCGCAGGAAGTCCCCGTGGGGAGCCCCAAGGCAAGGCAGCGTAATTACTGCGAGCAAGACGCGCGATCGTCATCGCCTTGCTTGGAAAGGGGGCTGGGGGGAAGGCAAATGGGCGGACAAAAAAAGTCCCGCACGAGGCGGGACAATTAGAAGAGGAGACACGCACCGTCAAATCAGAAGCCGCGCGGTCATTCGTCGAGCGGCGCCGGGTCATCAAGTGCGCCCCAAGAATAGCCACTTGCGCTGCGGAGAGGTGAAAACGATTATTACAATTTATTTCTGGGTATTAACCGGTTTCGGCTGATAGGCCAGCAACCTTTCCCGGTATTGCGCCTTCTCTGACGGCGTTGCCACCGCAATCCTGGCTTTCAGGCGCGCGTATTCCCCGGTCTGCTCGAAGTGTTCGAGAGACTGCATGGTTTCCTCGAAACCCTTGGTCTCGAAGGCCCTTTTGCCGCCGACCAGGGCCACGACCAGACACAGCGTGCCGGCGCCCAGATGCTTGGCAGCCGCTTCCTGCTCTATCCGGTCATCGACCTTGGCCCCGAGTATCGCCAGCGCCTCCTGCTCGGGGACGGCCTTGCTGTAGGTTTCCGCAAAAAGTTTTCGCGCCAGGGCGGCTTCCCCGGCACGGCGCTGCTCGAATTCGGCCACTTCCCTGTCCCAGCCGGCAGCCGAGGACGGATTGGCGCGGGTACAGGCCCGGGCGATAAAACGCGGGCCTTCGATGAAACCGATCGCCCGTATCAGGGTGATCTCGGCTTCGGGAATAGCCACCTGGGCAAGCGCCTCCGCCGCACCCGGCAGACTTGCCAGGGTGAACATCAGGAGGCTGGCGAACCACTGTCTGGGCATCATGGCTAGGGTTCTTAGGCGGGCAACGATGGGCACAGAGCCTATTATACCAACGCGGCGTGCCCGGAAAACCGCCGCACGATCATTGCCGCGACAGGAATTGCTCGCTGATTTCTTCGAAATACTCCTGCTCGCCGTCAGCGTTTAGTCCCAATTCCTTCAGCACATCGCTGCGCAGCGTAGGCCACAGCGGATCGTCGACATGGTTCAGGCGATGATAAAAATATCCTGCCAACTGGATGATCGCCACCAGCGCGCAGGCCGCGCCGATTTCGTCGCGCGGTATCTCGTGATGATAGCGGATCGCAGCGCAGACGAAATCCGGCAGGGCCCAGTGCCTGGCGACGATATAGCCGACACTGCAATGGTCGACCTGATAGCGCGCATCCTCCTCTGCCAGGGTGGGCCAGCAGCAGGTGTTTTTAAGTTGCAGCGTCTGGCAATAGTCGGGAAAGCGCTGCATCAGAATAGGCACGCCGCATTCATGAAAAATGCCGGCCATGTAGGCCTGGTCGGGAAAGACATTGCAGATCGAGACGCGGTCCTTGGCAATTATCGCGGCCAGCTCGGCGATCTCCTGCGAGCGTGTCCAGAAGGTGTCATAGGCCTTGCGCGCCCGGTCCGAAACCGAACAGGTCAAGGCCATCGCTTGCACCAGGTTGAAGGTCTGCTTGACGCCGACCGTCATGATGACTTCCTCGATGGCGGCGAATTTCTTGCCGCGCCCGAACACCGGCGAGCGCGCCGCCCGAAAGAGCATCGCCGAAATGCCGGGATCCTGGGTGATGACCCGAGCCAGCGCGCGCACATTGGCGTCGTCCCTGGCCAGCAATTCGCGCAACTCGATCAGCACCGCTGGTTGGGGGGGAATCTTGATGCCCTTGGCGACGAGTTCCTTCACGGACTTGGTGATGTCGATAGTCATCTCGGCTTTATTATCCGGCAATCTTTTCTTGCGGCGCTGTCTTCATCCTGCCGACAAACTCCTCGACCGCCTCCAGCGCCAGCAGGCGGCTGAACAGCTTGCCGTGATAGGCATGACAGCCCTGCATCGTTGGCATCGGTGAGGATATCACGGAGCATCGCGGAGCATCGGTTGCCCGTCATTTGTCCTTACGCTACCATGGCGCGCGCTGTCGAAGATCGTCACCGACGCTGCAGGTGCGATCATCCAGCCGCAACCGATAATAAATGGAGACGGAAAATATGAGCGCAATCCCAACAATTCGTCGGCGGGCCGCACTGGCCCAGACGGCGGGGTTTCTGCTGCTGGCTGCCGGCGCCTCCGCCGGATGGGCACAGGGAACAGCTTCCAGCCTTTATCCTCCCTCGTGGGCGCAAGGCCGCACCGCCGAGCAGGCGGCATCGACGCTGGCACCGAACCCGCCGGGATTGACGGCCATGCCGGGAGAGGAAATTCCACTCAACAAGATCAAGCTGCCCAAGGGCTTCGAGATTTCGCTGTGGGCCGAGGGTTTGCCCAACGCTCGCGAGATGGTCATCGGCCCCAAGGGCACCGTCTTCGCGAGCACCCGTTTCGTCGGCAACGTCTACGCCATCGTCGACCGCGGCGGCAAGCGCGAAGTGAAGATCATCGCCAAGGGCCTGAACAAACCCAACGGCGTGGCAATCAAGAACGGCGCGCTTTATGTCGCCGAGTTGTCGCGGATCATCCGCTACGATGATATTGAAAATCGCCTCGACAATCCGCCGGCGCCGGTGGTGGTGTTCGACAAACTGCCCAAGGACGAGACCCATGGCTGGAAGTTCATGAAGCTCGGCCCCGACGGCAAGCTCTACTTCAATATCGGCTCGCCCGGCAACATCATCATGCCGCCGTCCACCCACGCCCAGATCGTCCGCGTCGACCCGGAAAAGGGCATCCTCGAGAGCGTCGCGCTGGGCGTGCGCAACAGCGTCGGCATGGACTTCCATCCGGTCACCAAGGAATTGTGGTTCACCAACAACGGGCGTGACTGGATCGACGACAGCCTGCCCAACGACACCCTGCATCACGTCACCCGCAAAGGCATGCATTTCGGCTTTCCCTATTGCCACCAGGGCGACCTGCTCGACCCCGAATTCGGCCAGGGCCGTTCCTGCGCCGAATTCGATCCGCCGGCGGCGAAACTGGGCCCTCACGTCGCCGCCCTGGGCATGCGCTTCTATTCCGGCGCGATGTTCCCGGCCGAGTATCGCAACAATATCTTCATCGCCGAGCACGGTTCATGGAACCGGACCAAGAAGTCCGGTTACAACATTTCCCGTGTGACCCTGGACAAGGCCGGCCGCGTCAAGAAGGTCGAAGTCTTCGCCGAGGGCTGGCTGGAGGGCGAAGCCTACTGGGGGCGCCCGGCCGACGTCCAGGTGATGGGCGACGGCTCGCTGCTGGTATCCGACGACGTGGCCGGCGCGATTTACCGCATCGCCTACAAGAAGTGACGGCAGCGCAGCGTTGCGCTCTGGCGCTGGTCCTGCCACTATGGGCGGCAGGATCAGCGGCCCTGGCCGCCGACGTCAATGCCGGCAGGGTCAAGGCCCAGGCCTGCGTCGTTTGTCACGGCGAGGGCGGGCGCTCGAGCAACCCGGCCGTTCCCTCGCTGGCCGCCTAGCCGCCCCTGTACATCTATTACCAGTTGCTGCAGTTCCGCGATGAGCGGCGCAAGAGTCCGGCCATGAGTCCTGCCGCGGTCGGCATGAAGGATGCCGAGATGCGCGACCTCGCCGCCTACTTCGCGGCAGAGGCGCCTGCCAGGAACAAGCAGGCAGACAAACAGGCAACTAAGCCCGAGGCGCTCGCGGCAGCGGAAAAGATTGCCCGACAATACTACTGCGCCTCCTGCCACATGCCCGACTACTCGGGACAAAAACACATCGCACGGCTGGCGGGTCTGAACAGCGAATATCTGGCCCGTCAGTTGCGCGGCTTTCGCAACGGCGAGCGCCCCGATATCGACGGCACCATGGCCAGCGCGGCGCAGCCCCTGTCCGATCAGGACATCGAGCTGCTGGCAAATTATCTCGCCGCGTTCGAATTGCCTCAGTAAGCGCTTCCGGCAGCATCCGGATGCAGTGCCAGACGCGCGATCAGCGCCCGGCCCGCGGCCTCGATCAGATCGAGCACGCGCTCGAAGCCGTCGGGCCCGCCATAGTATGGATCGGGCACCTCAGCGAAGCCGGCAGCGGAATCCCCGGCGTAGTCGAGGAACAGCGCGAGTTTGTACTGCAGCCCCGGCGGGCAAACCTGCCGGAGTACGGCTAGGTTGTCGCGGTCCATCGCCAGGATGAGATCGAAGCGAACAAAATCGCCGCCGCCGACCCGGCGTGCGCGCAGCGCCGACAGGTCGTAGCCGCGCCGCGCCGCAACCGCCTGAGTGCGCCGGTCGGGCGCGGCGCCGACATGAAAGCCGTGGGTCCCGGCCGAGTCCAGTTCGATCCGCGTGGCGAAGCCAGCCCGCGCCGCCAACTCCCGGACCACGCCTTCGGCGGTCGGCGACCTGCAGATGTTGCCGGTGCAAATGAACAGGATGCGGATGATTTCCTCCACACCGGCCCGGCTCAGGCCAAGTGCCGGGACAGCCCTGCCACGGCCGCTTCGGGCGGCGCCGAGGCGGCAGTCTCGCTGGAGGTGAGAATGGTCAGGACCGCCTGGGCGTGTTCCGCCGCATCCCGGCCCAGGCTGGTCAGATAGCCGCCGTCGGGCAGCGTCAGCAGACCTTTGGCATGAAGACGGCTGATGGCATTGATGACCGCCTGGTCCGCCGTCTTGTGCACCTTGACGCCCTGCTGGGTAGTCGCCAGATCGAAGCGGATCAAGGCATTGAGTTCAAAGACCAGATCGGGTGTGAAAGTCATGATCGAATCTCGCTTTTTTGAAAGTATCAGCAACGCTGACTCGATGCCATTCTACACGCCCGCTTGCCGCCGGAGCGGACGGCCATAGTCGGCTACAATCCAGGTCAGATCCGTCATGGACAAAGAACGATGAGCGCACCCGAGTTTCCCGTCGGCAAGACCGATTCCACACTGCTCGAACGCATCCAGAAGAACTCCCGGCTGCCGAGCCTGGGGCTGAGCGTCGCGCGTATCGTCACCATGCTCGACACCGATGACGACAGCATGCAGGAACTGGGCAACCTGATCCTCTCCGACGTCTACCTGACGCAGCGGATCCTGACCCTGGCCAATTCCGTGATGTACCGGTTTCACGGAACATCGACGATCACCACCATCTCCAAGTCCATCGTCGTCATCGGCTTCGAGCAGGTCAAACTGCTGGCCCTGGCGCTGATCCTGGTGGACCAGTTGAAGAACAAGGCCCAGGCCCAGGCCATGAAGGTGGAATTCTCCAGGGCCTTGCACGCCTCGACCCTGGCCCAGGAATTCGCCGGCGCATTGCTGCCCCGCTACCGCGAGCAGGCCGGCATCGCCGGCTTGCTCTCCGGCGCCTCACGCCTGCTGATCATCTACCTGGAGTTCCCCGCCCACTTGGCGATCGAGGAAATGATCCGCGCTGGCGAAAGCGAGCGCAGCGCATTCAAGCAGGTACTCGGAACCGGGCTGAACGTGTTCACCCATACCTTGATCGAACAGTGGCACCTGCCGCACCTGCTCAAATCGGCGATCAGCGGCTCCGCTTCGAAGCACGACGCCGATAGCGCGGAAGGCAAGTTTGCCCGCCTGGTGCAGGCCACCAACAGCGTCGCCGACTGTTATCGCCTGCCGCCGGGCAAGGCTCGCGAACAGGCCCTGGCGAAGCTATCTGAGGAATTATGCAAGCAGCTGGAGATCACCGGCGAGGAGTTCGACGCCCGGATCGAGGGCGCGAAGAAAAAGATGGAAGCGATCCAGGGCATCGTCGGCATTGCCTCCTTTCTTCCCGCACCCGAGTTGGCCGCAGCGGCTGAGGAAGCCGCTGCCGACTCCCCCGAGACCGGCTCGGCAGACGCGAGCCGCAAGCAGGAGGACACGCTCGCAGCCGACATGGTGCTGCAGCAGGATGCCGTCGTCAGCAAGAATCCGCTGGCCACCGGACAGCCCTCCAATACCCGGGAACTGGTGCTGTCCGGATTGCAGGATGTCTCCGAGACCATCGCCGTTGGACAAAGTCTGGTCACGGCGCTGCGCAGCGCCGTGGAATGCATCCACCGGGGATTCGGCTTCGCGCGTTCGGTGCTGCTCTTGAAGGATCCGGCGAGCCGGTTATTCCGGGCGCGGATCTGGTGCGGAGATGTGGACAAGGAGCAGCTGCATCTGCTCCAGTTCAATGCCACCAGCAGCACCGACCTGTTCGCCCTGGCCTGCGCACGCGGCGTGGATGTGCAGATCACCGACATGGAGGCGGCCGCCTTCAGCGCCCGATTGCCCCCCTGGATGAAGCGCGCCTGCCCCTCGGCCAGGAGCTTCGTCATCCTGCCGGTGATCAACCTCGGGCAGCCGATCGGCTGCCTGTATCTGGAAAGACACTGCGTGGACACCACGATCAGCGCGGAGGAATTGACGCTGCTGCAAACCGTGAAAAATCACATCGTGTTGGCCCTGCGCACGATCAAGGCGTGAACCGCATCAGCGTGCTCATTCTGGCCCGAAGCGCAGGATCGGGCAGGCGCCCTCTGGCGGCGGCCATGTTGTCCTGCAGGTAGTTCGGCTTGCGCGTTCCCGGCACCGCGCAGGTGACCGCGCTATCGGCCAATATCCATTTGAGAAAAAACTGCGCCCAGCTCGCGGCATCGAAATCGGCCGCCCATCCGGGCAAGGCCCGGCCCTTGACCCGGTTGAAGAGTTCTCCCTCGGCGAAGGGCCGATTGACGATGACGGCGATGCCTAAGTCCCGTGCCAACGGCAGCAGGCGCTCGGCGGATTCTGGCTCGGCCAGAGAATAATTGATCTGCAGGAAGTCCGGATGCTCGGCCTTCATGAAACGCTCGACCTCGCCATAGGCGCTGGCATGGTAGTGGCTGATGCCGAAATAGCGGATCCGCCCGGCCTCCTTCCATTCGCGCAGCGTCTTCACATGGATCGCGGCATCGACCAGGTTATGGATCTGCATCAGGTCCATGCACCGCGTCGCCATCAAACGGCAGGACTCTTCCATCTGGCGCACGCCGGCATCGTAGCCGCGGGTCCAGACCTTGGTGGCGAGAAACAGTTTGCCCTCCAGCCCGAGTTCGCTGGCCAGTTGTCCGACGACCGCTTCGGACTTGCCGTACATCGGCGAACTATCCACGACGCTGTAACCCTGCCCGGCGAGCAGGCGCAAGCTCTGTTTGGCCTCGGCCAGGTCTTGCCGCGCGGAAATGTCGAAGCTCTGCCAGGTGCCCAGACCGATCGCCGGCAAACGTTCGGCGGTACCCGGAATGGCTCTGGAAATTGTCGTCGATTGGTCAGCCATGGTCGTGGCGGGAAACAAGGTTGCGCTTAAGGAATATCCAGCCAGCCCCTTGAGGAGCTTGCGACGAGTTGCATCCGGTTGTTCGCGCATCGGTGCATGGTAACGGAGAAAAGCCTGAACGGCGCGATACCGTCCTGACTATCTATCGGTTATGATTCTACGGCTGCAGCAAGCCCATACCAATAATCGTCAGCGCATAAGGGAGGTGTCACGTGGCGACAACCGTAAAATTCACCGTCGACGGCAAGAGCCGCTCAGTCAAGGTCGATGATCCGGCCATGCCGCTGCTCTACGCACTGCGCGACGATCTGCAGATGAAGGCCCCGCACTTCGGCTGCGGCGTGGCGCAATGCGGCGCCTGCACGGTGCTGGTGGACGGCGAACCGGTCCGCTCCTGCGTCATGCCGGTGACCGCGATGAAGGGCAAGCAGATCACCACCATCCATGGCTTGGGCACACCGGAAAAACCGCATCCGCTGCAGACCGCCTTCGTCGAGGAACAGGTGCCGCAATGCGGCTACTGCATCAACGGCTGGGTGATGACCGCCGCCTCCTTCCTGAAGAAAAAACCCAAGGCCAGCGATGCCGAGATCCGCGAGGCCCTGGACGGCCTCAAATGCCGCTGCGGCACGCATGTCTCGATCATGCGCGCGATCAAACGCGCCCAACAACAGATGGCCTGAGGGAGGAGAAGATGAACTCACCTAAAGATTTTTCGCTCTCCCGCCGCGACTTTCTCAGGGCTTCCGGCGCCCTGATCGTCTCCGTTTCAATGACCGGCCTGGTCACCGACGCACTGGCGCAAATCGGCCCCAACAAACCGCCGCTGGTACCCGGGGAACTCGATTCCTGGGTCGCCGTACTGAAAGACGGCAGCGTCTCGGCCTTCTTCGGCAAGATCGACATGGGCCACTGCCTCGATGTCGCCATCGCGCAGATCGTCGCCGAGGAACTGGATGTCGGCTTCGAGCGCGTCACGGTCTTCCAGGGAGATACCGCCACCTCCTGCAATCAGGGCGGCGCCTCCGGCAGTTTCGGCATCAGCGCCGGTGCCAAGCCGTTGCGCAATGCCGCGGCCGAGGCGCGGCGCATTCTGGTCGCGGGCGCCAGCCGGCAGCTCAACGTGCCCGCAGAACAATTGACCGTCAGCGACGGCGTCGTTTCCGGCGGCGGCAAGCGCGTCAGCTATGCGGAACTGATCGGCGGAAAGTTTTTCAATTCCAAGGTGGAGTGGAACAAGGAGATCGGCAACTTCATGGACATCAAGGTCCAGGCGAAGCTGAAGTCCCCCTCGGAGTACAAGGTCGTCGGCAAATCCTTCCGCCGCCGCGACGTACCCGGCAAGGTCTTCGGCACCTCCGACTGGATCACCGAAATTTCACTGCCCGGCATGCTCCACGCGCGCGTCATCCGTCCGGTGATCGCCGGCAGCGTCCCGCTCAAGGTCGATGCCGATTCGATCCGGAAAATTCCCGGCGCGAAGGTGGTGCGCGAAAAGAATTTCCTCGCTGTCGTGGCACCCAAGGAATGGGATGCGGTGCGCGCGGCGCGCGAACTCAAGGTGGAATGGTCGGCAGGAACGAACCCCTTCCCGGCCATGGAAAAGCTCTACGACCATATCCGCGCGGCCAAGGTGGTCAAGGCCGAGACGGAAACGAACAAGGGCGATGTCGAGGCTGTGTTCAAGACCGCCGCGCGCATCGTCGAGGCGGAATATCACTGGCCGTTCCAGTCGCACGCCAGCATGGGCCCGGGTTGCGCCGTGGCCGACGTCAAGAAGGATTCCGCCACGCTCTGGACCGGTTCGCAAAAGCCGCATTACGCCCGCGACGGCATCGCCAAACTGCTCGACCTGCCGCCGGACAAGGTCCGCGGCATCTGGGTGATGGGACCGGGTTCCTATGGCCGCAACGACGGGGGCGACGCGGCTATCGACGCAGCGCTGCTCTCCAAGCTCACCGGCAAGCCGGTGCGGGTCCAGGGGTCGCGTGCCGACGCCACGGCCTGGGATCCGAAGGGACCGGCCAGCGTCCATCGGGCACGCGCCGCCTTGGACGGCACAGGCAAGGTGATCGCCTATGAATACATCAGCAAGGGCTTCTCGCGCATCGACACCGCCAACAACGAGGCCGATCCGCGCGACAGCCTGGCCGGTCACGAACTGGGCATGGCGCCCAATCCGGCGATGGGCTTTGGCACGCCCGAAGACAATTACGCTTTCGCGAGCCGGCGCTTAGGCTGGGAGGCCATCGCCCCGCTGCTCAACCGTTCGTCGCCCTTGCGCACCGCCCACCTGCGCGATCCGGTCGGACCAGACATTCATTTCGGCTCCGAGCAGTTCATCGACGAACTGGCAGTGGCGACCGGGGAAGACGCGGTCGCCTTCCGCCTCAAGTACGCGAGCAAGCCGCGCGCCGCAGCCGCGATCAAGGCGGCAGCGGAAAAGGCCGGCTGGCAGACGCGGGTCTCGGGTACGGCAAAGTCCTCGGGCGAGATCCAGAGCGGCCGCGGCATCTCCTACACCGAGCGGCGCGGGACGGTCGTCGCCACGATCGCAGAAATCGAGGTCAACCGGCGCACGGGCAGGATCTGGGCGAAGAAATTCACCGTGGCGCACGACTGCGGCATCATCATCAATCCGCAGGGCCTGACGCAATGCATCGAAGGCAATGTGATCCACGGCCTGTCGCGGACGATACTCGAGGAGGTGCGCTTCGATAACAACAGCGTCACCAGCGTCGATTGGGCGAGCTACCCGATCGTCGAAATCAAGGACGCGCCCGAGACTATCGATGTGGTCCTGATCAACCATCCGGAAATCGCCCCCTCGGGCGCCGGCGAGCCCTCGATACGCAGCATCCCGGCGGCGATCGCCAACGCCTTCTTCGACGCCACCGGCGTGCGCCTGCGCACCGCGCCGCTGACCCCGGCGCGGGTGCTGGCCGCTCTGGCTGGGGCCAAGGCCTAGGCGAGCGCCGGGCTGGCAAGAAATGCCCGCCGGGGAAACCCCGGCGGGCATTCTTCATATATACGGGTCCAATACCCTCTATATTTAGGCTTATAACTTGGCTCATTTAGCGAATAACGTGGCTGGCTCATCTAGCGAGCCTGTGGAAGTGGATACTGGCTACATAGCGCACGGGCGCTGGAGCCAGGAGATGCAAAATGAGGACGAGAGAATTGGCAAGGCTCATCGGGACATTGG
>CAILCO010000099.1 GCA_903832735.1 uncultured Sterolibacterium sp.
CCAATGTCCCGATGAGCCTTGCCAATTCTCTCGTCCTCATTTTGCATCTCCTGGCTCCAGCGCCCGTGCGCTATGTAACCAGTATCCACTTCCACAGGCTCGCTAGATGAGCCAGCCACGTTATTCGCTAAATGAGCCTATAATTTTGAATTGTTCTGGTTCAATAACCAGGCCCGCGAGCAAATCTTCGGCGGCATCGATGACTTGCCGGCGAGCAGCGAGGAACGAGGCCTGTTTCGCCTGGTCGCAGCGAAGAGCCTGGGCGACGGCACCAAGGAACTGTTGCGCCTGTTCGTCAGTCTGGCCAAGGGAAAACTCTCGCCGGACAGCTTCGCCAAGGTCTGCCGGGGGATGTCCCGTTCCGAGCTCGCCAATCTGGAACAGTATTATGCCGAGGCGCCGGAACTCCCCCTGAAACCCGTCCTCAACGTGCCTTTGACCGCCACGGGCGGCGCACGGCAGAACATCTTCGTATCGGTCTTCCGTGAAGGCCTGTTCTTCGTCCATGTCCCGGACAATTCCGATCCGGAATCGATGCTCGATTTCCTCGCCCGCCGCGATGAGGTGATACGCGGCCTGCTCCAGCGACGCCTGCCGGTACTGACCCATCTGGCGGTATTGGTGGCCGATCTGCAGGGCTCGGTGAAAATCTGCTCGGAGCTTCCCGCGGAAGAATACTTCGAACTAATCAACGAGATCTGGGCGGCGATGGGCCCGATCTTCCGCAAGTACGCCGCGACCTACGGCAAGCATGTCGGCGACGGCCTGGTCTACTATTTCTTTCCACAACCGGAAAGCAACTACCTGTTGAATGTCCTGCTCTGCTCCCAGGAAATCAAGGTGGAAATGCACAAGATCAGCAAGTCCTGGCAGATTCGCAAGCAATGGCTCAACGAGTTGTATCTGAACACCGGAATCACCGAAGGACAGGAGTGGCTGGGGACCTTCCAGACGGCGACCAGCGTCGAATTCGTGGTGCTCGGCGACACCATCAATCAGGCCGCCAGGATTTCCGATTTCGCCCGTCACGGAACGACCTGGGTGACCAAGAGCCTGATCGGGAAACTCCTCGGTGAAGAACGCGAGCGGGTTAGTTTCGGGGTGCGCCGCAAGACGCTGGACGGTCGGGAAGTCAACATTCCGTCGAGCTTTGCCTTGGTCTCGTCCCTGGCCGAGATCAGCAGCAGCGAACACAAGTTGAGCGACATCGCCACCTTGCCGATCACCGAGGTCACCGCGATCGCCGGCTCAAAATACTAGAGCCCGTAGTTGTCTGGAAGACAACCCAGGGCTCTTGTGCCACGGAGTAGGTGCTAGAGCCCGTAGTTGTCTGGAAGACAACCCAGGGCACTTGTGCCAGCGAAGCAGGTACTAGAGCACCATCGGTCTGTCCGGCAATTCATTGCGACCGGTGCCGGAAGCGGGAAAATGTTTGACCAGATGCTGCGTCACCGCCTGAATTCCACTGACTACGCCGCCCTGGTAGTCGGCTCGCTTGAAAGCGCTCTCCATGTTGCGGCAGATCTTTTCCCATTCCCGTGAGCCTACTTTGGCGTGTATCCCGCGATCGGCGACGATCTCCACCGCCCGATCGGCGAGCAACAGGTAAATCAGCAAGCCATTGTTGTGCTCCGTATCCCACACCCGAAGTTGCGAGAACACCTCGAGCGCACGTTCCTTCGCTGATTGTCCGCTAAAGAGGGGCGCGCTGTGCAGCGCGCCTTCCACCGCGAAGCGGATCTCTCCGACATGTGCGCTGTGACTCGCTTTGATCGCCTTTTCAATCGCGATCAGGGTTGGGCGGGGAAAAGCCTGGTTGACCTGCCAGTGGGTCATCAGGAGATGCTTCGCGATGCGCTTGATAGTCATGGTTACCACCTCCCCGAGGCGCCGCCACCGCCAAAGCCGCCGCCGCCTCCACCAAAGCCGCCGCCACCAAAACCTCCGGTGCCGAATCCGCCACGGCGACCGCCGATGCCGAGTCCGCCCATGCCGCCGCCGATCAGGGTGTAGAGCAGCGCGATCAGGCCCGCACCCAAGGCGATGGATATCGCGCCGGCAAATAGCCAGGCAATGAAAGCCACGGCCCCGCCGGTTACGATGGCCCCGGGCAATCTGCCGAGTACGGAACGCAGCACCCCGCCGATCACCAGCGCAAGGATAAGTATCACTGGCACATATTGCCCGATCTCCGCACCGCCGCCCGTGGGCCTTGCGGTGGGCTCCGGCAATGACTCGCCGTCGACGACGCGGATCATCTGCCCGATGCCGGCGGCTATGCCTCCATAGAAATCGCCTTGTTTGAAGCGCGGCGCAATGATCTCGCTGATAATGCGTTTGCTGGTGGCGTCATTGAGCGCACCCTCCAGTCCATAGCCCACCTCGATGCGTAGCGCTCGGTCGGACTTGGCAACGACCAGGAGTGCGCCGTCATCCACTTTCTTGCGGCCTAACTTCCATCGCTCCGCTACGCGCAAGGCATATTGCTCGATCGTTTCCGGAGCGGTGGTGGAAACGATAAGAACTGCGAGCTGACTGCCTTTCCGGGCTTCAAACGCCTGCAGGGTCTGCTCCAGGTTACTCTTCTCTTCCGTGGTGAGCGTAGCCGTCTGGTCGGTGACGCGCCCGGTCAGGGGCGGAACCGGAACCTGCGCTCCGGTTATGACAGACCAGCAAAGCATGCAGGCAAGAAATGCCGTTCTTGCGCTGTTCATGGTCATCACTTGGCCGGAGCCGATCCGAAATCCACTTTCGGCGGCTTGGAGAGCTCCTTTTCGTTTTCTACCGCGAAGTTGGGCTTTACCTTGTAGCCGAGAGCCATCGCCGTCAGATTGGAAGGAAAGGAACGCACCGTCACGTTGTATTCCTGCACCGTCTTGATGTAGCGGTTGCGCGCAACGGTAATGCGGTTTTCGGTGCCCTCCAGTTGCGCCTGCAGGTCGCGGAAGTTGACGTCGGACTTCAACTGCGGGTAGTTCTCGGACACTACCAACAGCCGCGACAAGGCCCCCGACAACGCTCCCTGGGCGGCCTGGAAGCTGGCAAATGCCTCAGGGTTGTTGATCAGTTCCGGGGTCGCCTGGATGCTGCCAACTTTGGCGCGGGCGTTGGCGACGCCAAGGAATACGTCCTTTTCCTGCGCGGCGTAGCCCTTTACGGTATTGACCAGGTTGGGAATCAGGTCCGCACGGCGTTGGTATTGGTTCAAGACTTCGGACCAACTCGACTTGATTTGTTCGTCGTTGCTCTGCAATGTGTTGTAGCCGCAGCCGCCAAGGCTTAACGCAAGCAACGCTGCCAGAACCACCCATAATTTGCGCATGTTATTTCTCCAAGAATCAACAGATCATTAAGCGTGCCTACTCGTTATCGTTGCGTCGCTCGCCGATAGTCCCGCGGGACTTTCAGGGGCTTGCTTGTTCAGTTGTGGCTGCCGCACGCGCGCAGATCGTCCCTGTGGTATGACCGTCGTGCGACCGATATGGGCGATCCGAAAGCAAGGCATCGAGCGTATCGATCATGGCAAAACGCCTGGCTCCCGCAGGATCGCCTGCTGGTTTTCCGTGTAATAAATCCTCGGTCTCGGTTTCATCTGCAATACTCCTTCTGCTTACGCAGTCTCTATTGTGTTGCATCCACCGGTTGAATCCGCACTGCTATTACGGTCATCCGGAAACCGCGCGTAGCACTTGCTTCTATCGGCGCCACAGGGATGGACACTAGCAAGAAGTCGAGCCGGAACTCAAGGACTCCGAGGAAAGCTGCAAGTAGTCTTCAGATCTCGACCATGATCCGGGTGCCCAGTCCGGGCGCCGAATCCAGGGTCAACGTCCCACCGATAGCCTCGGCCCGCTCGCGCATGGAAAGCAATCCAAGGCCGGGCGTGTCCCAGCCGTTGGAGAGCCAGGTCGAATCGAAACCGATGCCATCGTCGGAGATCACGAATAAGGCGTGTTCGGCGTCACCATTGAACTCTATCGTGACGGTCCTAGCGTCGGCATGTTTGGCGCAATTCGTCAGCGCTTCCTGGGCGATGCGGTAGAGCGCGATTTCAGCGTCGGGCGAAAGGCGGATTCCCAGATCCTTCCCCGTCATCTCTACTACGATCCCCGTTTGGCCAGAATATTTTCGGGCATAGTCCTCCAGCGCGGGATAGACGCCGCCATACTCTAGTACCGCAGGATGCAGGTCATGGCTGATCTCCCTGGCAGTCTGCATGGTGTCTTTGAGCACTTCCCTGGTAATGGACAGCCTATCCCTTATGCTGGCGGCAGCATCGCCAGGCAGTTGACTTTCGATGAGGCCAAGGCCGAGTCCAATGGCAGTCAAGTTCGACGATACCCGGTCGTGGATGTCACGGGCCAGCCTACGCCTTTCTGACTCATGGGCACCGGCATGACGGCGGGTCATGACCTGCAGGCGGGTCGCAAAGTCCAAAGCCGATGACTCGGCGATCTTGCGCTCGCGGACCTCCTTTTCCAGTTGCTCTCTGGCCACGAGTTCTTTGATGCGGTCTAGGCCATTATCGGCCAGCATGGCTGCAAGCTGCGCATATAGCCGAGTTATCGATTCGAGTCGTTCCTTGGGCACGATGGGAACCCTGGAGATGGCGTCCAGGTAGCTCTCTTCGTCGAAGCCATACTGTCGGGCCTGCCGGCGAAAAACCTCGATGTCGGGAGGCTCAGTCAGTAGCTGGCCGGTAAAGATGTTTGCAACGTGCTTATCCGCCACTATGATTGGGGCAGCCGCATCGACTAGACCGTTATGGCATTGGTAAATCGCATAAGGCGCGCCTCGCATCATGCTTTCTGCAAGAGAGGTATCGCTTTCCACACAGCGGCGACAGGTTTCTGCATTGACACGATGGAAACCAACACAAACATCCTGCCATCCGGCATGGACGATGACCGTTCCGTCGACATCAAGAACTGCGTTGGCTATGCCGAGAGCTTCGCTGAAGCTGTCCATGAGCACTTGAAGCTTCAGGACGTCGATAAGATCAGAATACTTGATGCGACTGATGATGCTCATGGATTGCCTTAAAGCGCTGTCTGCCCGGGTGACGACATGCACGTTGTCAATTGAAAATGCGGCTGACATGACAGGTCCCTCATGAGTCTGGCAGCAGTCGCTTACGATGCGATAGGGAAGCTCAAAAAATTAACTTTATTACTATAGCATTTTACGATGATCATCGGGCTGACGGTAACAGGCATGGTTATCCATTGCCATTGGCTACCCAATACGCTACTAATCAGGCGTGTTAATGGCCCTTTGGCAACTTGGTAAGCGTAGTTACGCGCGCCAGAGAACCCAGCAAAGGTCAGCAATAGACAGCAATAGATTTTGAGCGGTCTATCAGTAACCTGGCTTTTTTTCGATGAGCGCAGTTGCTGGCCTTCAGCGGCAATTCCCCTCTGCCCCGCCGGGGTGAAACCGGGCAATGCCCCGGCGTGAAATCAACGGATAGCCGAGCGGAATCAACGCAGGCCGAGTACGTCCTGCATGTCGAACAAGCCGTGCGTTCTTGAACGCATGAAGCGCGCGGCGCGCAGGGCGCCCGTCGCATAGGGCGTACGGCTGGCGGCCTTGTGGCTGATCTCGATGCGCTCGCCGGTGCCGGCAAAAAGGACCGTGTGATCGCCGACGATGTCGCCCCCGCGCACAGTGGCAAAACCGATTGCATCCGGACTGCGCTCTCCGGTATGGCCCTGCCGATCATAGACGGCGCACTCCGCCAGGTCCCTCCCCAGCGCTGTGGCGACCACCTCGCCCATGCGCAGCGCCGTGCCTGAAGGCGCATCGACCTTGTGGCGGTGATGCGCCTCGATGATCTCGATGTCGTAACCCTCGGCGAGCGCACGGGCGGCGACATCGATCAGGCGAAACACCAGATTGACGCCGACCGCCATGTTCGGAGCGAAGACAATCGGAATTTCGCGCGCGGCATCCTGAATCGCGAGTTTGCCCTCGGTGGCGAAGCCGGTCGTGCCGATCACCAGATGTACGCCGCTGCGCCGGCAAAGGGCGAGATGATTGAGCGTCCCTTCCGGCCGGGTGAAATCGATCAGGCAGTCGGCGCGCGCCAGGGCGGCCTCGACATCGTCCGCGACCTTCACGCCGCAAGAAGCGCCGACCAGTTCTCCGGCATCGCGGCCTAGATAGACGCTGCCGGGCAGGTCGAGTGCCGCGGCGAGCACCATGTCTTCAGCCTGCATGATCGTTTCGATCAAGGTCCGGCCCATGCGGCCGGAGACTCCGGCGACGGCAATTCTGATTTTCTCCATGGCTACTGGGCTTTCTGTGCTTCGGCGGCGGGCTTGCCGAGTTCGATCAGCTGGGGCTTCGCCAGGACATCGCCAGGTTCGCTGGACACCACGTCGCCGGCGATACGCGCGAGCTTGCCGTCGACGAAGAACACCACGATGCGGCGCTGCTGGACCTCGCCACGACCGGGCTGGAAACGATAGACATAATCCCAGCGATCGGCGTGGAAGATGTCGGCCAGGAGCGGCGTGCCCAGGATGAAACGCACCTGATCCTTGGTCTGTCCGGCTTTGAGCTGGGCGACCATCTCCTGGCTGACGAAATTACCCTGGCGCACATCGATGCGGTACGGCGTCAGATAGGACGTGACGCTGGAGATGTCGGAGATGCTGGAGCAGGCAGCCGCAAGCGGCAGAACGAGCAGGATGATGCGTTTCATGGAGGTTACCTGGGGGTTGCCTGGGAACGGGAATTTCAAAAGAATGCCGAAAACTATATCATAAGCTTCCCCCCAGGCAGCCGGCATGCCCTTCATGAGCAATCCGCAAGATCTTAAAAGCATAGGACTGAAGGCCACTTTCCCGCGCCTGAAAATACTCGAACTATTCCAGAAGAGCTCGTCGCGACACCTGACGGCCGAGGACATCTACCGCCACATGATCAGCGAAGGCATGGACATCGGCCTGGCGACGGTCTACCGGGTATTGACGCAATTCGAACAGGCCGGCCTGTTGCAGCGGCATTTCTTCGAATCCGGCAAGGCGGTGTTCGAACTCAATGAGGGCAAACACCACGATCATCTGGTCTGCCTGCAATGCGGGCGGGTCGAGGAATTCTACGATGCCGAGATCGAGAAGCGCCAGAATGAGGTCGCCAGAAGCCGCGGCTTCTCGATCAGCGAACACTCGCTGTATCTGTACGCCGACTGCCTGACGCCGGATTGCCCGAATAAACTGCCTTCCTCCTGAGCCTCCGGAGCCTCCGCTACGCTCCGTCGCTCGGCCGGCGGCGAGCAGTGCTCGCCGAATTCCCCGTCTCGCCCCAGGGAAGGAGGTGACGGCGGGGGAGCTCTGCGATCATGCCGTGTCCCACGGGGACTTCCTTCGGTCGTAAGCCAGCCTTTAGGCCAACGACTTTCTCGTCCTACCCGCCGAGCAGTTCGGCGGCGTGCTTGCGGGTAGTATCGGTGATGGTCACGCCGCCCAACATGCGCGCTAGTTCGTCGACGCGCTCTGCGGCGTTAAGTTGCCTGACGCGGGAATGCGCCGCGCCGTCCCGCTCTTCCTTGGCGACCGCCCACTGCCAGTCGGCGCGCGCCGCCACCTGCGGCAGATGGGTGACGCAGAGCACCTGACGGCTTTGTCCGAGTTCGTGCAGCATGCGCCCGACGATCTCGGCGACGCGCCCGCCGATGCCGACATCGACCTCGTCGAAAATCAGCGTCGGCACCTGGCTCGCCTGGCTCGCGATGACCTGGATCGCCAGGCCGATCCGCGACAGTTCCCCGCCCGAGGCGACTTTCGCCAGCGGCCGCAGCGGCTGGCCGGCATTGGCCGAGACCAGGAAGGCAGCGCTCTCCAGGCCGAAGGCGGCCGCTTCGGTCAACTTCTCCAGGGCAATCTCGAAACGCCCTCCGGCCATTGCCAGCTGTTGCATCGCCGCGCTGACCGCCGTCGACAATGCCGCGGCGGTCTTGGCGCGGCCACGGCTCAACTTGCCGGCCGAACGCTCGTATTGCGAACGTGCGGCGGCTTCGCGCTCCGCCAGGAGAGCGGCGTCGGCGAGAAGTCCCAACTCTTCCAGGCGCAACTCGAGTTCGTGCAAACGCCGCGGCAAATCTTCCGGCGCTACGCGATGCTTGCGCGAAAGCGCCATTACGACAGCGATCCGGCTGTCCAGATCGGCTAGCCGTTCCGGTTCGAGATCGAGCCTCCCCTGGTAGCGCCGCAGCGCGTGACCAGCCTCCTGCAACTGGATTTCCGCGCTATCGAACAGTTCTAGCGCCTCCTTGAGCTCGGCATCGATCTCGGCCAGGGAGCGCAAACGGGAAAGCACGGCGTCGAGTTGCGGCACCAGACCCAACTCCCCGTCATCGAGCGCGGCCAGCGTCGCCTCGCTGCCCTCGATCAGGCTCGCCGCATGGGAGAGGCGACGATGCTCGTGGTTGATCTCCCGCCACTCCTGCTGCCAGTCCGCCGACAGGCCAAGCGCCTGCAGTTCCTTGGCCTGCCACTCCAGGGTCTCGCGTTCACGCGCCGAGCCCTCGGCATCGCGCTCGGCGATGAGGCGTGCCTCGCGCCACTTTTGCCAGTCGCGGTAATGCTCCGCCACCTCGCGAGCCTGATGCGTCAGGCCGGCATGCGCGTCGAGCAGGGCGCGTTGCGCATCCGGCCGGAGCAGTGAGTGATGGACATGCTGGCCGTGAATATCGGCGAGAAAATCCGCCGCTTCGCGCAACTGGCCCAGGGTCGCCGCCGCGCCGTTGACATAGGCGCGGGAACGCCCGCCGGCATCGACGATGCGGCGCAGCAGGATCATCCCGCTCTCGTCGGACCCGCTCGTAAAATCGTTGGCGGCAAGCCAGTCCAGGACCTTGGCACCGGCAGCCGCTTCGAACTCGGCGCTGACCTCGGCGCGCTCGCAGCCGGGACGCACCACGCCGGCGTCGGCGCGCTCACCCAGGGCCAGGGACAGTGCGTCGATCAGGATCGATTTGCCGGCGCCGGTCTCGCCGGTGAGCGTGCCGAAACCCGCCGAGAACTCCAACTCGAGGCGGTCGACAATGACAAAATCGCGGATCATCAGGCGGCGCAGCATAGGACTTGTTCTCGATTGTGCGACGGGTGCGTGCTCAGTTACGTGCTCAGTTTCGGGGACTCGAACTCCAGTGCAGCTTCTCGCGCAGCATCGCCAGGTAGCTATAGCCGGGCGGATGCAGCAGGGTGATGGCATGGTGCGAACGGACCATGCGCACGCAGTCGCCGGCCTTGGCGTCAAAGCGCAACTGGCCGTCGAAGTGCACGCGCCCGTCGTGCGGCGCAACCAGCTTGACCTCGATCCGGCTCTGGTCGCTGATGGTGATCGGCCGGTTCGACAGCGCATGCGGGCAAAGCGGCACCAGGGCGATGCCGGGCACGGCCGGATGCAGGATCGGACCGTTGGCGGAAAGCGCGTAGGCGGTCGACCCGGTCGGCGTCGCGACGATGATGCCGTCGGCGCGCAGCAGATAGATGAACTCGCCATCGACCGTGACTTCCAGTTCTATCATCCGGCCAATATCGCCCTTGCTGACCACCACGTCGTTCAGGGCCAGGGTGTGCAGCACGCAACTGCCGGCGCGGAGGATTTCGATATCGAGCAGGAAACGCTGTTCGCTGGAGAACTCGCCATTGAGCAGCGCCGTGATGCCGGCGATCATGTCCTGGCGGGCGATGTCGGTCATGAAGCCGAGCCGCCCCTGATTCACGCCGACCAGCGGCACGCCGTATTCGGCAAGGCCGCGCGCGGCGTTCAACATGGTGCCGTCGCCGCCCAGGACGATCGCCAGGTCGGCGCTCGCACCTATGGTCGAGTAAGGCGCAACCGGATGACCGTTGGCGCCTATCGAGCGCGCCGTGCCCTCCTCGATCAGCACCGCCACGCCGCGCTGCTTCAGGAACGCGGCCAGGGCGAGCAGCGAGCCGGCGACATCAGGACTCTGGTACTTGCCGATCAGCGCCGCCGTGCGGAATTCCTTGTTCATGCGCCAAATTAAACCACAAACACCGGCGCCCATCATCGTCAGGCGATATAAAATGAAGCTCATGTTGGACAAACGCGCCCAGACCCTGCTCAAGACCCTGATCGAACGCTATATCGCGGAAGGTCAGCCGGTCGGTTCGCGCACGCTGTCCCGCCACTCCGGCCTGGAGCTTTCCCCGGCATCGATCCGCAACGTCATGTCCGATCTCGAGGAACTCGGCTTCATCGCCAGTCCGCACACCTCCGCAGGACGCGTGCCGACGCCGCGCGGCTATCGACTTTTCGTCGACTCCCTGCTCACCGTGCGACCGCTGGCGGACGCCGATCTTTCCGAGATCGAAGGGGCAATTCAGCCCGACCAGCCGCAGCGTCTGATCAGCCAGGCCTCGCAGCTGATCTCCCAGCTCACCCATTTCGCCGGCGTCGTCATCTCGCCGCGGCGCCAGCAGCCGCGCATCCGCCAGATCGAGTTCCTGAACCTTTCCGAGAAACGCATCCTGCTGATCATCGTCACCGAAAGCGGCGACGTGCAAAACCGCATCCTGTTCACCCAGCGCGCCTACAACTCGTCCGAACTGACCGAGGCCGCAAACTATCTCAACCAGAACTGCGCGGGACTCGATTTCGCGCAGGTGAAAAACCGCATCCATGACGAACTGCATCAGTTGCGCACCAGCATGACCGATCTGATGTCCGCCGCGCTCGATGCCAGCGGCCAGGCGATCTCCGAAACCTCGGCGCAGTATGTGATCTCGGGCGAACGCAACCTGCTCGAAGTGGCGGACCTGTCCTCGAACATGAATCGCCTGCGCGAACTTTTCGCGCTGTTCGAACAGAAGACCAGCCTGGTGCAACTGCTCGACATCGGCAACCGCGCCGACGGCGTGCAGATCTTCATCGGCGGCGAATCGGGCATCGCCCAGCTCGACGAGTGCAGCGTCATCGCCGCCTCCTACGAAGTCAACGGCCAGGTGGTTGGGTCGGTCGGCGTCATAGGACCGACGCGGATGGCCTACGAGCGCATGATCCCGATCGTCGACATCACCGCCAAACTGCTCTCCAGCGCGCTTTCCGCGCAGTAAGCCGACCATGTCCCGCTATCATTCCGAGCCGGCCCACAGCCATGGCGACGCCGCCACGACCGCCGTCCTGCTGGTCAATCTCGGCACGCCGCAGGCGCCGACGACGGCGGCCACGCGACGCTACCTTGCCGAGTTCCTCTGGGATCCGCGCGTGGTCGAGATTCCCCGGCCGCTCTGGTGGCTGATCCTGCACGGCATCATTCTCAGGCTGCGGCCGCGCCAGTCGGCCTTGAAATACGCCCAGATCTGGACGACGGAAGGCTCGCCGCTGAAAGTTCATTGCGAACGCCAGGCCAAACTGCTTCGCGGCGCGCTGGGCGAAGCGGGAATGAGGAACATCGTCGTGACCTGGGCGATGCGCTACGGCGAACCGCCGCTCCAGGCCACCCTGGACCGGCTGAAAGCCGACGGCGCCAGCCGCATCCTGATCCTGCCGCTGTATCCGCAATACGCGGCGAGCAGCACGGCCAGCGTCTTCGACGAGGTTGCCGCCTGGATCAGGCGCAGCCGCAACATCCCGGAATTGCGTCTGGTCAGGAACTTCCATGACCACCCCGGCTATATCGCCGCATTGGCTGCCAGCGTCAAGGAATACTGGGCGCGACACGGCAAGCCGGAGCAACTGGTGATGAGTTTCCACGGCCTGCCGCGGTATACGCTGGAACGCGGCGACCCCTATTACTGCGAGTGCCAGAAGTCGGCAAGACTGCTGGCGGAGGCTCTGGCGCTCGCTGAAGGCCAGTGGCAACTCACCTTCCAGTCGCGCTTCGGCCGTACCGAGTGGATCCAGCCCTATACCCAGCCGACCCTGGAAACGCTCGGCCGGGCCGGCGTCGGCCGGGTCGACGTGATCTGCCCCGGTTTCGTCGGGGACTGTCTGGAAACGCTGGAGGAGATCGCGATCGAAGCCCGCGCCGCCTTCCTCCAGGCAGGGGGCCGCGAGTTCCACTACATCCCCTGCGTCAACGAACGCGACGACTGGATCGCCGCCCTGGCCGATCTCGTGCGCCTGCACCTGGGCCACTGGGGCTCGCTGCCGGCCGTCCCCGATCCTGCCGGCGCGGCACGCGCCAAGGCGCTGGGGGCAAAAGCTTAAACCAAAATTCAGCAGTTCATTCACCACCAAGGACACCAAGAACTGCAAATCAAAATCCTTGAAGAATTCGTTTGTGAATCTTGGTCTTCTTGGTGTCCTTGGTGGTGCAAATGCTTTTTCTAGGTTAAAACCAGGGCAGAGGATCTACGGCGCGCGCCGCGAGGATGCGGCGGAAAGGCTCCGGGTCCTTGACATGCACGACGGCACCGGCGCGCGGCTGGTGAAAATCGAACAACCTTGACAGCCAGAAACGCAGGGCCGCGGCGCAGAGTTCGTCGCGCCAGGCTTCACGCTCGGCATCCAGGAGCGGGCGTTCGGCGTCGTAGCCGGCGAGCAAGGCCGCGCTGAGTTCGCCGTCGAGGCCGACGCCGTCCGCGGCCAGGCACCAGTCGTTGGCCGCCACCGCGAGATCGAACAACAGCTCGTTCTCGGCGGCAAAATAGAAGTCGATGACGCCTAGCAAGCGGCCGTCGTCGCCGAACAGCGCGTTGTCTCGGAACAGGTCGGCATGGGTGATGCCGCGCGGCAGAGCATCGCGGCGCTGGGCCAGTTGTACCAGCCGCGCCATCGCCTCGGCGAGCAGCTGTTGCGCGTCGGCGTTGAGATGCGCGGCGACGGCCTGCGCCGTCTTGCCGTGCCATTCCAGGCTGCGCGGGTTGGCGAGGCGGACCTCGATCTTTGCCGCGATCCGGTGCATGCGCCCTAGGAAGCCGCCGATGGCGGCGCAATGGGCAACGCCAGGCGCGACCACCGGCCGTCCCGGCAGGCGCGTGACCAGCGCCGCCGGGCGCGCCTTCAGTTCTCCCAGCAACGCGCCGTGTCGCGACAGCCGCGGCGCCGGGCAGGGCAGGCCGCGTCCGGCCAGGCCGGCCATCAGTTCGAGATACCTCGCGGCGCTTCGCGACGGCAAACGCTCGAACAAGGTCAGCACGAAGCGGCCGCGCGTCGTGGTGAGAAAGTAGTTGGTATTCTCGACGCCGGCGGCTATGCCCTGCAATTCGAGCAAATCGCCGAGGTCATAGCGCGCCAGCCAGGCGGAGGCCTCCGCAGGGGCGACCGGCGTAAATATCGACATGGCTAACCTGAAATACCTTGCCACGCGTGCCGTGTCATTTCCGAGCCAAGCGCGCTGGATCGTAGCCTCCCCGCGAGGGGACGGGAGGGGCGGGCCCAAATTGGGCCTTTCACAGCCGGGGGCATTACGAAGCTCATCAATTTCATGATACGGGGTGGTTCATCGGAGCCATGAAAGGCCGTGTCAGGCCGCCGGATCGTCCAGCGGTGCGAGCTCCAGCTTGGCGCTTTGGGCCGCCGTCTTTGCCGGCTGGCCATGAAGCGCCAGGGTCTCATTGGCCAAAGTCAGTCGCCGCACCACCGCCGACACCAGTTCCTGGCGGAAGTGTTCGAGGCACTCCTCCGAGGAAAGCGCCAGCGCGGCATTGCTGACCTCGAGATAGGTGAGCGGGGAGAGGGTCGTCACGGTCGCCGAGCGCTTCGGGTTATTGCCGTTGAGATAAGCCATCTCGCCCACCACCTGGCCCGTGCCCAGGATGGCGATCCGCGCGCCGCAGCATGAAACCTCGACTTCGCCGGCAATGATCACGCCGAAACTGTTGTCCTCGTCGCCAGCGCGCATTAACTCGACGTCACCGTCGATTTCACGCCAGGTGCTGATGCGCAGCACCTCCCAGAGCAGGACATCCTCGAAATCCCTGAAAAAGGAGAGTTGGCGCAGCACCTCGAAGCGCGAGCTATCGACCGGAACGTAATCGTCGTCGAGAATCTGATAACGCACTGCGGAGAGATCCTGGGCCATTTCGGCGCCGCTCCGGTAGCGCGAATACAGGTCTTTCTCCAGCGCCTTCTTGATGATCCGGTCCATCGCGGCCGGGATGTTCGGATTCAGTGACGACACGGCCGGCGCATCGGCATTGATGATCTTGTAGATCAGTTGCGCCGAACTCGCGCCGCGAAACGGCAGTCGGCCGGTAAGCATCTGGTAGAGCACCACGCCGAGCGAGTACAGGTCGGTCTTCTGATTGAGCGGATAGCCCTTGATCTGCTCCGGCGACATATAGGCCGGCGAACCGACCCCCACGATCAGCGTCGAGTCGCTCTCGCTTTTCTTCATGACGTCGATGGATAGGCCGAAGTCGGCAATCTTGACCCGGTCGTCGGCATCGATCAGGATGTTGGCCGGCTTGACGTCGCGATGCACCACCCCCTGGCTGAAAGCGTAGTCGAGCGCGAGACAGCACTTGAAGATGATGCCGACGACGCGATGAATGGGCAACAGCTTATCGACCGTAATGAAGCCGTCTAGCGGCTTGCCTTCGACGTACTCCATGACCAGGTAAGCCTGTTCATCCTCGACCACCGACTCGAACACCCTGATGATATTCGGATGATCCAGGCGCTGCGAGAGCACGCCCTCGGCCTGGAACAATTTGCGGATGCGGCGGGCCCAATGGCCCTCGTCGTCGGTGCCGAAACGCACCTGCTTGATCGCCCGCCGCTCGCCACTTTCAGGATCCTCGACGAGATAGACGGTCGCCGTCGCGCCCTTGCCGACTTCGCGTATGACCCGATATTTTCCGATAGTTTCGACCATGATGATGGCGCCATCTTACCTGAAGGCTGCTGACAAAATATTTTCCCGGGAGCCCTTGAAACCGCCCATTTCATCCCAATCATGACTGGAGTTTGTTTGGGAGAGATTTTCGATGCACAACGACATAAACCCCGTAAATACCGAGCAGCCCCGTCCGGATGCCGAGCCTGCGCGGACCGGAGAGGCAGCGCAAGCCGAGACCATGCCCAGCCCCGAAGAGCTGCTGCGCAGTGCCGAGTTGCTGGCCGCCGAGCACCACGATGCCTGGCTGCGCGCCAAGGCGGAGAGCGAAAACATCCGTCGTCGCGCCCAGGAGGACGTGGTCAAGGCGCACAAGTTCGCCAGCGAGAAGTTCATCAGCGAACTGCTGGCGGTCAAGGATAGCCTCGAGGCGGCACTGGCCAATGACAACCAGAGCGCGGAGAGCCTGCGCGCCGGCGTCGAACTGACGCTGCGACAGTTGGTCACGGTTTTCGAGAAAGCCAACGTCGCCGAGATCCATCCTCAGGGCGAAAAATTCGACCCGCACCGGCATCAGGCGATCAGCCAGCTTGAGGCGCCGGATGCCGAGCCCAACCAGGTCATCACGGTCCTGCAGAAGGGTTACAGCCTGCACGAGCGCGTCATTCGTCCGGCGCTAGTGATCATCAGTAAGGCCAAAGAGGCTTGAAAGCAGGCAAGGCAGCCCCATATCGGCAGCAGGACGGAATCAGCCAAGGGCCGCGGCCCTGGCATCAACATTGAGAGAAAAGGATAACAAATGGGCAAGATCATCGGCATCGACCTGGGCACCACCAATAGCTGCGTCTCGATCATGGAAGGCGGCAAGCCCAAGGTCATCGAAAACTCCGAGGGCACGCGCACCACGCCCTCCATCGTCGCCTACACCGAGGAAGGCGAGATCCTGGTCGGCGCAGCCGCCAAGCGCCAGGCCGTCACCAACGCCAAGAATACGCTGTACGCAGTGAAGCGCCTGATCGGCCGCCGCTTCGAGGAAAAGGAAGTGCAGAAGGACATCGACCTGATGCCCTACCGCATCGTCAAGGCCGACAACGCCGACGCCTGGGTCGAAGTACGGGGCAAGAAGATGGCCCCGCCCCAGGTTTCCGCCGAGGTCTTGCGCAAGATGAAGAAGACCGCCGAGGACTACCTCGGCGAAGAAGTCACCGAGGCGGTGATCACCGTGCCCGCCTACTTCAACGACAGCCAGCGCCAGGCCACCAAGGACGCCGGCCGGATCGCCGGCCTGGAAGTCAAGCGGATCATCAACGAGCCGACCGCGGCGGCGATCTCCTTCGGTCTGGACAAGAAGGAAGGCGACCGCAAGATTGCGGTCTATGACCTGGGCGGCGGCACCTTCGACATCTCGATCATCGAAATCGCCGAGATCGAGGGCGAGCACCAGTTCGAGGTGTTGTCCACCAACGGCGACACCTTCCTGGGCGGCGAGGACTTCGACCAGCGCCTGATCGACTACATCATCGCCGAGTTCAAGAAGGAACAAGGCGTCGACCTGAAGAACGACGTGCTCGCCCTGCAACGCCTCAAGGAGGCCGCCGAGAAGGCCAAGATCGAGCTGTCCTCCGCCCAGCAGACCGAGATCAACCTGCCCTACATCACCGCCGACGCGACCGGTCCGAAGCATCTGGCGCTGAAGATCACCCGCGCCAAGTTCGAGAGCCTGGTCGATGAACTGATCCAGCGCACCATCGAGCCCTGCCGCATCGCCATCAAGGACTCCGGCCTGAAGGTGGGCGACATCGCCGACGTGATCCTGGTCGGCGGCATGACGCGGATGCCCAAGGTGCAGGAGAAGGTCAAGGAGTTCTTCGGCCGCGAGCCGCGCAAGGACGTCAACCCGGACGAGGCCGTGGCCATCGGCGCGGCGATCCAGGGCGGCGTGCTGCAGGGCGAGGTGAAAGATGTGCTGCTCCTCGACGTCACGCCGCTGTCCCTGGGCATAGAGACCCTGGGCGGCGTCATGACCAAGCTGATCCAGAAGAACACCACCATCCCGACCAAGCAGAGTCAGGTGTTTTCCACGGCCGACGACAGCCAGTCGGCCGTGACCATCCATGTCCTGCAGGGCGAGCGCGAGGTCGCTTCAGGCAACAAGAGCCTGGGCCAGTTCAATCTCACCGACATCCCGCCGGCACCGCGCGGCATGCCGCAGATCGAAGTGACCTTCGACATCGACGCCAACGGCATCCTCCATGTCTCGGCCAAGGACAAAGCCACCAGCAAGGAAAACAAGATCACCATCAAGGCCAATTCCGGCCTGAATGAAGCCGAGATCCAGGCGATGGTGAAGGATGCCGAGGTGCACGCCGAAGAGGACAAGAAGACCCGCGAACTGGTCGATGCCCGCAATCAGTGCGACGCCATGGTTCACTCGGTGAAAAAGGCGCTTTCCGAACACGGCGACAAAGTCGGCGCTGAGGAAAAGACCAAGATCGAAGCGGCCATCAAGGACGCCGAAGAGGCGCTCAAGGCGGGTACCGACAAGGCCGACATCGAAGCCAAGACTCAGGTGCTGATGGAGTCCTCGCAGAAGTTGGGCGAAGCGGTCTATGCCCAGCAGCAGGCGGCCGAAGGCGCGGCTGCAGGTGCGCCGGGTGATGCCCCGGGCGGCGAAGCCAAGAAAGATCAGGGCGACGTGGTGGATGCGGAGTTCACCGAGGTCAAAGACAAGAAGGCATAAGCCGGTCGCCGCAGAGATGTCCTAAACGGCCGAGTTCCAGCGTTGCACGCTGGACTCGGCCTTCGCACTCCCCAGACAGAATAGCGAACCGCAATGGCAAAACGCGACTATTACGAAATCCTCGGCATCAACCGCGACGCGTCTGATGATGAGATCAAGAAGGCCTACCGCAAGTTGGCCATGAAACACCATCCTGACCGCAATCCGGACAACCCCAAGTCCGAAGATCAGTTCAAGGAAGCCAAGCTGGCCTACGAAATTCTTTCCGATGCGCAAAAGCGTGCCGCCTATGATCAGTACGGCCATGCCGGCGTCGATCAGCAGGCCGGAATGGGCGGCGGCGCCCAGGGCTTCGGCGATGCCTTCTCGGACATCTTCGGGGATATCTTCGGCGGTGGCGCACGCGGCGGCGGACGTTCCAATGTCTACCGCGGCGCCGATCTGCGCTACAACCTGGAGATTTCCCTGGAGGACGCCGCGCGCGGCTCCGAAACGCGCATCCGCATTCCGACCATGGAAGAATGCGACTCCTGCCACGGCAGCGGCGCGAAGAAAGGCACCGAACCCGCGAGTTGTCCCACCTGCGGCGGCCACGGCCAGGTGCGCATGCAGCAAGGCTTCTTCTCGATCCAGCAGAACTGCCCGAAGTGCCATGGTACCGGCCGCTATATCGCCGAACCATGCAACTCCTGCCACGGCGCCGGCCGCGTCAAGCAGCACAAGACCCTGTCGGTGAAGATTCCTTCCGGGATCGACGAGGGCGATCGCATCCGCCTCTCCGGCGAAGGCGAACATGGCGTCAATGGTGGCCCGCCCGGGGACCTCTACGTGCAGATCCACCTGAAGGCACACGCCGTATTCCAGCGCGATCACGACGACCTGCATTGCGAGATGCCGGTCGGCTTCGCCGCTGCGGCATTGGGCGGCGAGATCGAGATCCCGACGCTGGAAGGCGTGGCGCGCCTGAAGATCCCTGCCGAAACGCAGACCGGCAAGGTCTTCCGCTTGCGCGGCAAAGGCATCAAGGGCGTGCGCAGCCACGGCCACGGCGACCTGCTCTGTCATGTGGTGGTGGAAACGCCGGTCAACCTGACCGAACGTCAGCGGGAATTGCTGCGCGAGTTCGAAGCGATCAACGAAACCGACGCCGGCCGCCACAACCCCCGCGCCAAGTCGTGGATGGACAAGGTCAAGGACTTCTTCGCAAGTCCGTGAGCTTGGGGCGCAGGCTAACGTGAGCAGCGCGAACGTTAAGCGGCGCAACGCCGCGGCCGGAGCCACAAGCCGCGGACTTCTTCGCAAGTCCGTGAGCTTAGGCTACTGCGAAGGTCGGGCTTAAGCCCGACCTTCGCAAGTCCTTGACCGTGGCCTGGGTCGAAGCCGCCGAGCCCAGTTGACGTTGACCTGCGTCAACTCTACCCGGTTATGACCATCGTACTATGACAGGGTTATAATCAACCGGCTTCCCTGATCATGAACATGTTCGGCAACGTGAAAATCTGGCTGCGCCTGGTGGTTGGGATCTCGGTCATGCTGATGCTCGCCTGGGCCGGCATCGTCTGGCTGGTAGCAGCGCAGCAGGCGGAAATGGGCATCAAGCAGGCGCGCGACTTCTCGGCCAGCGTCAATCAGATGACCATCGCCGCCATGACCGGCATGATGATCACCGGAAACATCGCCGAACGTGCGGTCTATCTTGACCAGATCCAGAAGACGGAGGATCTCACCGAGTTGCACCTGGTCCGGGGCGAGGCGATCAACAAGCAGTACGGAAAGGGAACCGCCGACGACAGGAAGCCGGATGCCGTCGAGCAGGAAGTGCTGGCGAGCGGCAAGCCCTATTTTGCAATACTCGCCGGCGCGCAGGGCGAAGTGTTGCGCGCGGTGATTCCGACAACCAACCAGAAGAATTATCTCGGCAAGAACTGCCTGAGTTGCCACGAAGGCCAGGAAGGTCTGGTTCTGGGCGCGGTCAGCATGAACATTTCCCTCAACAGTATCAACAGCGCCATCCGCGAATCGCGCCTGAAGATCATCGCCGCGGCCCTGGGACTGCTGATCCTGGTCATCGGCTTCGTATACTTCTTCGTCAATCGTTCGGTGTCCGTGCCGCTCGAAAAACTGTCCCATAGCCTGGCCCATATCGCCGAAGGGGATGGCGATCTGACGCGGCGACTCGAGGTCTTGCGCCAAGATGAAATCGGCAAGACGTCGCAGATCTTCAATACCTTCATGGACAAGCTGCAGCGCATCATGCGCGAAGTCAAAGACAGCACGGATCAGGTGCTGGTCACGGCCAGGCAGTTGGCAACTGCCTCACAGGAATTGACCATGAGTTCGAATCATCAGAGCGAGGCGACCGGCGCCATGGCCGCGGCCATCGAGGAGATCACCGTGAGCATCGCCAATGTCGCCGACAACGCCCGCCATGCTCACGAGATGGCATCGGAGGCGGGCGCCCTGTCCAGCGAAGGGGCCAATGCGGTGCGCGGCGCGGTCGGCGAGATGAACAAGATCTCGGCATCGGTCGGCGACTCCAAGCAGATGATTCTGGACCTGGAAGACAAGTCCCATCAGATTTCCAACATCGTCAAGGTGATCAAGGAGATCGCCGATCAGACCAACCTGCTCGCCCTGAATGCAGCGATCGAGGCGGCGCGCGCAGGCGAACAGGGACGGGGCTTCGCCGTAGTCGCGGACGAGGTGCGCAAGCTGGCCGAGCGGACCACCGCATCGACGCAGGAAATCGGCATGATGATCGCGGCGATCCAGCAAGGCACCCAGGGTTCCGTGCAGGGCATGGAACTGTCCAGCGGACAGGTGCAGGAGGGCGTGCAGATGGCCGCCCGGTCCGGCGATTCGATGACCCGGATAGAGACGGGCACAGGCAGGGTGCAAGACGCGGTCAATGAGATTTCTTCCGCGCTCGCCGAGCAGAGCGCCGCCGCCAACCAGCTTGCCCGTGAGGTCGAGAGGATCGCCCAGATGAGCGAGAAAAACGGCTTGTCGGCGAACCAGTCATCCCAGGCCGCGACCCACCTCGAGGCGATGGCTTCGGCACTCAAGACATCCGTCGACCACTTCAAGGTCTGAGCACGATTTCTGGTGGAGCAGAAGACCCAACATCTCCGCTTCATCCTGATCGCGGCCGTGCTGGTCGTGAATGCCTTCGTCTTCGCGCTGCTTGCCTACAAGTTGAGCGAGGACAAGGTCCAGCAGGAGCTGGAGGTCCGCAGGATGACGGAAAACACGGCCCTGCTGCTCGACCACAATGTGACCGAAGCGGTCGGCAGGATAGATTTATCCTTGCACGAACTGACCGAGCAGCTGGAAAGGCAACTGCGCCTCAATGGCTTGCTGGGCAGCAGGGAAGTCGAGTCCTTGCTCGCCCATAGCCGCGCCTGGCTTCCGGGACTTGCCGAACTTCGCGTCACCGATGCCTCGGGCGGGCTCATCTTTGGCCCGGAACCGGTCCCGGGTCCCGGTGCAGCCCAAGCCGATCGCGACTTCTTCATGGCCCAGAAGAGTCGCGGCGACAATGGTCTGATCGTGACCAATCCGATGCTAGCAGCGGAATCGAAGACGATGGTGATCTGGTTCACCCGCCGCTACAACCACCCGGATGGTCGTTTTGCCGGTTCGATTTCGGCGGCAGTGCCGGTCAGCCGTATTGCCCAGTTGCTTTCCGGTCTGGACTTGGGACCGCGTGGGGTAGCGGTGTTGCGCGACACAGAAAACGCCGTGATAGCGCGCTATCCGGTTGTAGCGGCCCTGTCCCAGCAACCTGGCGCCAAGACCTTTTCCAGGGAGTTGGCGGACATCATCGCGACGGGCGCAGTTGCCGCCAGCTATCACAGCACAAGAACGGCCGACGGCGTCGAACGCATCAACGCCTACCGCAGACTGAGCGCTGTACCCTTTCACCTGATCGCCGGCATGGCCAGCGAAGATTATCTCGCCGACTGGAAGAAATCCGTCTGGGAAGCTGCGGCGCTCGCGGTAATCTTTCTAGCCGTCACGGTGCTTCTGGCATGGCTGTTATGCGCTCGTTGATGCTGACCAAAAAAGCCAGCGAGCGCAGCCGCTTGCTGCTGCTCAATGCCAGCGACGGCATCCACATTCTGGACGGCAAGGGCGTGATTTTAGAAGCCAGCGATTCCTTCTGCCGCATGCTCGGCTACGCCAGGGCCGAGGTGATCGGCATGAGCATCACGCAATGGGATGCCAACATAGTGCCGGATGAACTGGGCCAGGTTCTCGCTCGGCGCATTGATCGGCCCGGGATATCGACCTTCGAAACCCGCTACCGGAGCAAGGACGGCAGCCTGTTCGAGGTCGAGGTCACCAACCATCCGCTGCAATTGGATGACCAACAGGTGATCTATAACGCGGCGCGCGACATCACGGCGCGCAAGAAAGCGGAAGACGAGATCAGGAATCTGGCCTTCTACGACCCATTGACCCGGCTACCCAACCGCCGGCTGCTGCTCGACCGGCTGAAACAGGCGCTGGCCTCGAGTACCCGGAACGGACGCTATGGAGCGCTGCTGTTCATCGATCTGGATGACTTCAAGACCCTCAACGACACCCTCGGCCACGACATCGGCGACCTGCTGCTGCAACGGGTAGCAGAACATCTGGCCAGTTGCGTCCGCGAGGGCGACAGCGTGGCCCGGCTGGGCGCCGACGAGTTCGTGGTGATGCTGGAATATCTGAGTGAGCATGAGCCGGAAGCCGCCGCCCACGCCGAAACCGTGGGCGAAAAGATACTCGCGACCTTGAACCATAACTACCAACTCGCCGACTACGAACATCACAGCACCGCCAGCATCGGCATCACCTTGTTCACCGATCATCATGACACCATCGATGATCTGCTCAAACAGGCCGATCTGGCCCTGCACCAAGCCAAGGCTGCAGGACGCAATTCCTTGCGCTTCTTCGAGCCGGAGATGCAGGCCGTCGTGACAGCCCGCGCGGCATTGGAAGCTGGCTTGCGCGAGGCGCTGCGGAAAGCTCAGTTCCAGCTCTACTACCAGGCCCAGGTTGACGGCGAATCGCGCGTCACCGGTGCCGAGGTGCTGCTGCGTTGGCAGCACCCGCAGCGGGGCATGGTCTCCCCGGCCGAATTCATCCCTCTGGCCGAAGCGACTGGCCTGATCCTGCCGCTGGGCCACTGGGTGCTGGAGACCGCCTGCCGGCAACTGGCGGCCTGGGCAGGCTGCGGGAAAATGGCGGATCTCACGGTTGCGGTGAATGTCAGTGCCCGCCAGTTCTACCACAAGGACTTCGTCGCCGACGTGCTGGCGATCCTTGACCAGACAGGTGCGAACCCAAAGAGGCTGAAACTGGAATTAACCGAAAGCCTGTTGCTCGATCATATCGAGGACACCATCGCCAAAATGACGACGCTCAGAGCCAGCGGGGTCTGCTTCTCGCTGGACGACTTCGGTACCGGCTATTCGTCGCTGGCCTACCTGAAGCGCCTGCCCCTGGATCAGTTGAAGATCGACCAGTCCTTTGTCCGGGATGTCCTCACCGACAGCAACGATGCCGCCATCGCGCGCACCGTTATTGCCCTGGGGAAAAATCTCGGCCTGGCGGTGATCGCCGAGGGTGTTGAAAGCGCAGCGCAGCGCGATTTTCTCGCCGAAAATGACTGCGCTGCCTATCAGGGCTACCTGTTTGGTCGGCCAATGCCTCGCGTGGAGTTCGAGAACTTCGTAGCGCAGCTTTGACCGCGGCCTCACCGAAGCGCAGTTGCACCGGCGAAAAAAAAGCCCGCTTGTTTCGGCGGGCTTAAATCCAGTTCCAAAGGAGGAGGAGGTTCTGGAGGAGACGGAGCCAATATTATCGATAATGTTGCATCGCAACAAGCGATAAAATCTAGGGCAACAGATTAGTAAAACTATTTCATGCGGCAACGCGCCAACGATTGATCTCGTCGCGTGTTTCGCGCGCCGCCTGCCGCGCCGCCTCGGCAAAGCCGCCGCCGACTCCGGTGCCGGCATAGAGTATGGCTCGCGACGAATTGATCATCAGCCCTGTTCCCGCGGCGCTGCGGCCGGCCTTGACAGTCGCCTCGATGTCGCCGCCCTGGGCGCCGATGCCCGGCACCAGAAGCGGTAAGTCGCCGACAATTTGGCGCACCCTGGCGATCTCGCCGGGAAAGGTGGCCCCGACGACCAGCGCGCATTGACCATGTTCGTTCCATTCATCGGCCACCAGGCGCGCGACTCGCTCAAAGAGTTGTTCGCTGCCCTGCCCGCCTTCGACCCTGAGAGATTGCAGATCGCTGCCGCCCGGGTTGGAAGTACGGCAAAGCAGGATCACTCCCCGATCATGGTAAGCCAGAAAAGGTTCTATCGAATCGCGTCCGAGGTAGGGATTCACGGTGACGGCATCGGCACCGAAACGTTCGAAAGCTTCGACGGCGTACATCTGCGCGGTGCTGCCGATGTCGCCCCGCTTGGCATCGAGTATCACCGGCAGCCCGGGATGACGCTGGTGAATATGGGCAATCAGACGCTCGAGTTGATCCTCGGCCCGGTGCGCGGCGAAATAGGCGATCTGCGGTTTGTAGCTGCATACCAGGTCGGCCGTGGCATCGACTATGGCACTGCAGAACTGGAAGATGGCATCGTCCTGTCCGGCAAGATGGGCAGGAAACCGGCCCGGGTCGGGATCCAGCCCGACGCACAGCAGCGAGTCGCGGCTGCGCCAGGCGGTGTTGAGTTGCGCAATGAAGTTCATAGCGATACCAGGGGAGTAAGCGTCAGAAACGGCGCATCAGCCGCGCCGCCATGCGGTGCCTTGCGGGGAATCTTCCAGAACGATGCCCTGGGCCAGCAATACCGCGCGGATGCGGTCGGCCTCGGCAAAGTTCCTGGCCTGCTTCGCGCCCAGACGCGCCGCGATCTGCGCATCGATTTCGGCGTTCGACAATCCGGCTGTGGCTGAAGAGGGCACCGCTTGCAGGAACGCCACGGGGTCGCGCTGAAGCAGGCCCAGTACGCTGGCCAAGGCCCTGAGCTGGATCGCCAGTCGTGGCTCGCGGTTGCGGTTGATCTCGGCGGCCAAGTCGAACAGCACGGCGATGGCTTCGGGGGTATTGAAGTCGTCATCCATCGCCGCCTTGAAGCGCGCGCCATGGGCGTCGGCCCAGTCGATCGCCGCCGGCCCGGCCGGTACCAGCTTCAGTACGGTATACAGCCGGGTCAACGCCTGTCTCGCGTCGTCAAGATGGGCATCGGAATAATTCAGCGGGCTGCGATAATGGGCGCGCAGGATGAAGAAGCGCACCACTTCGGCGTCGTAGCGCTTGAGCACATCGCGGATGGAGAAGAAATTGCCGAGCGATTTCGACATCTTCTCGTCGTCGATGCGCACGAAGCCGTTGTGCATCCAGTAATTGACGAAGCTGACTCCGTGCGCGCCCTCGCTCTGGGCGATCTCGTTCTCGTGATGGGGAAACTGCAGGTCCTGGCCGCCGCCGTGGATGTCGAAGTGCTTGCCGAGCAAATGCGAGCTCATTGCCGAGCACTCGATATGCCAGCCCGGACGACCCCTGCCCCAAGGCGAGTCCCACTGTGCCTCGGCGGGCTCCTCAGGCTTGCTGTGCTTCCAGAGCACGAAGTCGAGCGGATCCTGCTTGCCTTCGGCGATGTCGACGCGCTCTCCGGCGCGAAGATCTTCCAGCGACTTGCCCGAGAGCTTGCCGTAGCCGACGAATTTCCGCACCGAGTAACAGACGTCGCGGCTGGCGGCGAGATAGGCGTAACCACGCTCTTCCAGCGCCGCGATCATCTGCTGCATCTGCGCCACGAACTCGGTGGCGCGCGGCTCAAAGTCAGGCTTCAGGACATCCAGCGCTGCGGCGTCCTCATTCATGCAGTTGATGAAACGGTCGGTGAGTTGCCGTATGCTCTCGTGGTTTTCGCCGGCTCGGCGGATGATCTTGTCGTCGATGTCGGTGATGTTGCGGACATAGGTCACGCGGTAGCCACTCGCCCGCAGCCATCTTGCCACCATGTCGAAGACCACCAGCACCCGGGCATGGCCGAGGTGACAATAATCGTAGACCGTCATGCCGCAGACGTACAGGCCAACCTGGCCCGGCACGATAGGGACGAACTGCTGTTTCTGGCGGGTGAGCGTATTATGGATTTTCAGCATGTCGGCCTTGAGCGGGGGCAAGACGTGGCATCTCCTTGAGATACGGGAGAAAACGCCATCATTTCGTGTTGTGGAAGCTATCGCCTTCTTGCTAGAATCGCGGCTCGAAGAGTATACGAATTCACGCTGGGACCCAGTATAACATGAGCTTAAACTACCCTCGCCACATGCTCTCCTTGGCCGCCGGCCTGTTGCTCGTCGCACTCGCGTTTCCCGTCCATGCCGACTCGCTCCAGGATGCCTCGCTGCTCCTGAAGCAGGGGCAGAAACCCCAGGCGCTGGATAAGATCGACCAGTACCTGGCCGGCAAGCCCAAGGACGCCCAGGGCCGCTTCCTCAGGGGACTGATACTCACCGAGATGGGTCGTACCTCGGAGGCGATCACGGTATTTACCAAGCTCACCGAGGATTATCCGGAATTACCCGAGCCCTACAACAACCTCGCCGTCATCTACGCCCAGCAGAAGAACTACGAAAAAGCCAAACAGTCTCTGGAGATGGCGATCCGCACCCATCCCTCCTACGCCACGGCGCATGAGAATCTCGGCGACATCTACGCCCAATTGGCGAGCCAGGCCTACGACAAGGCACTGCAGATCGATTCCGGCAATGCCAGCGCCCAGACCAAACTGGCGATGATCCGCGATCTCATGGGCAGTGCCGGGCGCCCCGGCACTGCCCGGCCGGCAGGCAAGACCTCCGGCGCCGCCTCCGCCACGCCGCCGGCAAAACCGCTTGAGGAGAAGACGGTGGTCGCAGCGGCGCCGAAAACGGTCGCAACCGCGCCGAAGCCGCCAGCTCCGGTTGCAACGGCACCGACGCCGGCAGTTCCGGTCGCGGCCGCGCCCATCGCCGCAGCGAAACCCGCGGTCGACTTGGCCGGCAACGAAATTGCCAAGTCCCTCGACGCCTGGGCCGCGGCCTGGTCGAAGAAGAACGTCAAGGCCTATCTCGCCTTCTACGCGAAGAACTTCCAGACACCCGGCGGCAGTTCCAGGGCAAGTTGGGAGGCGGAGCGCGCCCAGCGGATCAACAAGCCGGGCGGGATCCAGGTCGATATTGAAAACCCGAAGGTCAGCCAGGACGGTCCCGACCACGTCACCGTCAGATTCCGTCAACATTACCGTTCCGCCTCGCTCAAGACCAGTAGCAACAAGGTCATGGTGCTGGTCAGAAATGAAGGCCGCTGGTTGATCCAGCAGGAGCGGGTTGGCAAGTGAGGTTGCGACTTTGCGTCGCTGCAGCCGCCTGTTTGCTCGCCTGCGGCGCCGCAACCGCCGCTGACGCACGTTACTCGGATGCCGGCCCGGAGCCGGTTCTGGCACACGTCTTCGAGCAGATCGAGCAAAACCATCTCGATGTCGCTTTGCAGCAGGTCGAAGCGCTGATCAAGGCCTATCCGAAGTTCCGCCTGGCCCACCTCATCATGGGCGATCTGCTGCTGGCAAGAGCCGGTCCGATCCAGGCTTTCGGCAACAAGCTCAACGCCCCGCCCGGGACCCTCGCCGGTCTGCGCGCCGAGGCCATTGCCCGGCTCAACGCCTACCGCGACAAGCCGCCGGCCAATTATCTGCCGCGCTACCTGCTGCAGATGCCGCCGGACCAGAAATTCGCCATCGTCGTCGATACCCAGAAATCCCGGCTTTATCTTTATCAGAATCAGAAGGGCACGCCACGTTTCGTCGCCGACTACTACATCAGCCAAGGCAAGCTCGGCGCCGACAAGACGCGCGAGGGCGACCAGAGGACCCCTATCGGCGTCTATCATGTGACCGGCAGTCTGTCGCGGGCCAAGCTCGGCGACTTCTACGGCAGCGGCGCCTTCCCCATCAGCTATCCCAACGAATGGGACAAGCGCCAGGGTAGAAGCGGTCACGGCATCTGGCTGCACGGCACACCCTCCGACACTTTCTCGCGCCCGCCTTTGGCTTCCGACGGCTGCGTGGTGCTGGCCAACCAGGATCTCGACGCGATCTCCAAGCAATTGCAGGTCGGCCTCACGCCGGTGATCATCAGCAACAGCATCGAGTGGCTGTCGCTCGATGACTGGGAAGCCGAGCGCGAATCGCTGAGAAAGGAAATCGCCCTGTGGCGTACCGATTGGGAGAGCCGCGATGTCGAACGCTATCTCGCCAACGTGATGAAGAAGCGCCAGTACTGGATCAAGGAAGGCGGGCGCTGGAAAATCGCCTACGAAGGCGCCGGTTAAAGGACGAGCGGCCTGCTCGGCCTCCACATAAAGGAAAAACCATGAAACGAACCCTCCTGCTCGCCGCAGGCCTGATCCTCAATCTCCACGCCTGGGCCGCCAATCCCCTGGTCGAAATCAAGACCAATCAGGGCTTGATCATCGCGGAACTTTATGCCGACAAGGCGCCCAAGAGCGTCGCCAACTTTCTGCAATACGTGAAGGACGGGTTCTATAACGGCACTGTGTTCCATCGCGTCATCGACGGCTTCATGATCCAGGGGGGCGGCTTCACGCCGGACATGAAGCAGAAGAGCACCCGCGCGGCGATCGAGAACGAAGCGGGCAACGGCTTGAAGAACACTGCCGGCACCCTGGCCATGGCACGTACCGGCGATCCTCATTCGGCTACTGCGCAATTCTTCATCAACCTCAAGGACAATGGTTTCCTCGACCATACCGAACCCAGCGCTAGAGGCTGGGGCTATGCGGTGTTCGGCAAGGTGACGCAGGGATTCGACGTCGTGCAAACAATCGGCAAGACGCAAACCGTCAGGGATGTGCCAAGCAGCCCTATGGTGATCGAGTCAGTGAGACTCTTGCCCGAGAAAAAGTAAGGCTCATTTAGCGAATGATGTTGTTGAACTCATACCCTGACGGCGAGAGCGAGCAACTGCACGGGATCCGGGCTGAATCGCGGCGACCGGTCGAGCGCCCTGAACCAACCGAGATAATTTGCGAGGTATTTCGTGGC
>CAILCO010000100.1 GCA_903832735.1 uncultured Sterolibacterium sp.
CATCAACGATTTCGAGGTCAAGGACATCGGCATCGATGTGCCGGTGGCGAAGTTCATCGAGGAGATCAACGCCTATCAGCCGGATGTGGTGGGCCTGTCGGGCTTCCTGACCCTGGCCTTCGATTCGATGAAGGAGACCATCGATGCCTTCGAAGCGGCGGGCATGCGCGACAAGTTCAAGATCATGATCGGCGGCGGCCAGATCGACGAGACAGTGCGCGCCTACACCGGCGCCGACGCCTTCGGCGTCAATGCCGTGGAAGCGGTGAATCTCTGCCGCAACTGGATGGGGGTGGCGGCATGAGGTCGCAGAACCGCTTCAAGACCGAATTCCCCCCCGGGGGGACGGCGCGTAGCGCCAAGGGGGCCCTATGGAGCACGCAGAACCGCTTCAACTACCAACTCGTCAAAGGACTCCTATGAGTACCATGATCGGCCCCTACGAGCAGAGCGACACCGCCAAGGCCGCTTACGATGCGCGTTGGGAACGCATCTTGGCTTGCGCCAGGCTCGAGCAGCCCGACCGCATGCCGGTGGGTTTCCAGAGCTTCTTCTTTCCTGCGAACTACGGCGGCATCAGCTACAAGGAGATGATGTACGACTACGAGAAGGCCAAGAAGGTCTGCTTCGACGTCGTGGCGGAGTTCGAACCCGACGGCACCTATCCCTTGCTCATGGGCACGGGCCAGGGGCTGGCGCTGGAAAAGCTCGACTTCAAGCAGTTGCAGTGGCCCGGCCATGGCGTCGGCGAGAACCAGCCCTACCAGTACCTCGACCGCGAATACATGACGGCGGACGAGTACGACGACTTCCTCTTCGACCCGACCGGCTTCTACATCCAGAAATACCTGCCGCGCGTGGCCGGGGTCTTCGAAGGCTTCGACAAGCTGCCGAGCTTTCCGGGCCTGCACTATTTCCGCCTGGTCAATGGCATCTGCTCCTTCGCCCTGCCCGAGGTGCGCGCCTCGTTCGAAAAAATCGTGGCTGCGGCCGAGGAGGTCAACGTTTTCTTCGGCCACCACATCGACTGGGTGCAGCGCATCAATGCCGCCGGCTTCCCGCTGTTCAACGGTAGCGCCTCGGTCGCACCCTACGACTTCATCGCCGACTACTTCCGCGGCGCCACCGGGATGATGAAGGACCTTTACCGTCACAAGGAAAAGCTCAAGCTGGTGCTCGACAAGGCGTCGGTATTCCTGACCAGGATGACCATCGCCAATGCCAAGGCGGCGAACCACCCTATCGTTTTCATCCCGATCCACTGGGCGCCCGACGCATTCATGAGCCCGAAGCAGTTCGAGGAATTCTGGTGGCCCTCCTTCCGCAAAATGCTGATCGGCCTGATCGAAGCCGATCTGATTCCCATGCCGATGTGGGAAGCCGACTGCACCAAGCGCCTCGATGTGATCAAGGACATCCCGGCCGGCAAGTGCATCTACTGGTTCGAGCGCACTGACATGGTCAAGGCTTTCGAGGTGCTCGGCGACGTGGTCGCCCTGCGCGGCAATCTCTCGCCTTCGCTGCTCACCACCGGGCAACCGGAAGAGGTCGATGCGGCGGTCAAGCACCTGGTGGACAACATCTGGAACAAGGGCGGCAAGCTGATCCTCGACGGCGCCTTCGGCATCCCCGACGAGACGCCAGTGGCCAACGTCCGCGCCATGTTCGCCGCCGCGCGCAAATACGCGGGTTGAAGGAGGCATAAGCGATGCGCGTGGCGAGGGGTTTCGACGTGCTCGGCCAGGCGGCTGCAATACCGCAGTCCGGGCGGCCGTCGGCCTCAAGGGAGCGGCTGCGGCGGGAGGCGATCGCGCTGGCGCGCGCCGAGGCGCTGGTCGACGCCGCCTACTGCTACTGCATCGTGCCGTTAGCCGCGCCGGCGGCGGAACTGCTTTGCGCCGGCGGCGAGACGCTGTTCGCGCCCTGGCTGCTGCCGGCATCGGGGCAACTGACGGCCATCGCCTGCGCCGTATGCACCCTCGGGCCCCTGCTGGAAAAGCGCGTCAGCGAACTCTTTGCCGAACGCCGGGCCTCCCTCGCCCTGGCGCTGGACGGCCTGGGCAACGAACTCTTGTTTGCCATCTCGCGCCGCGCCCAGGACCGGATGCAGGCCGACGTGGCGCGGAGAGGATTGTCGATGGCCGGGGAATTGCGCGCCGGCGACCCAGGCCTCGCCCTCGACGCGCAGGGCGCGGTGCTGCGCCTGGCACAGGCCGAGACCATCGGTGTCGAACTCAAGCCCGGCCATTTGATGCAGCCGATGAAGTCCACCTCGATGGTGCTCGGCGTCGGCATCGACCTGCCGGCGGTGCATTGGTCGCGCTGCGACACTTGCCCGACCCGCGACAAGTGCGCGGTGGTGGCCCGCGCGCAATCAGCCGACCCGGCCGGGTCGGCCTTAGACGCGGCACAGAGCGCGTAAGCGCATCCCCTCCGCCATGTCCACGCCGCACACCCTCCGCTTCTCGCAACTTGACCGGCAGATTCCTGCAGAGGAATCCGAGAGCCTGTTCCAGAGCGCCCGCCGCAGCGGCGTGCGCATCGTCGGCGCCTGCGGCGGCCGCGGCACCTGCGGCACCTGCGTGGTGCACATCGTCGAGGGCGAAGTCGCGCACAACCAGAGCAAGGCGCACGGCGAACTAGCCAAAACGCCAGGTGCCCCCCCGGGTCACAAGAAATGGGTGCAGGCCTGCCGGGTCAGCGCCCGCTCCGACTGCACCGTCGAGGTGGCGCCACGCTCCCTGGCGCCGGTGGTGCGCGCCGAAATGGAGACGGGCGTAGCGGAAACCCTGCCCCTGGCTCCCGCCGTGGAAAGTCGGGAGATCACCCTGCCCGAGGCCACGCTCGCCGACAACCTCTCGGACCACGAGCGCCTGGCCCGGGCGCTGGGTTTCCCGATCGGGATCGATCTCGCCGCCGCCCGGCAACTCCCCGGAGCATTGCGCGACGGAAAATGGTCGCTACGCGCCCATCTTAAGGACCGGGAACTGATCGCCACAAGCCGCATCGGCCGGCCCACCCTGGGACTGGCCGTGGATCTGGGCACCACCAACGCCGCAGCCTTCCTGATCGACCTTGTGACCGGACAGGTGCTGGCCAAGCTCGGGATAGAGAATCCGCAGGTGGCCTGGGGCGCGGACCTGATCAGCCGGATCAACGCCGCGGTCAAGAGCGAGTCCGCCGCACTGGAATTGCGCGCTGCCGCGCAGGCCGCGATCAACGCCCTGGCCCATGACCTGTGCCACGCGGTCGGCGCCGCGACGGACGACATCGTCGATGTCGCCGTCTGCGGCAATACCGCCATGCATCATCTGCTGCTCGGCCTGCCGGTCGGACAACTGGGCCGCGCGCCCTTCGTCGCGGCGCTGGCCGCCGCGCTGGATCTCAAGGCCCGGGATCTCGGCCTCAACACCTGCCCGGGCGCCTATGTCCATGTCGTGGCCAACGTCGGCGGCTTCGTCGGCGGCGACCATGTCACCGCGCTCCTGGCCACCGAGGAACGCTGGGCGAGTGCGACCACCAGCATCGTCATGGACATCGGCACCAACACCGAAATCTCGCTGATCCACAACGGCGAATTCCTCACCGCCTCGGCGCCTTCCGGACCGGCCCTGGAAGGCGGCCATATCTCCTGCGGCATGCGCGCCGCCGAGGGCGCAATAGAACGGGTCGGGCTCTCCGCCGACGGGCGCATCACGGTCGAGGTGATCGGCGGCCAGGAGGCCATCGGCCTGTGCGGCTCCGGCGTTCTCGATGCCGTGGCGACCCTGCACAGCGCCGGCATCATGGACGATCGCGGCAGGCTGCTTGCCGGTCACGCCGACGTGATTGAGGTCAACGGCAAGCGCGCCGCCATGCTGGCGCCGAATGTCTATTTCACCCAGGACGACATCCGCGCGGTGCAACTGGCCAAGGCGGCGATCCGCACCGCGGTGGACATGCTCCTGCAACTGGCCGGACTGCAGGAGCAGGACATCGAACGCTTCATCATCGCCGGCGCCTTCGGCGCCTACATCGATGTCGACAGCGGCATCGCCACCGGGCTCTTCCCCGCCCTGCCGCGCGAACGCTACGTTCAGGTCGGCAACGCCGCCGGCGTCGGCGTGCGCCGGATCCTGGCTTCGACAGATGCCCGGGCCCGGGCCGACGTGCTGGCCCGGGGCTGCCGCTACATAGAGCTATCGACCATGGCCGAGTTCCAGAAACGCTTTCTGCAGCGAATAGGCTTCCCCCGCGGCTTTCCCCCCAATACAGGCAAAAGGAATCAGGCATGACCCCAGGCTTCGACATCAAGATCATCGGCGAACGCATCAATCCCGGCTTCAAGAGCACCAAGGCGCTCTTCGATAACTCCGACCTGCCCGGCATCCAGGCCCTGGCGGTGCGCCAGGCCGAGGCCGGCGCGGCTTATCTCAACGTCAATATCGGCGCGCGGGCCCTCACCGACGCCGGCTTCATGAGCGAGGTGATCGTCGCCATCCAGGAAGTCACCGCCGTGCCGCTGTCCTTCGACTTCCCGAGCAGGAAGGTGCAGGAGATCTGTCTATCCTGCTACGACGTCGCCAAGTCCGGCGGCAAACTACCCATCGTGAACTCCATCACCGAGCACCGCTGGGACCTGATGGAGCTGGCCGCCGACTTCAAGTTCAAGGTCATCCTGATGGCCTCGGAGCGGGTCGAGGATGTGGATGGCGTAAAGACGGCCAAAGGCAACAAGAAGGCCGAGGAGATCTACAGCACCGCCCGGCGCTGCGCCCTGCGCCTGTGCCATGAGCACGGCATGAGCATGGACGACATCTTCGTGGACATGTCGATCTCCGCGATCATCGCCGACACCGAGAGCCTGAATCGCAACACCCTGGACGCGGTCAAGCTGATCGGCGTCGATCCGGACCTGAAGGGCATCCACATGATGGGCGGGCTGTCGAACATCGGCCAGCAGTTGCCGCCGAAAGCCGCCGACGGCTCCGACCTCAAGCATTGCCTGGAGAACGCCTTCCTGACGCTGGCCGTGCCGTACGGCTTCGACACGATTCTGGGCACGCCCTGGCGCGGCTACGCCCCGCTGGCCGACGACCACTACGTGCTCCTCGCCTACAAGAATTTCCTCGAGCAGTCCGGCAGCAATGCCTTGCGCGCGGTGCGCAAGTTCTACAAGGCTTGAGCGTGACTAAAGAACTCAGCACAACCGGGGCATTCGCGCTGATCGTCGACGGCTGGTTTGACGGCGAGGTGCATCATCCGCAACGCAGCACCTTCGTCATCGACGAGGGGCGGATCAACGACATCAGCGCCGGCGATCATGGCGCCGATCTGGAACGCCGGGGTATTCCCGTCGAGCGCGGCGGCTTCCTGTTGCCGGGGCTGGTCGACGCCCATGTGCACCTCTTCCTCGACGGCAAACCGACCGACAGCAAGCTTCGCTCCGAACACATGAAGCAGCCGCTGGCCGATCTGACCGAGGCCGCGCGGGCTAGCGCGCGCCAGGCGCTCTCCTGCGGCGTCACCCTGGTGCGCGACGCCGGCGACCGCCACGGCATCAACAACCGGATCCGCGCAGAGGCGCAGGATCCCGCCAGCGGCCTGCCCCAGGTCCGTTCCGGCGGGCTCGGGGTGAAACGGCCGAAACGCTACGGCGCCTTCATGGCCCGCGACGTCGAAGATGCCGATGCGATCCGAACCTCGGTCACCGAACTGGCCGGGGCGAACGACGAGATCAAGCTGATCCTCACCGGCATCATCGACTTCGATGCCGGCGCGGTGACCGACGAACCGCAGTTCGATCTGGCCAGCGCGCAGCTGGTGGTCGACAGCGCACTGGCCTGCGGCAGGAAGACCTTCGCCCATTGCAGCGGCGCGAAGGGGCTGGCGATCGCCGCCCGGGCCGGCGTCGGTTCGATCGAGCACGGCTTCTTCATGGACCGCGAGATCCTCGGGATCATGGCCGAGAAGGGGGTGGCCTGGACCCCGACCTTCTGCCCGGTACATTTCCAGTGGGCGCATCCCGAGGTCGTCGGCTGGTCGGCGCAGACCGTGGGAAACCTCCGCCGCATCCTCGACAGCCACGCCGAACACCTCGCCCTCGCCGCCCAGATGGGCGTGCCCCTGCTCCTCGGCACCGACGCCGGGAGCATGGGCGTCGAGCACGGTTACGCGGTGTTCGAAGAGATCAGCCGCTATCTCGAAGCCGGTCTGCCGCTGTCGAAAACGCTCTCTGCGGCCACGGCGAACGCCCGCCGGTACTTTGGTATCAACCACGAGCGTTTGGCCAAAGGCGGCCCGTTTGAGGCCATCCTGACGGCCTTATCGCCCTTCGATGACCTCACGACTTTGCGCAAGCCGGTCAGGATCTGGTCAGAAGCGCGACTAAAGCCTCGCTGACGACGGCCGGGCATTCGAGCGGAGTGAGATGCCGGGCGCCTTGGAGCAGTTGAAAACTGGAGCCGGCGATTCCCTCGTGCAGCACCCTGGCCATGGCCACCGGCGTGGCGTAATCCTCCTCGCCGACAAGCACGGCGGCGGGCAGGGAGAGGCGCGGCAGGGCCGGCCGGAGATCGAAGGCGCCGAGCATAGTGCAGGTGGCGACGAAGGCCGGGACTTCGTTTTTCAGGAAGGTCTCGACGCACGCCGCCACCACGTCGCCGTGCTTGTTGCGGAAATCGTCGCCGAACCAGCGCGCCTGCTGGAAGCCGACCAGCGCCTGCAATCCTTCCGCCTGCGCCTTTCCGGCGCGCTCCGCCCACTTCTCCGGCGCGTCGGCGCCGTACCATGCGCTGGTGTCGATGAGGCCGAGCGCGGCGCAGCGCTCCGGATAGGCGTCCGCGAAGGCCAGCGCCACGCTGCCGCCCATCGACGCACCGGCAACGAGCGCCCTGCGCCAGCCGAGATGATCGAGCAGGTCGGCCAGATCATCGGCAAAGAGTTCGACGCTGTAGGGTCCGGCAGGCTTGTCGGAAGCCCCATGGCCGCGGCAATCGTAGACCAGCACATCGGCATGCGCGGACAGTTGCGCCACGACCGGCGCCCAGAAGGCGCCATTCATCGCCAGCGAATGCACCAGGGCGACCCGGCCGCGGGCGCCGCCCCGGCGGGTCAGGCTGTAGGCCAGTTGCGTGCCATCCCGGGCGGGCGCAAGCCCGCTGGCCGTGTTGCCGGTGAGTACAGGGTGCATCAGGAATTCTCCGGATTTCGAGCGGCTGTCGCGCCATGCAATACTAACTCGATAAAATAGTCGCAATGTGCACTTGCCGGCAAGACAACCACAGGAGATCCCATGTCTTCAAGAAGAAACGTCGTCATGAGTGCCGCCGCCTGCGTCACCGGGCTGGCGCTGTCTGGCCGGCAGCAAGCCATGGCGGCCGAATCCTCTTTATCCTACAAGGTTCCGGCGGGAGCCTGCGACTGCCATGTGCACATCATCAGCGCCCGCGACAAATATCCCATGCTCCCGGATCGCGCCTACACACCGCCTGAGGCCAGCGTTCCAGACCTTCAGGCGCATTTGTCGTCGCTGCATCTGACGCGCGTGGTGCTCGTACAGCCGAGTTTCTATGGCACCGACAACCGCTGCCTGGTCGATGCGTTGGCGAAACTGGGCACAGCCGCGCGCGGCATCGCCGTGATCGACGGGGCGACGCCTGCGGACGAACTGAACAAGCTGGCCGGCCACGGCGTCCGAGGCGTGCGCATCAATCTCGAATCGCTAGGCAGCCGCGATCCCGCTGCCGCACGGCGCGCGCTCGGCGAACTGGCCGGGCGCATCGCGCCGCTCGGCTGGCATATCCAGATCTATGCAGCGCTGGAAATCATCGCCGCGATCGCCGACCACATCGCCGCCCTGCCGGTCCCGGTGGTGCTCGACCACTTCGCCACGGCCAAGGCCTCGCAAGGGACAGCGCAGGCCGATCTGCAGCCGGTACTGTCCCTGATCCGCAACGGGCATGCCTACGTAAAACTCTCCGCCCCCTACCGGATCTCCAAGGAAGCGCCGGCCTATGGCGAGGTTCTGCCCCTGGCGCAGGCCTTCATCGCGGCCAACCCCGAGCGCATGCTCTGGGCCAGCGACTGGCCCCACACCGATCGCGCGCCTGGCGTGGCGGCAACGGCAGTCAGCCCGTTCAGGAAAACCGACGATCTGGCGACGCTGGACTTGCTGGCAAGCTGGGCGCCGGACGAGTCACTCAGGAAGAAAATCCTCGTCGACAATCCCGCCCGCCTGTACGGATTCTGAGAGCGGGCAGAAGGCGCTTCCTCAAGCTCCGACGCCAGCGCGCTGCGCGAACGCCTTCATCGCTGTTGCGAACTTCGTCGCGCCGCCGTTGGCCGGATGCCGGACCGTCACGGCCGGTTCGACCCCCAACAGGCGCATGGCTTTCTCGGCCTGCAGACCCACCGCGATCAGGGGTATTCCGCTGAACTGCTGGCTGAGAAATTCCAGGCAGGGCAGGCCGATATCGAGTTCGCCCCCGAGCGGGGTGCGGTTGCCCAGTTCCCGCCCGTCGGGGAAAGGATGCAGCGGCAGGGCGTTCCATAACACCGTCGATTCGGCCAGACCAAGCTCGGCCAGGGTGCGCCAGATGATCGTCGCCGACGGCTCGGAGAACGGCAGCGGGCGTGAAGTAAACCGCTCTTCCCGAGGCATGCGCGGGATGCTCCCGGCGCAGAGCAGCCGCTCGGAGGTAAATGGAATCCCGGAGTAGCGGCAGCCCTGATAACCCGCCGCCTCGCCGATCAGGACGAGTCGGGGGCGGACATCGAAATGCCGGCGCAATCGCGTCATCCGTTTAGCCACGGCGTCCGGCTCGAGATCGAGCACGCCACTTTGCGTCCACGGATTGAACAGCCCGGCCCCCGGCTTCCCCGGCAAGAGCGCCACCAGCCTGTCCGCCACACTTGCTTTCGCCATCGCACATCCAGTAAAAAAATATGGCGGATATCCGCACCCGGCGCATCGTACCCCAAGTCGAAAGCGGAAATGTCCCCTCTATGGTAAAACTCGGCTTCGATCAGTCTTAACGTGAAATACCTTGCCAAGCGCGCCCTGTCATTTCCGAGCAAAGCGAGCCAGATAGTAGCCTCCCCGCGAGGGGAGGACGGGAGGGGCGGGCCGATCTGCCCGCTTGTGAAGTGTTACGAAGATCCGCCTATTCATGATACGAGGTGGTTCATCGAAGCCATGAAAGTTAGGGATGCCATGCCCATTGACCTCCGGGAAATTGAACAGGCCTTTGCCGAGGCCGACTGCCTGGCCACGGCGCAGGAAGTTGCGGCTGCCGTGACGCGCATGGCGGCGGAAATAACGGCCCGCCTGAAGGGCACGAACCCGATCATTTTCTGCGTCATGAACGGTGCACTGGTGCTGTCCGGCAGGCTGATCAGCCAGCTCGACTTTCCGCTGGAAGTGTCCTACCTGCACGCAACCCGCTACGGCCATAGGCTCAACGGCTCCCTGCTCGACTGGCGGGTGCGGCCCACCCAGGACTTGCGTGGCAGAGTGGTGCTGGTTCTCGACGACATCCTCGACGAGGGCCATACGCTGGCGGCGATCATCGACTACTTCCGCGACCAGGGCGTCGCCGCAGTGCATACCGCCGTGCTGGTGCACAAGCTGCATCAACGCAAGGCAACGCCGGGGATGCGCGCCGACGTCACCGGCCTGGAAATAGAGGACCGCTACCTGTTCGGCTCCGGCATGGACTACAAGGGCTACTGGCGCAACGCCGACGGCATCTACGCGCTGAAGGGGCACTGACGCTTAGCCCGAGTCATTGCCGGGTCTCGCCCCGGCAGGCGAGATACTTTCTTGCTGCGCGGCAAGAAAGTATCCAAACGGGTTTGCCAACTGAGGCGCCCCGCCGCCCCGGCCCTGCGGGCTCCCCTCCCTCCGAACCACCAGCCCGGCCGGCCGCTAAACTCGCTACGCTCAGACAACGCGGCCGGACTGCCCCGGTCCGGCGGCTCTCCGCTCGGCGGGGCAGAGGGGTATTGCCGCTGGTAGCCATCAAGAGATGGTCGCCCGAAAATTGTGAACGAGTGCTTCAGACTGTCAATGGACGCTCAGATTTTCAAGGCCAGCGGCAGCAGCGTGCCCTTATGTGGAACTCCACATAAGGGCACGCAAGCGACGGTCCTCTCTTCGAATTCATCGCCGGAAAGCGGTCAGTGAAATTACGATGCCTGAAAGCAGCCAGTCGTCACCGAGTGCTCCGTGCCCTGAACCGCCACAAGACGGCAGCATAGCCGATGACCGCTACCGGTGGTGGACCTGCCTGTCAGCCTGGGCAGCAATGGATTTGCTGCCTTGCGTCAAAATATCCGTGTCAAACTTCAGCTCCCATAACATAGCTGCCGTCCATGCCATGCTAAAGTCCTTCAGGTGGCTGGGATTTGGCCAGGTGCGGTCAGTGGAGAGCCGTTTAGATAGACAAAGTGAGTGTCTGTAGAAACCCCAGGGGCGGAGCATGAAGAGTCGTTCACAGCAATGAATTCGTTCCAGAAACGCACTGCAGTGCGCATTGGTACGATCAGCATTCTGATGGCGGCCATCGCCAGTCCTTTAGCGTGGTTTGTCGCGCGAGAAAACGCAGAAGAGAGCATCGTGTCACTTGCCATGGAGGAGTCCGACGGACTCTTGAGGCACTTTGATGCCATCAATCTGAATGTAGCGAATTCCATCGACCACGCTAAGTCAGCCGCCAATGCGATTTCAGGCGGCTTGTTTGATATTGCGGAGATTTACGATACTCACGGGAACAAACTCGCTGAGGCGATGACCCCTGACGGTGAAACAATTGAATCCGCTCTACCTCATCATGAGGCCCCCAACTACGTTACCTCGTCCTACGAGAGCCTCAATGTTTCCGACGGGCATTGGGCACTTAGGGTATTCGTGCCCTTGCGGGTATCGGCAACCGATAAGACCGGACCAGTTTCAGGCTATTTTGAAGGCGTCCGCGTTGTGCCGGCCTGGCAGCGGGAACAGATCTATCTCAGTTCCTTAATGGTCGCGTTGATGGCGGGTTTGGCGTCATTGCTCTGTGGCGCTGTTCTCTACCCCGTTGTAGTGCGCCTATCTGAAGAGAACGAACGAACCGCCCGCGAATTGCTCGCTTCGCAATCCGCGCTGATTGAAGCTCTTCAGCGCTCGGAGCAAGAACTGGAGAGCAAGATCAATCAGCGCACTGTCGAGCTTCAAGCTGAACAGACACGTACCAAGGAACTGCTGCACAACATTCTTCCCAAAGAAGTTGCCGATGAATTGTCCGCCACTGGCAGTGTGCGCTCTGTCAGGCATGAGGCGGTAACCATACTATTTACCGACTTTAGTGAATTCACCCAAGCCGTCTCGGCGATGCCCGCAGACCGGATGGTCGCTGAACTCAACGAAATATTTGAAGCCTTCGACAGCATTACTGACGCCCATGGGGTCGAGAAAATCAAAACTATCGGTGATGCCTATATGGCCGCCGCTGGGCTGCCAAAGGCGTGCCCGGATCATGCCCATCGCTGCGTGCGGGCCGGACTGAAGATGATTGATTATCTGAACGAGCGGAACAGAACGACTTCATTCAAATGGTCCCTTCGGGTTGGCGTTCATTCTGGGCCGGTGGTGGCGGGCGTTGTCGGCAAGCGCAAATATGCTTTCGATGTCTGGGGTGATACGGTCAATATCGCTTCCCGCATGGAAAATTCGGGGGAAATCGGCCGTGTCAACGTTTCCGCCTATACCTACGACCTGATCCGTCATGAGTTCGATTGTGAGTACCGAGGCAAGGTGGATGCCAAGGGCAAAGGGAGTCTCGACATGTACTTTGTTTCCGGAAAACGGGAAATCTGATTGACTCGTGAATGGCAAGCCATGGACATTGAACTTAGGTATGCCATGCAGTCGACATGGGCACTGAACCGAATTAGGTCCGGTATGCATCAGGTTGTTGAGTGCTGTGTTCAGGCCTGCGGCGGCGGATATGCCCAACGACAGGTTTTCGGCTCCGAACTACAAGGGCCCGATGACTCAACTCGCCACATACCGTCTAGTGATGCCTCTGCTATCGCAGGCAGGTCATGGCCGAGGACGGAAGTACATTTTGGCGACGGCAGCGTCGGCAAACGCTGCACTGCCGACGTTGTCGGGAAATACCCGACCGGTTCTTGTGGGCATTGACCGGTACCTTCCGAATTGGAGTCTGGCCTCCGGAATCAAAAGCGCAGCGGAAAATTCGATACACCCATGCCCTCTGCCCCGCCGAGCGGAGAGCCGCCGGACCGGGGCAGGCCGGCCGCGTTGTCCGAGCGTAGCGAGTTTAGCGGCCGGCCGGGCTGGCGGTTCGGAGGGAGGGAAGCCCGCAGGGCCGGGGCGGCGGGGCGCCTCAGTTGGCAAACCCGTTTGGATACTTTCTTGCCGCGCAGCAAGAAAGTACCTCGCCCGCCGGGGCGAGACCCGGCAATGTCTAGCACCAGCTTCACAGCACAACTAATAGGATGACCGCCCGTAGTTGTCGTTCAGACAACTACGGGCTCTACCGCTCCTCGGGAGGCAATGTGGAGATCCAGAAACAGATCCAGGCCGCCCCGCCAAAGAGCACGATCAACGTGCCCGCAAGTTTCCTGCCGTGCCACAGGCTACCCAGCCAGTCATTGAACTCGGCCACCCACACCAGCGACTTGCCGCCCAGGCGTTCCAGGTCGTAGTTGTAACGCTTTACGCTCTCGGGCGAGACCATGTTGTCACCGGACACGCCGGCATCTTCGCCAGGGACCATGAGGAACACCAGCACCGCAGCGAGCAAGCCCACCAGCAAAAGAGCGCCGCCTAGCCTGCGCAGCAGCACAGCCGAAGATCTCACGGTTCGGCCATCACGCTCTTCCATATTCCCGGCCTTACCTGGGCGGCGTCGCCGGCACCGCGCGCCAGCCGGACTTGCACTCCGCGACGTAGGGATAATAAGCCTTGCTGGCTTCGCAGTAATACCAGGTGCCGGGTGCCGGCTGAGGCACTGAAGCGGGCGCGCCGGGCGGCGCAGATTGTCCCGCATCGGGCCGCTCGACGTAATGGGTCGGCGGAGCAACGACCACATAGCTCCCCGGGTTGCCGGCATAATAGACGTTGTTGGCGTAGTAGTAGGCAACGCCATCGACCCAGACCGTCGAGTAGTCCGGCGGCAAGACCGGCAGGCCAATCCCGATCGGTGCCCGGATGACCATGTAACCTCTGGGCCCCGGCCGATACCAGACGCCGCCCTGGAAGAAGTATCGATCCCTGCCGTAGCCTATCGTGATGGCATTGACCGGCAGCACCGATATCATGAAGCCGGGTTCCGGATAGTAATGGCCATGACCATGGCGATTGTCGAAGACCATATGCCGATCGTGGCCACGTCGATGTTCGTCGCGGCGGTAATCATCGGCGAGAACGCTGCCGCTGCCGGCCGCGATGATGATGACGATCGCGCTGAGGATGTTCCGGTGAATTCGCTGCATGCTGGTCTCCTGGGGCGTGCTCTCAATCGGGCGACGTGTGCGAATATAACGCATCGAACCGAGCAAAAGACGACAGCGATTTGTTTCAGTTTGTTGCTGTTGTAATAGTAGACACACGGAAAGGAGCAAGGCTTTGCACCTGGTCTACGGGGAAAAATTCAACGCCCTGACGCATCTCTTCGGGGCCGTGCTCGCGCTTGCCGGCGCAGTCGTCCTCATTGCGACGGCGGCGCTGGGCGGCGATCCGTGGAAGCTGGCGGGCATCGCCATCTATTGCGCGACGCTGATCCTGCTCTACAGCGTCTCGACGCTCTACCACGGACTGCGTGGACGGGCGAAAGAGATCATGCAGAAACTCGACCATCATGGCATCTACCTGCTCATTGCCGGCAGCTATACCCCGTTCTGCCTGGTCTCGTTGCGCGGCCCGTGGGGCTGGTCGCTGCTGGGCGTGGTATGGACCCTGGCGCTACTCGGCATTCTGCAGGAACTGCAACCCAGGAGCGAAGCGCGGATACTGTCGCTGGTGATCTATGCCGTGATGGGCTGGGTCGCCCTGGTGGCCGTGGTTCCCTTGCTCCATGCGCTGGGCCCGGCGGGCTTCGCCTGGCTCGCGGCCGGCGGGCTGTTCTATACGATCGGCATCGTCTTCTATGCGCTCGACACCCGGCTCGCCCACGCGCACGGCGTCTGGCACCTCTTCGTGCTCGCCGGCAGCGCCTGCCATTACGTGGCTATCCTGGTTTACGTGCTGTAGGTCGCGGCCTGAATAGCGAACTCCGTCTCGCCCAGATTCCGCGGAAATCTCAGCCGGGCTGAAGCAGCGGCCGCAGTTTGCGGATGTCGCCCAGCGCTTCGATCGCGAAGACCGTCTCGATCAAACGCGCGGATTTTTCCGCGCCGAGCACCGGCACGACCAGATCCCGGCACTTGGCTATCACTTCGGCCCGCGTCATCGGATTGCGCGGAGTGCCGCGCACGGCTTCAACACGTTCGACCAGATGCGTGCCGTCGTTCAGGGTCACTTCGACGATCGCGATTCGCACCGGCAGGAAACGGGTCAGGGCTTCGTCGTGCACCAGTTGCACCTTGGCGCGCTGGCGCAGCACCGCCGCGTCCCGCATGCGCGGCTTGTCGTGCGCCGCCTTGAACGATGCGGTCTGGTCCAGGAGCATCACGGCAACCATGTGCTGCAGGCTGATGTCGGGGATGTCGCGATTGTCCACGACGCTGGCGACCGTCGGCGCCAGGCGCACGACCACGCGTTCGACCTGCTCCGCTTCGAAGGCCCGCCGCCCGCGTATCGCCGCGACCGCGTCGAGCGGTCCCTGGATCGGCGAGCCGACCGTCCATTTTTTTATGTCGGTCCGGGTGATCTCGTAGCGCTCGCCGAGCTTCTCGGCGAGTTGCGTCCTATCGGCCGCGGGCGCGTAGGCAAGAAAGAAATTGTCGGCGCCGGAAAAAATATCGTCGATGCCGTTCCAGCCCGACTCGACCAAGAGCGCCGCGGTCACACCGCTGCGCGCGGGCATGCCGCCGAACACGAAGGCCTTTTCGATGTGATCGGTGTCGCGCCCCCAGGCCGCGATGCCGGAAGATTGCTGTGCCGTGTAGTCGAGCAGCCAGCGCATCTGCCGGGCGTCCAGAGCGGCGGCACAGCCGGCTGCGGCCGCCGCTCCGAAGATGCCGGCAATGCTGTGCGTACTCTTGTGGCTTTCGTAGCTGAAGGTCGCACCGCCCATGGCCATGGTCACGCGCGGCCCGACGTCGTAGCCCAGGGTTATGGCGCGCAGGAAGCGGCCGCCGTCGATGGCGAATTTTTCTCCGGCGGCGAGCGCCGCCGGCACGATGGAGCAGCCCGGGTGCGAACGCGAAGGCGAATGCGAGTCGTCGGTTTCGTCCGAGTGCCCCATCACCCCGTTGGCCATCGCGGCATCGATCGGTCCGGCCGTAAGCCCGGCGGCGACGATCGTCGCCGCGCCCGGCGCGGCGTTCGCCCGCAGATAGCGCAGCGCCGCCTGTCCGGGCGGCAACTCGGACCCGGAAATGATCGCGGCGAGGCTATCGAGGAGGTGATGTTTCGCCTGCTCCGCGACCTCTGCCGGCAGCGCCCGGCGCGCCGCTTCGCTCATGTACTGGCTGAGCGCGCTCATCTCCGGGCTGATGGCCGATGCCTCGGCGGCGCGGGCACTGGGCAAGCCCAGTCCGATCCCGCTCAGTGTGCTCAGCGCCCCCAGGCGAAGTACCTGACGCCTAGCCATTTTGCGGTTGCTGTTCATAGCGACGAAAGAAAGTCGCCCGCCAGCGGTCTGGCGCGCGGCGACTTGCGCTTGCTGACCGTGCCGACATTGACGAAGCAGACAGCCTGCTCGCCCTCGCTCAGACCGAACAAGGCTTGCAGACGGGGCGAGTCCAGCGCCTGCCCGCTGGTGAGCCCGGCGCCAAAACTCATGGCATGCGCCATCAGCAGCATGTTCTGGATCGCGCAGCCCAGGGAGACCATGCGCTCGAGCGGCCGGATGGCGGGTTCGGCCGGTCCCAGACGGGCCACGGCCAGAAGCAATAGCGGTGCGCGCTGCGCTTTCTCCCGGGCCGTGGCGATCTGCTCCGGCGTCGCGTCCGGATCGCGATCGACCAGCGCCTGTGCGAACACCTCGGCCAGCAGCGCTCGCTTGTCCTGCGGGATGACGATGAAACGCCAGGGGTTGATCAAGCCATGGTCCGGAGCCGCGGCGGCGGCATCGAGCAGTTGCTGTCGTTGCTGCGCCGAAGGAGCGGGCTCCCGCAGATGCCGGGCTGGAATGTTCTGACGCGTCTGAATCAGCGTTGCCGCGATCTCGCAGAGCTCCTCGTCAACAACCGCCGCCGCGCAACGCTCTTTACCATCGTCCGCATTCTTCCGCACCGCATCCCCTCCCGAAAATCCACCGGCTTGATGATACTTGATCGCCTGCCCGCGAGAAACGCACCGAAATGTTTGCTCTAGGATTCCGGCGGCGATAGTCGGGCGCTACTGCCCTAGGTCGCGAAGAGTCTGGTGCTGCTCGCGGCGCAATTCCGGATAGCGATGATCGCGATCAGGCTGCCGATGCTGATAGCTTAGGAGCTCATCTGCCGCCGGAGCGGTTATGCGCATCCAGTTCGGGATTCACCATCCGGCTCTGCCTGGACTGTGTTTCGGCCTTGTTGATTTCCGTCATGCGCTGACCAAAGGCGTTGCGTGCCTCAAGTCCCGCCCTGGCTGCCTCGATGCTCTTGATGCAGCGCCAGCGCTTGCCGCCCTTGGTGACGATCTGGCGCATCTCGGCCATCGCGTGATGGACGCTGCAGTGGTAGCAGAATGCCGTGTCGGACATCAGGATTCCTGGCGAGGTGGGTTCATCGGTTCATGCACGGATGGTCTATCCGCGCAGACCATGATATTACGGATCGGCCGGGCGCCCGGGAGATTAAGCATCCTGACCGCGGCCGGGATCGGCCAGGCGATGCCGTTCGCGCCAGAAGACTCTGGTCGGGCAAGGCTTCGGTGCAGCTGCCAACGATAATGGCGGCCTGCTGCTCTAGTTCCTCGCCGGCAATGTCTTCATCGCGGGCCTTGCGCAATCCGCCGACGATCCGCGTGAGGTCCCAACGGACTGCCCCACCGCGAGCGTCAGAGGACGGGACACGGCTGCAAATCGACTCATATAGCCAGGCCGGCAGCGTCAAAGAGACCCTCGAACAGGATCGATGACAGATAGCGTTCGCCGGAGTCAGGCAGGATCACCACGATGGTCTTGCCGGCGTTTTCCGGACGCTGCGCGATGCGCGCCGCAACCGCAACAGCGGCGCCGCTGGAGATCCCGGAGATGATGCCTTCCTCCTTGGCCAGGCGACGGGCAAACTGGACAGACTCCTCGTTGCTGACTTGTTCGATAGCATCGACCAGGGACAAATCGAGCACGTCAGGCACGAAGCCGGCGCCGATGCCTTGTATCTTGTGCGGTCCCGGCTTGATCGCTGCGCCGTTGCGCTTTTGGGTGAGGACCGGACTTGCCGTCGGTTCGACGGCAACAGACTGAATCGCCTTGCCGCGGGTATTCTTGATGTAGCGCGAGATTCCGGTAATCGTGCCGCCGGTTCCGACGCCGGAGATCAAGATATCCACCTTGCCGTCGGTATCGTCCCAGATTTCCGGGCCGGTGGTGGTTTCGTGTATCGCCGGATTGGCGGGGTTCTTGAACTGCTGCAAGAGCACATATTTCCCTGGCTCGGATGCGGCGATTTCTTCCGCCTTGGCGATAGCGCCGGACATCCCCTTGGCTCCCTCGGTCAGCACCAGTTTGGCACCGAAGGCAATGAGCAGTTTGCGCCGCTCCAGACTCATGGTGTCGGGCATCGTCAGCGTCAGCGGTATGCCTTTGGCGGCGGCGACAAAGGCCAGGGCTATCCCGGTGTTGCCGCTGGTCGGTTCCACAAGTTCCTTGCCGGGGCCAAGCAGGCCGCGTTGTTCTGCATCAGCCACCATCGCCGCACCGATCCGGCACTTCACCGAATACGCCGGGTTGCGGCCTTCGATCTTGGCCAGTATGGTCGCCTCGGCACCATCGCCAATACGGTTGAGTCTGATCAGCGGCGTGCGGCCGATGGATTGTGTGTTGTCGGCGAACCAGTGGGCCATTTGAATCTCCTTATGCGGGTAGGGAACTATCAATCCTGGATCCAGGGCAGGTCCGCGTCCAGGCGGCCCCCAATAATGAGTTTTTGGTCATTTCGAAAATGATCTACGCAGTTTAGGATCGGGTCGAAATTAAGAGAACGAAGAATACTTCACATTGATATAGCAAAATACCATAAGGCGAGCTTTGCCAGAATTTCACTCATCCGCCCCGCGTTCTTCCAGTCGCCCATAGAGGAAACAGTGCGCGCGACTGAATGCGCAGCGAAAAACCACGAGCACCGCGGAAACCGTACCCAGGCTGGAAGCGGCGGCAATCAGGAACATGATCACGATCTGGTGGCGGATGGCCTGGCCGGGCGGCTGCCCCGCCAGCACCTGGCCGGTCATCATGCCCGGCAGGCTGACTGGCTGCAGCAACACCGAGCCGCTACCAGGATCGTGGCGTTCGATGTTGATTGCCGTGTGCATGCCCGGACTGATTCAGCGCTTGCTGCCGGACAGCGTCACCACTTTGCTTGACGGCCTGCGCTGGATTCGTGAGAATCCGGACGACACACTAAGCTTTCGCTACCCATGCATCAACGACTATGCCTGCAAGGAATGCATGGAGCAACTGGACGGCAGCGCCGTCTATGCCTGTCTGAGCAAATTGCTGCCCGGCGAGCGCGGCCTTGAATGACACGCGCTGGCAGTTCTGGATCGACCGGGGAGGCACCTTCACCGACATCGTCGGACGCCGTCCCGATGGCCGTCTAGAGACCCTGAAACTGCTCTCCGAAAACCCGGAGCAGTATCCGGATGCGGCGGTCGCAGGCATCAGGCAACTGCTCCGCCTGGGCCCGGTCGAGCCGATTCCGACGGAGCGGATAGCGGCGGTCAAGATGGGCACGACGGTGGCCACCAATGCCCTGCTCGAGCGCAAGGGCGAACGGGTCCTGCTGGCCGTGACGCGCGGCTTCCGCGATGCCTTGCGGATCGCCTATCAGAATCGCCCCAGGCTGTTCGACCGGGAAATCATCCTGCCCGAGTTGCTCCATGAACGGGTCATCGAGATCGACGAACGGATCGCCGCCGACGGCTCGGTAATCCTGCCCCTGGACGAGGAGGCCGCACGTCTGGCCTTGCGCGCCGTCAGCGAACAGGGCATCGCGGCCGTGGCGATCGTGCTGCTGCACGGCTATCGCCACACGGCTCACGAATCCCGCGTCGCGGCGCTGGCGGCGGAAGCAGGCTACGCCCAGATCTCGGTGTCGCACCAGGTCTCGCCGCTGATCCGCTTCGTCGCCCGCGGCGATACGACGGTCGCCGATGCCTATCTGTCGCCGGTGCTGCGCCGCTATGTCGATCGCCTCGCCGCCGCCCTGCCCGGGGTAAAACTGCAGTTCATGCAATCGAATGGCGGGCTCGCCGAGGCGCACTCGTTTCAGGGCAAGGACGCCATCCTCTCAGGGCCCGCCGGCGGCATCGTCGGCATGGTTGGCGTCTCCCGTGCAGCCGGCTTCGAGCGGGTCATCGGCTTCGACATGGGCGGCACTTCGACCGATGTCTCGCACTATGCCGGCGAATTCGAGCGGGTCTTCGACAGCATGGTGGCCGGCGTGCGAGTGCGCGCGCCGATGATGAACATCCACACCGTCGCCGCCGGCGGCGGATCGATCCTGCACTTTGACGGCGCGCGGCTGCGCGTCGGGCCCGACTCGGCCGGCGCCAATCCGGGTCCGGCCTGCTATCGCCGCGGCGGCCCGCTCACCGTGACCGACGCCAACGTGCTGCTCGGGCGCATCCAGCCGGAGCACTTTCCCGCGGTATTCGGCCCGAACGCCGATCAAGGACTGGATCGCACCGTGGTCCTGGAGCGCTTCACCGCGCTGGCCGGCGAGGTCGGCGCCAGGACCGGGCGAGTCACCACGGCCGAACAGCTGGCGCAGGGATTCCTCGAAGTGGCCATCGCCAACATGGCCAATGCCATCAAGAAGATTTCCGTGCAGCGCGGCTACGACGTCACCCAATACACCCTGGCGACCTTCGGCGGCGCCGGCGGCCAGCACGCCTGCGCCGTCGCCGATGCGCTGGCCATGCCCCGCGTCCTGATCCATCCGCTAGCCGGCGTCCTGTCGGCCTACGGCATGGGCCTGGCCAGACCGGCGGTGATCCGCGAGCGCTCGGTCGAGACGAGACTGGATGAGACGGGCGAAGCGGCGGCCCGCGCAACACTGGACCAGTTGGCGCTTGCCGCGCGCGGCGAACTGATGGCCCAGGGCATAACGGCAGACACCATTGCCATAACTTTGCGCCTCTATCTCCGCTACGAAGGCACCGACACGGCCTTGCCGGTCATGCTCGCCGACAGCGCCGCGATGCAGGCAAGTTTTGCGGAACAATACCGGCAACGCTTTTCCTTCCTGATGCCCGCCCGCGCGCTGGTCATCGAGTCGGCAGTGGCCGAGGCCACGGCCGAGGAACCGGAAATGCCACACCCGGGGCAGACGACCGCAGCCGCCCGCGCAACATCTCCCGGCAGAGCCCCGGCCGGCGAGAAGATCCGCATTCATGCCGACGACCGCTGGCACATCAGTCCGCTTCATCGTCGCGACGATCTTCGCTGCGCGGACGTACTCGCCGGCCCGGCCATGATCAGCGACGGCACCTCGACGACGGTGCTCGATCCGGGATGGCGCGCGACGGTGAGCGGAAGCGGAGATCTCCTGCTCG
>CAILCO010000101.1 GCA_903832735.1 uncultured Sterolibacterium sp.
CCAATGTCCCGATGAGCCTTGCCAATTCTCTCGTCCTCATTTTGCATCTCCTGGCTCCAGCGCCCGTGCGCTATGTAACCAGTATCCACTTCCACAGGCTCGCTAGATGAGCCAGCCACGTTATTCGCTAAATGAGCCTACGGCAAAGAAGCAGATCGAGGAGAATCTAAAGGAGAGCCAGGAGCAGTTGGAGGCTTTCATTAGGCACGCGCCGATTAGCATCGCCATGCTCGACAAGGACATGAACTATCTAGCGAATAGCGGTCGGTGGCTGAACGAATACGGCCGAGGCTATGAAAACCTGATCGGCCGTAATCATTACGCTGTGCATCCGGATGTGCCCGCCGAATGGAAGCGCGTGCATCAGCAAGGCCTAGCCGGCGTCACCCAGCACAACGATGGCGAGATGTGGACGCATGCTGACGGCAGCCAGCATTGGCTGCGTTGGGCGGTGTTACCCTGGACCGATGCGAAAGGCGCCATTGGCGGCATCATCATCTCGGCCGAGGACATTACTGCGAGCAAGCAGGCGGAAGCGGACCGCTATTTATTTAGCGAAGGACTCCGACAGTCAGTGCAACCGACACTCTTGTGCGATCCCAATTCCAACATCACCCATTTGACCCCGGCTTTTACCAAGCTGTTCGGCTATGAAGCCGACGACTTATTGGGAAAACCGGTGACCATACTTGTACCACCTGACGAGACCGATCCAGACGCTTATAAAGTTCCCGAGCAAGTCATGAAACAGGGCTTCTGGCACGGAGAAGTTGCCCGGATGGCCAAAGATGGCACGCCGATTCCCGTCCTGGCTAATATTGGCAAAATTCGGAACGATCAAGATGAATTGATTGGATTTGTCGCCAATTACCTTGATTTACGTCCGTTGCGGGAGAAAGAAGAAGGACTACGCAAACTTTCGCAGGCTGTAGAACAAAGCCCGGAAAGCATCGTCATCACCAACCTGGAGGCCGACATCGAGTATGTCAACGAAGCCTTTCTCCGCAACACGGGCTACAACCGGGAAGAAGTGATCGGCAAGAACCCGCGCATATTGAATTCCGGTAAGACGCCGCCGGCGAATTATGCGGCACTCTGGGATGCTTTGGCTCACGGCCAAACCTGGCAGGGAGAACTCTACAACAGGCGCAAGGACGGCAGCGATTACATCGAGTGGGCAATCATCTCGCCGATACGCCAGCCTAATGAGGGAGTCACGCATTACCTGGCGGTGAAGGAAGACATTACCGAGAAGAAGCGTGCTGAGCACGCTCTCAAGGAAAGCAATGAACGGTTTTCGACCGTCTTTAGGACCAGCCCCGTCGGCATCGCCATCGGCCTTCTTGCCGACGGTACCTTCGTGGATCTGAATCCGTCGCTTGAACGACTCCTCGGCTATCGCCGTGAAGAACTCATGGGGAAAACGGGAGTCGACATGCACCTGTGGGTGGGCAACGAGGCACGCGCCGCCGTCCTCGATGCGATGCGTGTCGGGACAACCATAGAGAACCTAGAGGCACAATTCCGTCGAAAGGATGGGGGCATTATCGACATTGCCTACTCGGGCTGCCCGATAGATATTGGCGGTGTCCCTCATTTCATCGGCCTAGTAGCGGATTTCACGCTTCAGAAAGCGGCTCAGCGAACCCTGGAAACGCACCACGAACAGCTTAAGGAGCTGGTTGATATTCGCACAGAGGAGCTTGCCGCAGCCCGGGATGCCGCCGAAGCAGCCAATGTGGCCAAGAGCGCATTTCTTGCCAACATGAGCCACGAGATACGTACGCCGATGAACGGCATTTTAGGTATGGCGCACATTCTGATGCGTAGCGGCGTTACACCTATGCAGGCAAAGTACGTCGATACCGTTCTCACGTCTGGCAAACATCTCCTCGGTATCATCAACGACATTCTGGATCTGTCAAAGATCGAGGCCGGCAAGCTCGTTTTAGACCCAAGAGACTTCGAACTTGCCGAGATGCTGCGATCAGTGCTGGCGATCATCAGTGAAGCCGCCGACGCCAAGGGATTGCAACTGCTAATCAATGTCGCCAGCCTGCCGCAGAACTTGCACGGCGATGCCACCCGGCTCGCGCAAACGCTGGTCAATTATCTGAGCAATGCCGTCAAGTTCACGGCGAAAGGCAGTGTTACCTTGAGCGGGCAAATCGTCGAGGAAGACGCTACGGGTTACCTGGTGCGCTTCGAGGTCAGTGACACTGGCATTGGCATGACGCCGGACCAGCAGGATAGGATATTCACGGCCTTCGAACAGGCAGATCAATCGACGACGCGCAAGTATGGCGGCACCGGTCTGGGTCTGGCGATCAATCGGCGCATTGCCCAGTTGATGGGGGGTGAAGTCGGGGTTGAGAGTGCGCTGGGGCATGGCAGCACATTCAGCATCACGGCAAGACTGGGCAAGGCACAGACGGTGGCTAACGCCGAAAGCGAGCAATCCGAGTCGGCTGAAGTGCTCTTGAAACGGCATCATTGCGGCAAACGTGTCTTGCTGGCAGAAGACGAACTGGCCAACCAGATGATTGCCGAGATGCTGTTAACTGATGCAGGTCTGGTAGTCAGCATCGCCGGGGATGGTGCCGAAGCGGTGCGATTGGCTGAGCGTAATGATTACGACGTGATCCTGATGGACATGCAGATGCCGGAAATGGATGGTCTGGAAGCGACGCGTGCGATACGCCGCATGCCGAACCGAAAGACTGTGCCTATTTTGGCAATGACGGCGAATGCGTTTGCTGAGGATCGGGAGCGGTGTTCAGCGGCAGGGATGAATGACTTCTTGACCAAGCCGGCGGTTCCGGAAGTAATGTTCGCTACCTTGCTGAAGTGGCTCGGGCGGGATGCCGGCTCGAAAAATATTGACGGCTGAGTTGCCAGATGCGTCGTTCCCCCCCGACTGATGCGCCAATTATTGTTTTACTTGCTTTAAGACAATTATCAATTTTTCGAATTAGTAGCAAGCCACTGACTGCAGCCAGCAAATTTTTTGAGCGAAAGACCTCTGGCTTGATGTTGCTGCTACAGCCACTATCGAGATGGGCTCGCTAGGATAAATACTCTACTCATTTTCCCGGAGCGGCTTTTGAAAATGCATCCGACTTGATGCACGCGCTATCAATCGAGACCAGAGTTTGATAGTCTTCCAGGTCGAGTTTGAAACGATGAGCACCTGCTAATTGGGTCACTAGATAGATCTCTGCAAGGCCTGGGCTAGCCAAAGTGACGATTTGCGCACGGGCGGTTATTGCTGGAACCCGGCAGAGAAATATTCATGCATGATGGATTGTTATTAGAGGAGGTTGAAGATGAAGTTTGC
>CAILCO010000102.1 GCA_903832735.1 uncultured Sterolibacterium sp.
AGCCACGAAATACCTCGCAAATTATCTCGGTTGGTTCAGGGCGCTCGACCGGTCGCCGCGATTCAGCCCGGATCCCGTGCAGTTGCTCGCTCTCGCCGTCAGGGTATGAGTTCAACAACATCATTCGCTAAATGAGCCAATCTTTACCTCGTCGACGGAGCCCCGTTGCTGAATATTTCCCGCGAGCACTTCCAGATCGAGAGCACGGCGGAGGGCTATTTGCTGGTCGACAGGGGCAGCGCGTGCGGGACAACGGTGGGCGGGATTCACGTCGGCGGCAACGACAGCGGCGGTTCCGCAGTTCTGAAGGATGGCGACGTGATCGGCATCGGTACCGAAACGACGCCCTATCTCTACACTTTTGTCGCCGACCTTTTCTAGCGCCTGTTTCGCTGGCACAAGAGCCTTGGGTTGCCCCTTGGGCAACTACAGGCTCTAGCACCTGCTTCGCTGGCACAAGAGCCTTGGGTTGCCCCTTGGGCAACTACAGGCTCTAGCACCTGCTTCGCTGGCACAAGAGCCTTGGGTTGCCCCTTGGGCAACTACAGGCTCTAGTTATTCCGCCATCACGAACTTCTCGGCTTTCGTGCCGCAGACCGGACAAGGCTGTTCGGGCTTGCCCATTTCTATGTAGCCGCAGACCGGGCATAGGTAGAACTCCGCGGGCAGATCGCGGCCTTGCTGCACGGCTTCCAGCGCCATTTGATAGAGCTTCGCGTGCACCTCTTCGGCGGCGACAGCGTATTCGAACATTCGCCTGGCCTTGTGACCGTCAGCGGCCGCCTGCTTCACCATCGGCGGATACATGCTGCTGAATTCGTAGGTTTCGCCGCTGATCGCGGCCTGAAGATTGTCGGCCGTGGAGCCGACCCCGTCCAGCGCCTTCAGGTGCCCTTCCGCATGGATGCGCTCCGCTTCCGCCGTCAAGCGAAACAGCTTCGCAACGGCAGCAAATCCCTCCTGCTCCGCCTTCTTGGCAAAGGCACGATACTTCTGATTCGCCTGACTTTCGCCGGCAAAGGCTACATTGAGGTTTTCCAGAGTCGATGGCATGGCGGGATCCCTTAAGCTTTGTGATCTGGCGCTAAGAGATCATGGAGGTATCAACGGCGCAAGCTGAAGTATCCTTGACCTCGGCGGCCCCGGTCAACTTTCCGGATGGTGTATAGGCCGCTGACAATCGCCATTACGAGATAGATTTTCTATTTCGTCAAGACAGATTATGTCGTTTGTTGCGACGCAACATTATCGCTATGATTCGTTCCGTCTCCTCCAGAACCTCCTCCTCTTTTGGAACTGGATTTAAGCCCGCCGAAACATGCGGGCTTTTTTTTTATGTGTCGATTGCTGCATAATCGTAGCCATCGCCCTTGCCATCGTATCCCCATCACGTGGTTTCAGTCACCCATCCGCCGGGCGTCGAGGAAGCGCAGCTGCCGATTCTGGCCGCCGGTCTGCCGGCCGAGGCGCGGGGGCAACTGGAACAAGCGCTAGCGCTTGCCGGGCGGCTCTATGGTGTGAGCAAGCTGGGCAGCGGCGAGGCAGCGCTGGCACACGCGATCGGCATGGCGCAAATCGCCGCCTCGCTCAATCTGGACCTGGAGACCCGACTGGCCGCGCTGCTTTTCGCCGCGCCTGCCTACCTGGCTGAGGCCCGGGAGAAACTCGCCGCCGACTTTGGTACGGCGGTGGCGCAACTGGTCGGCGGCCTGACCCGGCTCAACGGCCTGCGCCTGTTGACTCGGCAGCAGAAGGGCGGCGGTGTCGAGGTCAAGGCGCAGTCCGAGACCTTGCGCAAGATGTTGCTGGCCATGGTCGAGGACATCCGCGTGGTGCTCCTGCGCCTGGCCAGCAGGACGCAAAGTCTGCGTTATTTCACCGACGAAGCGACGCAGGGTGCGCGCCGCGAGGAGACCGCCCATGAGAGCCTGGAAATCTACGCGCCGCTGGCCAACCGGCTCGGCGTCTGGCAACTGAAATGGGAACTGGAGGATCTTTCCTTCCGCTTCCTGGAGCCGGAAACCTATAAGCGCATTGCCAGGATGCTCGACGAGAAGCGCGGCCAGCGCGAGCAGTTCATCGCCGCCGCGATTGGCCGCCTCAAGGCCGAACTGGCGGCGCAAGGCATCAAGGGCGAAGTCTATGGCCGGCCCAAGCATATCTACAGCATCTGGAACAAGATGCGCGGCAAGAACCTCGACTTCGCCGAAGTCTATGACGTTCGCGCGCTGCGCGTCCTGGTCGACGAGGTCAAGGACTGTTACGCGGCACTCGGCCTGGTTCATCATCTGTGGCAGCCGATACACGGCGAGTTCGACGACTACATTTCACATCCCAAGAGCAACGATTACCGCTCGCTGCACACCGCCGTGACCATCGAGGATGGCCGCGCCCTGGAAGTGCAGATCCGCACCAACGAGATGCACCGTCATGCCGAGTTGGGCGTGGCCGCTCACTGGCGCTACAAGGAGGCGACCACTCGCAGCGATTCGGCCTACGACGAGAAGATCGCCTGGCTGCGCCAGCTGCTTTCCTGGCGCGACGAGATCACCGACAGCGCGGAATGGGTCGAGCAGTACAAGCGCGCCGCGCTCGACGACACCATCTACATCCTGACGCCACAAGGCCGGGTGATCGATCTGGCGCGCGGCGCCACGCCGGTCGATTTCGCCTACCGCGTGCATACCGACCTCGGCCACCGCTGTCGCGGCGCGCGTGTCGATGGCCACCTGGTGCCGCTGAATACGCCGCTGGCCAACGGTCAGCGGGTCGAGATCATCGTCGCCAAGCAGGGTGGGCCTTCGCGCGACTGGCTCAATCCGGCGCAGGGTTATCTCGCCACCGGCCGGGCCCGGCAGAAGGTCAAGCAGTGGTTCGCCGCGCAGGAGGAAGCCGATGTCCTGGCCCAGGGCCGCGCCTTCATCGGCCGTGAATTGCAGCGCGAGGGGCAGACGCAGACCAATATCGAGGAACTGGCGCAGAAGCTGGGCTTCAAGGGCGGCGACGAACTCTATTTCGCCGCCGGCCGGGGCGAACTGAGCGGCCGCCAATTGCAGGTGGCACTGCGCGGGCCGGTCGAGTCCCTGCCGGCGGAACCCGAGTTCCATACCCGGCAGAGCAAGTCGGCAGGCTCCGGCGGCGGCATCCTCGTGGTCGGCGTCGACAAGCTGTTGACCAGCCTCGGACGCTGTTGCAAGCCGGCGCCGCCCGATGCCATTTCCGGGTTCGTGACGCGTGGCAAGGGCGTCTCGATACATCGCGTCGAATGTCCGAACTTCCGCAACATGACGGCGAAGAACCCGGAGAGAATCATCACCGCCGAGTGGGGTGCGGGGAAAGCCGATGCGCTCTACGCGGTGACGCTGGTCGTCGATGCCAGCGACCGGCAGGGACTGCTGCGCGACATTTCGGAAGTGCTCTCGCGCGAGAAGATCAACGTCACCGCGGTCAAGACCCTGTCCAGGGCCAACGAGGCACGCATGTCCTTCACCGTTGAACTCGCCGGCGTGCCGCAATTGCAGCGCATCCTGACCCTGGTGCGCGAAGTGCCGGGCGTGGTCGGTGCCTGGCGCGGCTGATCTGTCAGCCGCGCGTCGCCAGTTCGGTGAGCAGCAGTTCCTGGGCGCAGATGCGGCTGCGGCGCGACGGGCTGACGGCGAAACCGCCTTCGGCGTTCATGTTCCAGGCCTGGCTGTTGTCGGCGAGATAGGGTCGCAGGCCCTCCTGGATGACCCGGCGCTTTAACTTGGCTTCGAGTATCGGGAAGCAGATTTCGATGCGGCGGAAGAAATTGCGCTCCATCCAGTCGGCGCTGGAAAGATAGAGTTTCTGTTCGCCCCCCGCGTGGAAGTAGAAGATGCGCGAGTGTTCCAGGAAGCGGCCGATCACCGAGCGCACCCGGATGCGTTCGGACAGGCCAGCCACGCCCGGGCGCAGGGCGCAGACGCCGCGCACCAGGAGATCGATCTTCACTCCGGCCTGCGAGGCGTCGTAGAGCGCCTCGATGATTTCCGGTTCGAGCAGGGAATTCATCTTGGCGATGATCTGCGCACGGTGCCCGGCGCGTGCCGCGTCGGCCTCGGCTTGGATCAGGGCGAGCATCGCGGCATGCAGGGTGAAAGGCGCCTGGAGCAGGTGGTTCAAGGCCTTGTGTTTGCCCAGGCCGGTGATCTGCTTGAACACTTCATTGACGTCGTCGGAGATTTCCTCGCGGGCCGTGAGCAGGCCGAAATCGGTATAGAAACGCGTCGTACCCGGATGGTAGTTGCCGGTGCCCAGATGGACGTAGCGTCGGTAGCCGCCGTCCTCGCGGCGCAGGACCATCAGCATCTTGGCGTGGGTTTTGTAGCCGAACACGCCGTAGACGACATGGGCGCCGATTTCCTCCAGGCGCGCGGCGATATCGAGATTCGCTTCCTCGTCGAAACGCGCCATCAGTTCGACCACCACCGTCACTTCCTTACCCGAGCGCGCCGCGCGCAGCAGGTGTTCCATCAGCACCGAGCCTGTGCCGGTGCGATAGACGGTCATCTTGATCGCCACCACTTGCGGATCGTCGGCGGCCTGTTGCAGGAACTGGATCACCGGGGTGAAGGACTGGAACGGGTGATGCAGCAGGATGTCGTGCTTCCTGATGTTCGCGAACATATCGGAGCGCTTGGTCATCACCTTCGGCATGCCGGGGTGGAAAGGCGGGTATTTCAGGTCCGGACGATCGACGCCGTCGGGAACCGAGATCAGCCTGACCAGATTGACGATGCCCTGGACGCGATAGAGATCCTCGCCCTTGAGTCCGAACTGTTGCAGCAGGAATTGGGTCATCACCTCGGAACAGTTGTCGGCGACCTCTAGGCGCACGGCATCGCCGAAGTGGCGCTGCGGCAGTTCCCCCTGCAGCGCGGTGCGCAGGTTCTTCACCTCCTCGTCATCGACGAACAGGTCCGAGTTCCGGGTGACGCGGAATTGGTAGCAGCCCAGCACGTTCATGCCGGAGAACAGTTCGCCGACATGCTGGTGCAGGATGGAGGAGAGAAAGACGTAGCCGTGATCGACCCCGGTCAGTTCCTTGGGCAGATGGATCACCCGCGGCAAGGCGCGCGGCGCCTGGACGATGGCGGCGCCGGAACTGCGGCCGAAGGCGTCCGTGCCTTCCAGTTCGATGGCGAAGTTCAGGCTCTTGTTGAGGACGCGCGGAAATGGGTGGGCCGGATCGAGTCCGATTGGCGTGAGCAGGGGCATCACTTCGCGAAAGAAGTACTCGCGTATCCAGGCGCTTTGTGGCTCGTCCCAGAGGCTGCGGCGGATGAAGACGATGCCCTCGGCGGCCAGGGCGGGCAGGATGACGTCGTTCTGCAGCGCGTATTGCTCGGCGATCAGGGCGTGCGCCTGGTGTTCGACGCGGCGGAACAATTCCTGCGGCGGCAATCCGTCGTTGTCGGTGACGCGGCTGCCGAGCTTGATCTGTTCCTTCAGGCCGGCGACGCGGATCTCGAAGAATTCGTCGAGATTCGAGGAGACGATGCAGAGGAAGCGTAGCCGCTCCAGAAGCGGTACGCGCGGGTCCGCCGCCTGCGCCAGGACGCGCCGGTTGAAGGCGAGCAGGGACAATTCGCGGTTGATGAAATGATCGAAGGGATAGTGTCGGGAGGTGGGCATGCGTCGGTTTCCGGCTGGGTCGTCAGTGCATTATCGGTCAATTCCATGGTACTAGAATGAAACTGCCCCCACGCTCGCTTCGTTCGCTGCCCCCCAAGGGGGCGGGTCAGTACGTTGGGGCGGCCCGGCCGTACTGACATGCCGGCCGGGTGTGCTGCCCGGTGTAGAATGCCCCGGTGCAAAAAGGAATCGAATGAGCTACGAACTCGTTGCCGCCGTCGATCTGGGCTCGAACAGTTTCCGCCTCCAGGTGGGCCGGGTGATCCAAAACCAGATCTACCCGCTCGACTCCCTGAAGGAGACGGTGCGCCTGGCGGCCGGCCTGAATGCCGAACGGGCGCTCGATGGTCCTTCGCAGTTGCGCGCGCTGGAGTCGCTCTCCCGGTTCGGCGAACGTCTGCGCGGTTTCTCCCCCGGTGCGGTGCGGGCGGTGGCGACCAACACCTTGCGGGTGGCCAAGAATGCGCCGCAATTCCTGGCCCAGGCCGAAGCCGCGCTCGGCTTTCCGATCGAGGTCATCAGCGGCCGCGAGGAAGCGCGGCTGATCTACCTCGGCGTGGTGCACACCCTGCCCAACCCGGGAACGCAACACCTGGTCTTCGACATCGGCGGCGGCTCGACCGAATTCATCATCGGCCGAAACTTTTCCCCGATCGAGCTCGAATCTTTGTACATGGGCTGCGTCAGCTATAGCCTGAAGTACTTTCCGCGCGGCCGCATCGACAAGCAGAGCATGAAGGAAGCCGAACTCGCGGCAAGAAAGGAAATCCAGGCCATCGTCTCGGCCTTCCGCGCGGCGGGGTGGGAAGAGGCGGTCGGTTCCTCCGGCACGGCCAAGGCGATCGCCGATCTGATCGAATTGAACGGCATGAATCCGTCGGGCGAATTGGGCATCACCCAGGAAGGTCTGGATCGCCTGAAAAGCGCGGTTTTGCGCGCCGGCGATATCGCCGCGCTCGATCTTCAGGGGCTGCGTCAGGATCGCCTGCTGGTTTTGCCCGGCGGTCTGGCAATCATGTCGGCGGTGTTCAAGGAATTCGCTCTGGAGCGGATGACCTTCTCCGATGGCGCGCTGCGGCTGGGCGTGCTCTACGATCTGCTCGGCCGCCATCATCATGATGATCAGCGCGAGGCCACGGTCGGCCAGTTCATGCGTCGCTACGAAGTGGACCGGCGCCAGGCGGCACGCGTCAGTCAGCGCGCGCTCGGCCTGCTCAATCAGGTGCTGCCCGAGGCTGCTGCGGAAGATCATCCAGACGTCCAGTTCCTGACCTGGGCGGCGCGCCTGCACGAGATCGGGATTTCTGTCGCGCACTCCTCCTATCACAAGCACAGCGCCTACATCCTCGCCAATGCCGACATGCCCGGTTTTTCCCGGATGGACCAGGAGCGCCTGTCGCGCATCGTGCTCGGACACCGCGGCAAGTTGGAGCGCGTCCAGGCGATGACCCGCGATCCGCGCGACTGGCTGCTGATTTTCTGTCTGCGCCTGGCCGCGCTTTTGCATCGCGCCCGCGACGATGCGACGATGCCGGCGGTGCAACTGGCCGTGGCCGAACGCGGCTTTCAGCTGACCGCCGATGCCCTCTGGCTGGCGGCCTCGCCGCTCACCGCCGCGGTGCTCGAGGAAGAGTCGCGTCAGTGGTCCAATCTGGGCATGGAATTCTTGGTCCGCGTGCGCCGCGACAAGGCGATCGAGGCAGTCTGATGCCGGGCCGTCGCAACAACATCCGCGCCGCCAATCTGCCGGCTCCGGAACTCCTGGTCAGGACGCAAGGCGATGGCGGCTGCGAACTGATACTTTCCGGGGAATGGACGCTGGGCGCGCTGTTGCCGCGTCTCGGGACACTGGCACGCGCCATGGCGGAACGCCCACCGGCCGCGCTGGTGAGCTGGAACTGCCTGGCCATCGCGACCATCGACAGCGCCGGCGCCATGCTCCTGTGGCGCGCCTGGGGCCGCGCCTTGCCGACGCTGTTGTCGGCGAGTCCGGAACAGTTGGGCATCTTCTCGCGCATCGCGGACGCCGATCGCGAAGACGAGCAGGGGCCGCCACGCTCGAAGTTCGAATGGCTGAGGGGCGTGGGCGACGGCGTCATGCAGATCGCCCGGCACCTCCTCGATTTCATCGAACTGCTCGGCCGTCTGCTGCAGGACGGCGCCTACCTGTTGCGCCGCCCGGGGGAAATTCCGCAGCGCGAGATTTTCGCCAACGTCTACAAAAGCGGCGTGCTCGCGATGCCGGTGACCGCGCTGGTCGGTTTCCTGATTGGCATCGTGCTGTCCTATCTGTCCGCGCTGCAGTTGCGGAATTTCGGCGCCGATGTGTATATCGTCAATATCCTCGGCTTAGGCATCATCCGCGAACTCGGGCCGGTTCTTGTGGCGGTTTTGGTGGCCGGGCGCTCCGGTTCGGCGATGACCGCCCAGCTCGGCGTGATGCGCGTCACCGAAGAGATCGATGCGCTCGCGACCATGGGCGTCTCGCGCAGTCTGCGCCTGGTATTGCCGAAGGTCCTGGCGCTGGCCCTGACGATGCCGCTGCTGGTGCTGTGGACCACGGCCATCGCCCTGATCGGCGGCATGGTCTCGGCCCACCTGCAACTCGACATTGGCTACGGTTTTTTCTTCGACCTGCTGCCCAAGGTGGTGCCGGTCGCCAATCTTTGGATCGGCCTGGCCAAGGGTTTTGTGTTCGGCATCGTGGTAGCGCTGGTGGCTTGCCATTTCGGCTTGCGGGTGCGGCCGAACACCGAAAGCCTGTCGGCCAACACCACGTCGTCGGTGGTGATTGCGATCACCGCGGTGATTCTGGTCGACGCCATCTTCGCCGTCGCCAGCCGGCATATCGGCATGCCGTTTTGAACATCGTCGCTATCCACGATCTGTCGACGCGCCTGGGCGATGTCTGGGTCCATCGCGACGTCAATCTCGAGATCATGCGCGGCGATGTCCTGGCGCTGGTCGGTGGTTCGGGCAGCGGCAAGACCGCGCTCCTGCATCAAATGATCGGCCTGCTCGCGCCCGACCAGGGCGAGATCCGGGTCTTCGGCGAACCGCTCTACGGCGGCGGGCGCGCGCGCGAGGTCGCGCTGCGCCGTCGCTTCGGCGTGCTGTTTCAGCACGGGGCATTGTTCTCCGCCTTCAATGTCTTCGACAACATCGCCTTTCCCCTGCGCGAGTTGCGCGTCCTGGACGCGGGCTTGATCCACGATCTGGTGATGCTCAAACTCGCCATGGTCGAACTGCTGCCGCGCCATGCGCGGTTGATGCCGGCCGAACTCTCCGGCGGCATGATCAAGCGCGTGGCGCTGGCCCGTGCGCTGGCGCTGGAGCCTGAACTGCTGCTGCTCGACGAGCCGACTGCGGGTCTCGATCCCGACCGCTCCGATAGTTTCGTGCAGCTGATCCGCGCGCTGCGCGAGGAACTCGATCTCACCGTGCTCCTCGTCAGCCATGATCTCGATACCGTGGCGGCGCTGGCTACGCGCGTTGCCGTGCTGGCGGAACAGCGTATACTCGCGGTCGGCAGCATGGCCGAGGTGATGCGCGTCGATCACCCCTTCATCCGCAACTTCTTTTTCAGCGAGCGCGCCCGGCGAGCTCTGGAACACACCGACCTGGCCGATCCGGCGCCCGCATAATCATGGAAAACCGCGCCCACGCCCTTATCGCCGGTCTGTTCGTGCTGTTGCTCGGGCTGGGCATACTGTTGGCGGTCTGGTGGTTCGGTGGCAAGCACGAACCGACCCGCGAGCTCGTGCTGATCACCCGCAACAGCGTCACCGGCCTGAATCCGCAAGCGCAGGTGCGCTACCGCGGCATTCGCGTCGGCAAGGTGCTGGACATCGGTCTCGATCCGCAGGACACGCGCAACATTCTGGTCAGGATCTCCGTGGCGGCCAGCCTGCCGCTGACCACGGGCGTGACCGCCCAGTTGAACTATCAGGGCGTCACCGGGCTGGCTTACGTCCAGTTGGAAGACAGCGGCAAGAGCATCGAGAGTCTGCCCGACCTGGGGGCGCCGCCGCGCGTCGAACTCAAGCCGTCGTTGTTCGAAACGCTGGGCGAACGCGCCAGTGTGGTGATGGGACAGGCGGGCGATATCGCGGCGAATCTGAAGCGGCTGACCGAGGAAAATGGCCACTTGAACCACGCCCTGGAGAATCTCGCCGTAGCTTCCGACAGTTTCAGGGATCTGCCTCAGGTGATGGCGGGCGTCAGGCAGGTGCTCTCGGCGGAGAATCTGAAGCGCGTCAATTCCATTCTCGCCACACTCGATCGCACTGCCGGAGAAGCGGCGCCGCTGGCCGCTGAGCTGCGCGCCCTGGTGGCCTCCCTGACGATGCTCAGCCGGCGCATCGATCAGGTCGTTGTTGAAACCGGCGGCGAACTCTCCGGCACCACGCTGCCGCGCGTCGATGCGCTGGTGCGGGATCTTGACGGCAATTCGCGCCAGCTCACCCGCCTGCTCGACAAGATCGAGGCGGCGCCGCAGTCGCTGCTTTTCGGCAGCGCTCGCGGCACGCCCGGCCCGGGCGAAGCCGGCTTTGTCGCGCCGGACAAATGATGCGCAGCTTCTGCCTGTTGCTGCTGCTTTGCGGCTGCGCTGCAACTCCTCGCATTGAGCCCGCGCGCTACGACATCGTCCCAGTCTCCCCCATGGCCGCGCAGTCGGCTAACCCGGCGCTCTCGTTGATCGAGGTGCGCTCGCCGTCCTGGCTGGTCAGCCCGGCCATGCAATACCGGCTCGCCTATGCCCCGGGGGCAGGGCGCGGAGCGTATGCCGACAGCCGCTGGGTGGCGCCGCCGGCCGAACTCCTGGAGCGCGCGCTGACGCGGACCCTCCTGGCTGGCCCAGTTCGTCAGCCGGCGGGCGGCTGCCGGCTGATACTCGAACTCGATGAATTGATCCAGCTGTTCGATGCGCCCAGGGCCAGTCATGTCCTGCTCGCGGTGCGCGCTTCCTTGCGGGCGCCTCGGGGTAACATCCTGCTGGCAGGACGCGCGTTCACCCGGCAAGCGCCCGCCGGGGCGGATGCGCAGTCGGCTGTGGCCGCCTACGGCATGGCCACGTCGCTGCTGGCCGATGATCTCGGCGGCTGGGTCAATGATTTAGCGACAGCTGCGCCAGGCATTGCCCTGAGCTGTCGCGGCGGCTGAGCGCATATTCGATACTAAGGCGTGTTCTCAATCAAGCGACGGAGGCAGCATGAGTAATCCCTATGCCAGCGGTCTGGAGAAACATCCAGCGAACTACACGCCCCTGACCCCGCTCACCTTCATCGAGCGCTCGGCCTACGTCTATCCGGAACGCTGCGCGGTGATCCACGGCGCCCGCCGTTATAGCTGGAAGGAATGCTACGCGCGCAGCCGACGGCTGGCCTCCGCGCTGACGCGGAACGGTTTGGGCGAGGGCGACACCGTCGCGGTGATGCTCAACAATACGCCGGAGATGTTCGAATGCCACTTCGGCGTGCCGATGTGCGGCGCGGTGCTGAATACCATGAATACCCGGCTCGATGCCGAGTCCATCGCCTTCATGCTGAATCACGGCGAAGCCGGCGCCCTGATCGTCGATCGGGAGTATTCGGCGACGGTACGGCAGGCGCTGTCCGTGCTCGGCCGCGAGATCCTGGTCATCGATGTCGACGATCCGGAATATACCGGGTCAGGGGAGCGCGTCGGCAGCATCGAGTACGAAGACTTGCTGCGCACTGGTGATCCGGAATTCGCCTGGGCCAACCCCAGCGACGAATGGAATGCGATTGCCCTCAACTACACTTCCGGCACCACCGGCAACCCCAAGGGCGTGGTCTATCATCATCGCGGCGCCTATCTCAATGCCGTTTCCAACATCGTCTCCTGGGGCATGCCGCCGGCTTCGGTGTACCTGTGGACCCTGCCGATGTTCCACTGCAACGGCTGGTGTTTTCCCTGGACCATGGCCGCCAATTCCGGCACCAATGTCTGCCTGCGCCGGGTCGATGCGAAGCTGATACTCGACGCGATACGAGAACACAAGGTGAGTCATTATTGCGGCGCGCCGATCGTGCATTCCCTGCTGGTCAATGCTCCGGCCGAATGGCGCGCCGGGATCGATCACCAGGTCTCCGCCCTGGTCGCCGCGGCGCCGCCGCCGGCGGCGGTGATCGAGGGGATGGAGAGCATCGGCTTTAACATCACCCATGTCTATGGCCTGACCGAAACCTACGGGCCGGCCGCGGTCTGCGCCAAGCAAGACGAGTGGGGCAGTCTGAATATCGACGAGCGTACCGAGAAGAACGGCCGCCAGGGCGTCCGCTACCACATGCAGGAAGGCGTGACCGTGCTCGATGCCGAGACCCTGGAAGCGGTGCCCTGGGACGGCGAGACCATGGGCGAAATCATGTTCCGCGGCAATCTGGTGATGAAGGGCTATCTGAAGAATCCCGATGCCACGCTGGAGTCGTTTCGCGGCGGCTGGTATCACACCGGCGATCTCGCGGTGATGCAGCCCGATGGCTATATCAAGATCCGCGATCGCTCCAAGGACGTGATCATTTCCGGCGGCGAAAACATCTCCTCGGTCGAAGTCGAGGACACGCTCTACCGCCACCCGGCCGTGCTGACCGCGGCGGTGGTGGCCACGCCCGATGCGAAGTGGGGAGAGGTGCCCTGCGCCTTCATCGAGTTGAAGGAAGGCAGCCAGGTCACAGCGGAGGAGTTGCGCGAATTCTGCCGCAGCCGCATGGCCCACTTCAAAGTGCCGAAGAAGTTCATTTTCGAGCCGGTGCCGAAGACTTCGACCGGCAAGATTCAAAAGTTCATCCTGCGTGAGCGGGCCAGATCGGCTGCCGCCATCGAATAGCGCCGATCCTCCGGGGTCTGATCACCCTGCGTCCGGTCGCACAGGAAGTCTTTCCTGTGCGTGAAGCGGAAATTTATCCCGGCTTCTGTTATATTCCAATGCATCATGCCAATAGCATAATTGATGGGGGTAGGCTCGATGGCCGCAGCATCCGGCATAGAGTCTTGCCAGTCCATCTTGAATGGAATAGTTCAATAAAGGGGGCAATCATGAACATCAGGCTGGTTGGTGCAATAGCGCTAATAGCTGGCTTCTTTTCCCTGATGAAGCGCAAGAACTAGTCCTTCACTGCTACCGCATGTCCTGGACATGGCTGCTTTTGACGTTGCGGCAAATACCATCTGGAACTGCGCCAGGCTGCGCCGCTATGCCCCTATCGGCTTGATGCTGTTGCTGGTCGCTGAACTCAGCCTGTTTTCCTCGATGTTCAGGGAAGCAATCTTCCATGTCAGGGCGAGAGATGACTTTCTCTCCGTCGTAGGCGACTTTTGCTATTTTCATAAATACAACGAAGCCTTGTTTGGCCTGAGCATTATTCTGCTGGCCAAGTTCAGCGACTACAAAGCGCTGATCCTCGGGCAACGCCACAATCGCTTCCTCTATCTAACGACGCACCTCGGGTCGGTTTCCTTGCTCTACTTCATGGTCCTGAAGATCACCACGGTCGGTACAGGCTTGCCAAGCGGCGCGCTGATCTGGTTATCCGGTCTGTTCTTTTTGGCACTGTTTGGCAGCATGGCAACTGCCGCTCTGATGCTCGCTTCACTGCAATTCTGGGCCAGATTCGTGCGCGAGCAAAAGCGCAGCATTCTTGCGCTACTGAGTTTTATTGGCGCCTACAGCCTCATTTCCAAGCGTTTCCTTGACGATTACTTCGCGGAGATCATGTTTCAGCCGACGGCGCGAGCCGCCACACTTCTGGATGCCTTGTTCGGCTTTGAGATCAATACCGATGCGGCTGCAAGGACGATTGCCGTCGGCAGCTTCAGCGTCGAGCTTGCGCCATCCTGTCTCGGTTACCAGGGAATCGGGCTGATTATTCTGTTCCTCGGCGCATACATCCATTTCACCCGGAAGCGACTGATATTCCCCAATGTGTTGCTGATAATACCGCTCGCGATCGCTGCGATGTTCTTGCTTAATCCCGTGCGTATCGCGTTGCTGATGGCGGTCGGCGCCTCACTGTCGCCTGAAGTCGCACTTCTCGGGTTTCATTCCGCCGCGGGATGGTGGAATTTGATGATCGTGGCCATCCTGTCGATAGTCAGCATCAACCGGCTGAAATGCTTTGCCCTTCGACCCGCGACCAAGGCGCTGCAACTTTCCGAGCAGAACATTCTGCTGGTGCCGCAGTTGCTGCTGCTCGCGGTGGCGCTAGGGACTCTGTTGTTTACCGCATCGTTCGACTGGCTATATCCGGTACGGGTGCTGGTTGTCGGCGCAATACTGTTCCATCTCAGGGCGCCACTCAATCTCGCAATGTTCCGCGTGAATTCGGTCGCCATGGCGATAGGCGCTGTAGTTTTCATCATGTGGATTCTGTTCGTTCCCGCATCGGCCGAAAAGGCGCACGCGTTCGGCACTGCCCTGTTCTCCGTGCCTCTTGTCGGCGCCGTCTCCTGGCTGGTCTTCAGAATAATCGGAGCAGTGGTGATCGTTCCAATAGCCGAGGAAATGGCCTTCCGCGGCTTCCTGCTGCCCTATTTCGAGGAAGTTCTCTCGGGCCTTTCGTCTCCTACCCGGCAAATCGGCGCCGCCCTGCTCTCTTCGGCAGCATTTGGCGCATTGCACGGCTCATGGGTCGCAGGCACGCTGGCGGGAATCGGCTTTGCTGCCGCGAGGTACTACAGGGGTCGGTTATTCGATGCCGTTTGCGCGCACATGACGGCCAACCTGCTGTTGGCTGTATATGTGCTTGCCGGGACGCATTGGTCATACTGGTAGCGTTATGGGGTAGTGCTCTGGGCCGAGTTGTCGGCGTCCGCGCGGTCAGCAAATGGCTACTTTCCGGCAAGGACGCGAGACCACCCCTCGGCATCCAGAGCGATCGTCTTTCGTCAATCTACTTCAATCGGCCCTGATCCCTGCGCTCTTGATCACCGGACCCCAGCGCAGCATGTCGCTGCGGATCATGGCTTCCATCTGCTCCGGCGTGGTCGTGCGCGGCTCCATCCCCAGGGTGGCGAATTTCTCGCGAACCGCCGGCTCGGCAAGGATCTTCGCGATCTCGCGGTTTATCGTCGCAATGATGCTCTTCGGCGTTCCCGCCGGCGCCACCAGACCGATCCAGTTGTCGATCTGAAATCCCGGCACGCCTGCCTCAGCCACCGTCGGGACTCCAGGCAAGGAGGGCAGGCGCTGGTCGATGCACACCCCCAGTGCGCGCAGCTTGCCGTTCCTGATATAGCCGATGACGTTGTTCACCGGCGCGAACATCAACTGCGTCCGGCCTCCCAGCAGATCATTGAGCGCCTGCATCGCGCCGTTGTAGGGAATGTGCACCATGGCGGTTCCGGTCATGGACTTGAACAACTCGGCGGCGAGATGGTGAGGGGTGCCGACCCCGCCGGAGCCGTAGCTGAGGGCATCTGGTTTGGACTTGGCCAGACTGATCAATTCCTGGACGGAGTTCGCCGGCACATCGGGTCGCACCACCAGCACGGTCGGCAGCGTCCCCATCAAGCCGACCAGATCGAAGTCCTTGAACGGGTCGAAGGGAAGCTTGGCGTAGAGATACTGGCTCATCACCATCATGCCGTTGGGCACGATCAGGAAGGTGTAGCCGTCCGGCGCGCTGCGCGCCGCCTGCACCGCGCCGATATTGCCGCCGGCGCCGGGCTTGTTTTCGACCACGACCGACTGCCCCAGCGAATGCGCCAGTCTCTCTCCGACCACCCGCGCCACGATGTCGTTGCCTCCTCCGGGCGGAAACGGCACGATGAACCTGATAGTCTTCACCGGCCAGGTATCGGCCTGCGCCTGAGGAGCCATCCCCAGGACGGCAATCATGAACAGCAGGGCGAAGCAGCGAGAACTTGTCATGGCATTATTCCGCGTTGTCGATATGTGACGGCTGCTGGAGATTCTGATCAAACGATTCCGGTAGCTGAATATACAACATGACGGTTCATGGTGCTTTTGCCTAGGCTCAGAGATCCAGTTGCAGTGCGGCCAGTCGCGCGTAGAGCCCGCCCTGGTTGCGCAGGTCCGAGGGCGTGCCGGTTTCGACGATGCGGCCTCTTTCCATCACCACGATGCGATCGACCTTCTGCACCGTCGCCAGTCTATGGGCGATGATCAGCGTCGTCCGTCCCTGCATTGCCGCGGCCAGGCCGGACTGGACCAGGGATTCCGATTCCGCATCGAGGGCGCTGGTGGCTTCATCGAGCAGCAGCAAGGGCGCGCCTTTCAGGATCGCGCGGGCAATCGCGATGCGTTGCCGCTGGCCGCCGGACAGGCGGGTGCCGCGCTCGCCGAGGAAGGTCTGGTAGCCGTCGGGCAGTCGTTCGATGAACTCATCGACCAGGGCTGCCCGCGCTGCCCGCATCACCTCTTCATCGCTCGCGTGGCTAGCGCCGTAACGGATGTTCTCGAGGGCATTGCTGGAGAAGATCACCGGATCCTGCGGCACGATGGCGATGCCGCCGCGCAGAGCGGAGAGGCGCAACTGGCGGATGTCCTGTCCGTTGATCAGGATGCGGCCTTCGGAGGCTTCGTAGTAGCGCAACAACAACTGGAACAGGCTGGTCTTGCCGGCGCCGGATGGCCCGACCAGGGCGATGCGCTCGCCCGTCGCAACGGTCAGGCAGATATCGTCCAGCGCCCGCGTTTGCGGCCGCGCCGGATAGCAAAAGACCACATGTTCGAGACTGATCGCCGCTGCGCCTTGGGGGAGCGGCAGTTGCGGATTGAGCGGTTCGCGGATGGCGGATTCGGCGTGGAGCAGTTCGAGCAGCCGCTCCGTCGCCCCGGCGGCGCGCATCACGTCGCCCCATACTTCCGCCATGGTGCCGACGGCGCCGGCCACGAGCACCGCGTAAAGGACGAAGGAGGCCAGTTGCCCTCCGGTGAGCGTGCCGGCATGAACCTGGAGCGCGCCCACCCACAAGACGAAGATAATCGTGCCCATCATGGCGGTGATGATCAAGGCCGTGAGCGCGGCGCGGACCCGCGTTCGCCGGATCGCCGTGGCAAAACTCGTTTCGGTGCGCTCGGCGAAACGACTGGCTTCCAGCGGTTCCTGGGTATACGCCTGCACCGTCGGCATGGCATTGAGAATCTCGCCGGCCAGCGCCGATGCGTCGGCGATCCGGTCCTGGGATTCCCGCGAGAGGCGCTTGACCTTGCGGCCGATGGCCAGGATGGGCAGCGTCAGCAAGGCCATCAGGCCGAAGTTCAGGGAAAAGAGCTGAAAATTGGTGACGGCCAGCATGGCCATGCCGCCGACGAACTGGAACAGGCTGCGCAAGCCCATCGAGATGGAACTGCCGATCACGGTCTGGATCAGCGTCGTATCGCCGGTCAGCCGGGACAGCACTTCTCCGGTCTGCAAGGTTTCGAAGAACTGCGGCGACTGCGACAGGACGCGTGCATAGACGGCGCAGCGCAGGTCCGCCGTCGCTCGTTCGCCGACCCACGACACGGTGTAATAACGCGCCGCGATGGCAAGCGCCCAGAAGCCGGCCAGGGCGAACAGGGCGATAAAGTGCTGGTTCAGGCTGAATGCGCCGAGCAGGCCGCCCCCGGCTTGGCCGCTGGCGCCGAAGCCGAAATCGATCAGGTCGCGAAACGCCAGTGGCACCAGCAGGATGGTCGCGGAACCCAGGCAGAGCAGGACGAAGGCGAGTACCAGTCGCGCCCGGTAGGGTGCCAGGAACGGCCACAAGCCGGTCAGCGCCGATAGGCGGTGGGGGCTCGCAGCGCTGCTGTTCTGGCTCATGCGCAATTATCGTTGGTCGCGCTGGCTGGTGCGCGCTAGTCGGAAAATTTCGCTAAAGATTGTATGCCGCCGATTTCCCTATAAACTGATACAGGACATTTTCCCGAGTGGACGCTGAGAGCAATATTATTGGCGCTGCGGCCGACCAGGTGGCGCGGTTACTCGCGCGACCGCTGGCGCAGGCGCCCGGTCGATGAAGCGCTGCGGGCCAAGGGTTGTAGGTTCTAGATCATCGAGAAGGAGTTGCCATGAGTGCCGAGCCGCAATCAGCAAGCGAACCGATCCTGCTGCGCCACGACCAAGGCGGCGTGGCGACGTTGACCCTGAATCGACCGAGCCAGTTCAATTCCCTGTCCCAGGCCCTGCTCGGCCGGTTGCAGGACGAACTCGATGCCATCGCCCGGGATGCCTCGATCCGGGTCGTGGTGATCAAAGGCGCGGGGCGCGCCTTCTGCGCTGGCCATGACCTTAAGGAAATGCGCAGCAATCACGACAAGGCTTACATGCAGGCGCTGTTCCGCCAGTGCGGCCGGGTGATGACGACGCTGACCGAGATGCCTCAGCCGGTGATCGCCCGGGTCCATGGCATTGCCACCGCGGCCGGCTGCCAGCTGGTGGCGATGTGCGATCTGGCGGTGGCCGCTCTCGATGCCCGCTTCGCCGTCTCCGGCATCAACGTCGGTCTGTTCTGCGCGACGCCGGCCGTGGCCTTGTCACGCAACATGGGGCGCAAGGCGGCGCTGGAGATGCTCCTCACCGGCGACTTCATAGATGCCGGCGAGGCGCTGCAACGCGGCCTGGTCAACCGGGTGGTGGCGACGGCGGAACTCGATGCCGAGGTGAGCAAACTCACCGCGAGCATTTGCGCCAAGTCCGCGGTCGCCGTACAGATGGGCAAGCAGATGTTCTACCGTCAGCTGGAGATGGGTCTGGCCGGGGCTTATCAGCTGGCCGCGGAAACCATGGCCTGCAATATGATGGAGGCGGATGCCGTCGAAGGCATCGATGCCTTCATGGCCAAGCGCAAGCCGCAGTGGCAGGGGGGGCGTTGATTGCTTGTTGCTTAAAAGATCTTCCTACCCGATAATCTGCCGCAGCAGAACCCATGACAACAAGCGGTGAAGGTCGCCACGAGACGGGATGATAGACGACTACATTCTTGAAACCGACAATCTCGTCAAGGAGTTCAAGGGATTCGTTGCGGTCGGCGGCGTCAGCCTGAAGGTCAGGCGCGGCAGCATCCATGCTTTGATCGGCCCCAATGGCGCGGGCAAGACCACCTGCTTCAATCTGCTCACCAAGTTCCTCGTACCGACGCGGGGCACGATACGCTATCAGGGCATCGACATCACCCGCGACCAGCCGGCGCAGATCGCCCGCCGCGGCATCGTGCGCTCCTTCCAGATCTCGGCGGTGTTTCCGCACCTGACAGTGCAGGAGAACGTGCGCATCGCCTTGCAGCGCAAGCTCGGCAATTCCTTTCATTTCTGGCGCTCCGACAGGACGCTCGCGCGTCTCGACGGGCGGGCCCATGAGCTCCTCGCCGAGGTCGGGCTCGAGGCTTATGCGCAGATGGTCGCCGTCGAGTTGCCCTACGGCCGCAAGCGCGCCCTGGAGATCGCCACGACGCTGGCGCTGGAACCTGAACTGATGCTGCTCGACGAGCCGACCCAGGGCATGGGTCATGAGGACGTTGATCGGGTGATGCAGCTGATCAAGAAGGTTGCTGCCAAGCGCACCATCCTGATGGTCGAGCACAACATGAAAGTGGTCGCCGGCATCTCCGACACCATCACCGTCCTGGCGCGCGGTTCGGTACTCGCGGAAGGCCCTTACGCAGAAATCTCGGCGCATCCAAAAGTGATCGAAGCCTACATGGGTACTGAGCATGTCGACTGAATATCTGCGCATCAGCGACCTGCACGCCTTCTACGGCGAGTCGCACATCCTGCACGGCATGGACCTGGTGGTCAATCGCGGTGAATGCGTTTCGCTGCTCGGCAGGAACGGCGCCGGTCGTACCACCACGCTGCGCGCCATACTCGGGCTGACCGGCCGGCGCAGCGGCTCGATCATGGTCAATGGCCGCGAGACCATCGCCATGTCCACGCACCGCATCGCCCAACTGGGCGTCGGTTATTGTCCCGAGGAACGCGGTATCTACGCCAGCCTCTCCTGCGAGGAGAACCTGCTGATGCCGCCGCAGGTCGGCAGCGGCGGCATGCATCTGGACGAACTCTACCGGATGTTTCCCAACCTCTACGAACGCCGCCACAGCCAGGGCACGCGCCTTTCCGGCGGCGAGCAGCAGATGCTGGCGATGGCGCGCATCCTCAGGAGCGGTGCGCGCCTGTTGCTGCTCGACGAGATTTCCGAGGGCCTGGCGCCGGTAATCGTGCAGACGCTGGGGCAGATCATCCGAGCATTGAAGGAACAGGGATATACCATCGTCCTGGTCGAGCAGAACTTCCGTTTTGCCGCGCCGCTGGCCGATCGCATGTACATTGTCGAGCACGGCCAGATCGCCGAGGAAATTGCCCAGGGCGAGATCGAGACGAAGAAGGAATTGCTGCAGAAATACCTTGGAGTTTGAACGCGGGTAGAGGCATCTTGCCCTAAAAATCGAGGAGACTTGAATCATGAAACGCAAACTGCTTTGCATCAGTATCGCCGCGCTGCTCTTGCCGGCGGCCGGCAACGTTCTCGGGCAGGCCAAGCCCGCCGCGCTGAAGCTTTCGGACGGCATGGTCAAGATCGGCGTGCTCACCGACATGTCCGGCGTCTATTCCGACCTCGGCGGCCAGGGCTCGGTGACCGCGGCCCAGATGGCGATCGAGGATTACAAGGCGCAGTACAAGCCGAACTTCAAGATCGAGATGGTCTATGCCGACCACCAGAACAAGGCCGACGTCGGCTCCAACAAGGCGCGCGAGTGGTTCGACACGCAGGGCGTGGACATGATCACCGATGTCCTCAACTCGGGCGTGGCCTTGGCCGTGGCCAAAGTCACGCAGGAAAAGAAGCGCATCATGATCAACACCGGCGCCGCCTCGACCCGCCTGACCAACGAGGATTGCACGCCGAACACGGTACATTACGTCTACGACACCTACGCCCTGGCCAACGGCCCCGGCAAGGCGGTGACCAAGGCCGGCGGCGACACCTGGTTCTTCCTGACTGCCGATTATGCCTTCGGCGCGTCGCTGGAAAAGGACACCAGCGACGCGGTCAAGGCCAGCGGAGGCAAGGTGCTGGGTTCGGTCAAGCATCCCCTGAATGCTTCCGACTTCTCTTCCTTCCTGCTCCAGGCTCAGGCATCCAAGGCCAAGGTGGTCGGCCTGGCCAACGCCGGCGGCGACACCGTGAATTCGATCAAGGCGGCCAACGAGTTCGGCCTGACCAAGAATCAGCGCCTGGTCGGCCTCCTGACCACGATCGTCGATATTCATGCGCTCGGCCTGCCGACCACCCAGGGGATGATGTTCACCGAGGGCTACTACTGGAATCTGAACGACGACACCCGGGCCTGGAGCCGGCGCTTCTTCGCCAAGCAGAAGAAGATGCCGAGCATGCTGCAAGCCGGCACCTACTCGGCGGTCACCACTTATCTGAAGGCGGTCGCCGCGGCCGGTACCGACGAGTCGGCGGCGGTGATGAAGAAGCTGAAGGAACTGCCGATCAACGACTTCTTCGCCAAGAACGGCAAGATCCGCGAGGATGGCCGGATGGTGCACGACATGTACCTGGTGGAAGTGAAGAAGCCCGCGGAGTCGAAGGAACCGTGGGATTACTACAACATCAAGGCGGTGATTCCCGGCAATGAAGCCTACCAGCCGATGTCCCTGTCGCGCTGCCCGCTGGTGAAGAAGTAATCGGACCACGCGGCACGGGCTTACCCGTGCCGCGCAGTGGAAACCAAGTGATTCCCCATGACTGAAATATTCGGCGTTCCGATCCAGGCTCTGATGGGCCAGTTGATGCTGGGCCTGGTCAGCGGCTCGTTCTACGCCATGCTCAGCCTCGGCCTGGCGGTGATTTTCGGCATGCTCAACATCATCAACTTCGCCCACGGCGCCCTGTACATGATGGGCGCCTTCCTGGCCTGGATGGGCCTCGAATACTTCGCCCTGGGCTACTGGCAAGCACTGCTCCTGGCGCCGCTGGCGGTCGGGCTGTTCGGCATCGTCATCGAACGCAGCATGCTGCAGTGGCTGTACAAGCTCGACCATCTCTACGGTCTGCTCCTGACCTTCGGCCTGGCTCTGGTCATCGAGGGCTTGTTCACCAACGGCTACGGCGTATCGGGCCAGCCTTACTCGATACCCGAGGAACTCTCCGGCGCCTTCAACCTGGGCTTCATGTTTCTGCCCAAATACCGCGCCTGGGTCATCGTCGCCTCCCTGGCGGTCTGTTTCTGTACCTGGTTCGTGATCGAGAAGACGCGCCTGGGAGCCTACCTGCGCGCCGCGACCGAGAACCCCAAATTGACCCAGGCCTTCGGCATCAACGTGCCGCTGATGGTGATGCTGACCTACGGCTTCGGCGCCGCGCTGGCCGGGTTTGCCGGCGTGCTGGCGGCGCCGGCGATCCAGGTCAGCCCCCTGATGGGTTCGAACCTGATCATCGTCGTCTTCGCCGTGGTGGTGATCGGCGGCATGGGCTCGATCCTGGGTTCCATCCTCACCGGACTCGGACTGGGCGTGATCGAGGGCCTGACCAAGGTCTTCTATCCGGAAGCCTCCGCCACCGTGGTCTTCGTCATCATGGCGATCGTCCTGATGATACGGCCGGCGGGCTTATTCGGAAAAGAGCGATGAGCAGGAAGGCCTTAGCTTACGCGGCGTTGCTGGCCTTCGGCCTGGCCGCGCCGCTGTTCATCTATCCGGTGCTGGTGATGAAGATCCTGTGCTTCGCCCTGTTCGCCTGCGCCTTCAATCTGCTGCTCGGTTACACCGGCCTGCTCTCCTTCGGCCATGCCGCCTTCTTCGGCACGGCGGCTTATGTCGCCGGCCATGCGCTCAAGGAGTGGGGCCTGCCCACCGAGTTGGGCCTCCTCGCCGGCACCGCCGCGGCGGGCCTCCTGGGCTGGGCGGTGGGCAGTCTGGCGATTCGTCGCACCGGAATCTATTTCGCCATGGTCACGCTGGCGCTGGCCCAGATGGTGTACTTCATCTTCCTCCAGGCCTCGTTCACCGGTGGCGAGGACGGCCTTCAGGGCGTTCCCCGGGGAACGCTGCTGGGTTTCGTCGATCTCTCCGATGACCTCAATCTCTACTACTTCGTGTTGGCGATTTTCGTCTTCGCCTTCTGGCTGATCTACCGCACCATCCATTCGCCCTTCGGCCAGATCCTCAAGGCGATCCGGGAGAACGAGCCGCGCGCGATTTCGCTCGGCTATGACGTGGCGAAATACAAGCTGCTCGCTTTCGTGCTCTCCGCTACGCTGGCAGGACTGGCGGGCGCCACCAAGATGCTGGTGTTCAAGTTCGCGACGCTCACCGATGCCCACTGGCATCTCTCCGGCGAGGTCGTCTTGATGACCATACTCGGCGGCATGGGCACGGTGTTCGGCCCGGTGGTCGGCTCCAGCGTGATCGTCACCTTGCAGAACGAACTGGCTGACAAGGTCGGCTCCCTGGTGACGGTGATCATGGGCTGCATCTTCGTGATCTGCGTGCTCGCCTTCCGCCGCGGCATCGTCGGCGAGGTCGCGGCGCTCTACCAGCGAGTGGTCGGGAAACGAGCCCGGGGCTGATTTCAGGAATAGCCAGTCGTGTCCTTCGGCAGCCAGATTAGCGCAACAGTCCTGTCCGCAAGACAGCTGGGCCGGCGTTACCTCGTCGCGTTGTGCCTGATCGCTGCCGTGGCCGTCGTCTCGCAGGCGCTGATACAACTCCAGATGGCCGATCAGGTAGCCGATGCGCGCATCTTGAGCATCGCGGAGAGACAGCGCATGCTCAGCCATAAAATAGCCAAGCTGGGCTTTTTCGTCGCGAATGCCGCCTCCGCCGATGCGGCATCGTCGTACCGCCGGGAACTCGAGGAAACCCTGAGTCTGTGGCAACGCTCCCATCTCGGCTTGTTGCGCGGCGACAACGAGATGGGTTTGTCCGGTAAAAATGACCGCGAAGTCGCCGCGCTGTTCGCTGCGCTCCAGGCGGATCACGACGAAATCGCCGCCGCGGCACGGGAGATCCTGTCACCGGGCGCAAGCAGCCAGATCCTTGAGCGGAATCTGCGCAGGATTGTCGAGCATGATGCGAAATTTCTCCAGGGCATGGACGAGATCGTGCGCCACTATGAACGTGACGCGAGAGCGGCGGCCGCTTTAACCAAATGGCTTGCGCTGGCTCTGCTGGCCATCGTCCTGGTGGTCCTGATGATCGTCGATGCCTTCGTTTTCGCCCCTGCGATCCGGCGCATCGAGAGGGACGCGCAGGTACTCGCCGAGAATGAGGCGCGCTTGAAGGAAACGCTCGACACGGCTCATGACGGACTGATCACGATAGATGCACGGGGTGCGGTGAGAGAATTCAATCCCGTGGCGGAGGCGATGTTTGGCTGGAAGAAGGAGGAAATTATCGGGCGTCAGATGGTCGATATTCTATTTCCGAATCGCCTGCGACAAGCGCATCGCCAGGGGCTCGCCCAGTTCATACAAACGCGCAAATCGAGGCTTCTGAACCGGCAGTTGGAGATCAGCGCATTGCGCCGCGACGGGTCGGCCTTCCCGGTGGAAATGACCATAACCACGCTACGGCAGGATGAACAGGATTTCTTTTCCGCCAGAATTCGCGATATCTCCGAGCGCCGCCGAGCCGAGGCCGATCTTCAGGTTGCCGCTATTGCTTTCGAGTCGCAGGAGGGCATGCTGATCACCGATGCAGAGCGGAGAATTCTGCGCGTCAACAAGGCCTTCACCGGAATCACCGGCTATTCTGCGGAAGAGGCTCTGGGCCAGACGCCGCGGCTGCTCAAGTCCGACCGCCATGACCAGGCGTTCTATGGCGCATTGAATGAACATCTCCAGCGCAGGGGCAGTTGGAAGGGCGAAATCTGGAATCGGCGCAAGAACGGCGAAGTCTATCCGGGGCGCCTGACGATTACCGCGGTCAAGGACGTATCCGAAACGCTCACTCACTACGTCGGCACCTTGACCGACATCACCGCGCGCAAGGCGGCCGAGGCGAAGATCAACAGCCTCGCTTTCTACGATCCGCTGACCGGGCTGCCGAATCGTCGACTGCTCCTCGACCGTCTGCACCATGCCATGGCGATCGGCGCACGCAGCGAAACCTATGGCGCGCTAATGCTGATCGATCTCGACAACTTCAAGACCATCAACGATACCAGCGGCCATGAGATCGGCGACATGCTCCTGAATCAGGTCGCCCTGCGCCTGTCCACCTGCATCCGCGAAGGCGACACGGTGGCCCGGCTGGGCGGCGACGAATTCGTGGTGATGCTGGAGCATCTCAGCAAGGATTCGCATGAAGCTGCCGCGCAAACCGAGAGCGTCGTCGAGAAAATTCTCAGTACGCTCAATCAGCCCTATCAGCTCGAGCGATACGAGCATCATAATAGCCCCAGCATCGGCATCGTCCTGTTCTCCGGCCTGCAATGCCCGATCGATGAATTGTTGAAACGGGCCGATCTCGCCATGTACCAGGCGAAGGCCGCAGGTCGCAATACCCAGCGCTTCTTCGATCCGGAGATGCAGACTGCGGTGACCCGGCGCGCCGTGCTGGAAGATGGCTTGCGCGAGGCGCTCCTGAAGAACCAGTTCCTGGTGTACTACCAGGCCCAGGTCGATGGCCGGGGCGGCCTGACCGGCGCCGAGGCGCTGCTGCGCTGGCAGCACCCGCAGCGCGGTCTGGTGTCGCCGGTCGAGTTCATTCCGCTGGCGGAGGAAACCGGCGTGATCCTGCCCCTGGGCAAATGGGTGCTGGAAATCGCCTGCAGCCAGCTCGCCGTATGGGCGGAAAGGCCGGAGATGGCCCATCTCACGATCGCGGTGAACGTCAGCGCGCGACAACTGCACCACCGGGATTTCGTCGATCAGGTGCTCTCCGCCCTGGAGCGCACGGGTGCCGATCCCAATCGCCTGAAGCTGGAACTCACCGAGTCGCTGCTGGTGACCGATGTCGATCACGTCATCGAAAAAATGAGCGCACTGAAGTCCGTGGGCGTGGGTTTCGCGCTCGACGACTTCGGCACCGGTTTTTCGTCGCTCTCCTACCTGAAGCGGCTGCCCCTGGATCAATTGAAGATCGACCGGGGCTTCATCAGGGACATACTCACCGATTCCAACGACGCGGCGATCGCCAAAATGGTCGGCGCCCTGGCCGAGAGTCTGGGCTTGACGGTGCTCGCCGAAGGCGTGGAAAACGTCGAACAGGCGAATTTTCTCGCCGGCCAGGGCTGCCAAGCTTTTCAGGGCTACTTCTATGGCCACCCGCTGCCGCTGGCGGAGTTCGAGCAGTTCGCGGGGCGGCCCAAAGTCGCTTTGGAAGAAACGCTGTTCCGCGAATTAGTGCGCGATGTGCTCGGCGATCCAGCGCCTTAGGCTGGTGACGTCGCGGGCATAGCGGTCGTAGCGCATCAGGCTTTGGCCAAAGACGTAGGCATAGAGCAGGAGGCTGCGTGCGGTCGCCTCCCGCTCGTCCAGACCGCAGCCGATGAACAGTTGCTTGGAGCAGTCGAGTCGGATGGCATCGACTTCCTCGACCGTCGCTTGCGCCGCCGCATCGCGCCTGGCCAGGTCGCGCACCGCCAGTTCGATCATGATGCCCTTGCGGTTTCTCACTGCGGCGTAGACCTCGATGGTGTGATAGATCGCCGCGAGTTCCCCCCCCGGTTCGGCGCGCGTCTGTTTGCGGATGTCATCGATGCGGCCGCGTTTCCAGGTATCCAGCACCGCCTCGATCAGGTCGCGCTTGTTCTTGAAGTGCCAGTAGAAACTGCCCTTGGTGACGCCGCAGCGTTTCGCCAGCACCTCGACGCGCAGGGCGTCGGCGCCGTGTTCCGCGAGAGCCGCGATGGCGGTACGGATCCAGGCCTCGCGGTCGAGGGCGACGGAGACTTTCACGGGCTTTGTTTCCATACGGTTTGGTATGGTCGGGTATTGAAATTGACGGGACTATGCGCTAGGATAGCGCATTCCGTACCGAAGCGTATGGAGTCCGGGAGCTGCGCGGTGTCGCATGGCGGCCAACCCGGCCCGGCCAATTCGGTGCATAATTTTCAATTTTTTTGAGGAGCGCGGACTTGAAGATCCTGGTACCCGTCAAGCGCGTGGTCGATTACAACGTCAAGGTGCGCGTCAAGTCCGACGGCACCGGCGTCGATCTGGCCAACGTCAAGATGTCGATGAACCCGTTCGACGAAATCGCCGTCGAGGAAGCCGTGCGCTTGAAGGAAGCGGGCATTGCCACCGAGGTGATCGCCGTCTCCTGCGGCCTTCCCGCCTGCCAGGAAACCCTGCGCACGGCCATGGCGCTGGGCGCCGACCGCGCCATTCTGGTCGACAGCGATGCCGATCTTCAGCCTCTGGCCGTGGCCAAGCTGATCAAGGCGGTGGCCGACAAGGAAGGACCGCAACTGGTCATTTTCGGCAAGCAGGCGATCGATGACGACGCCAACCAGACCGGCCAGATGTTCGCCGCGCTGATGGGCTGGCCGCAGGCCACCTTCGCCTCGAAAGTGGTGATCGCGGGCGGTCTGGTCACCGTGACGCGCGAAGTCGACGGCGGTGCCGAGACCCTGGAACTCAAGCTGCCGGCCGTGGTGACGACCGACCTGCGCCTGAACGAACCGCGCTATTCGACCCTGCCCAATATCATGAAGGCGAAGAAGAAGCCGCTCGATACTTTCAAGCCGGCCGATCTCGGCGTCGATGTCGCGCCGCGCCTGGCCACGCTGAAAGTCGTCGAGCCGGCCAAACGCAGTGCCGGTGTCATGGTTGCTGACGTCAAGGCGCTGGTCGAAAAACTCAAGAACGAAGCGAAGGTGATCTGATGGCCATACTCGTAATCGCCGAACACGACAACGCGTCCCTGAAGGCCGCGACCCTGAATGCCGTCACCGCCGCGGTGAAAATCGGCAGTGATGTGCATCTCCTGGTCGCCGGCCAGAATTGCGCCGCGGTGGCCGCTGCCGCCGCTCAGGTAGCCGGTGTGGCCAAAGTTCTCGTTGCCGACGCAGCGCACTACGCCGACCAGACCGCCGAGAATGTCGCGGCCCTGATCCAGGCCCACGCCAGCGCCTACAGCCATATCCTCGCGCCGGCCACTTCCAACGGCAAGAACATCCTGCCGCGCGTGGCGGCACTGCTCGACGTGGCGCAGATCTCCGAGATCGTCGCGGTGGACTCCCCCGATACCTTCGTCCGGACCATCTACGCCGGCAACGCCCTGGCCACGGTCAAGAGCGCCGATCCGGTGAAAGTCATCACCGTCCGCACCACCGGCTTCGACGCCGCGGGGCAGGGCGGCTCCGCCCCCGTCGAGAGCCTCGCCGCAGGACCAGACCTGGGACTGTCGCGGTTCGTAGGACGCGAATTGACCAAGTCCGAGCGACCCGAACTCGCGGCCGCCAAGATCATCGTCTCCGGCGGGCGGGGCATGGGCAACGGCGAGAACTACCACAAGATTCTCGAGCCCCTCGCCGACAAGCTCGGCGCCGCACTGGGCGCGAGCCGTGCGGCGGTGGATGCCGGCTTCGTGCCCAACGACTATCAGGTCGGCCAGACCGGCAAGATCGTCGCGCCGCAGCTCTATATCGCCATCGGCATCTCGGGCGCGATCCAGCATCTGGCGGGCATGAAGGACAGCAAGGTGATCGTCGCCATCAACAAGGATCCCGATGCGCCGATCTTCCAGGTCGCCGACTACGGCCTGGTTGCCGATCTGTTCCAGGCCGTGCCCGAACTCGTCGCAGAACTCGGGTAGTCGTAACAGTCCGGCCACTGAGACCATCATGAGCAGCTATGCCGCGCCGCTGAAAGACATGCATTTCGTGCTGCGCGAACTGGCCGGACTGGATCGCGTCGCGGAATTGCCCGGCTTCGAGGACGCCACGCCCGATCTGGTCGAGGCGATACTCGACGAGGCCGGCAAGTTTGCCGGGGGCGTGCTTGCTCCGATCAATTTCAGCGGCGATCAGGAGGGTGCGAGTTGGGCCGACAGGACGGTGACCATGCCGGCCGGCTTCAAGGAAGCTTACCGCCAGTTCGCCGAGGCCGGCTGGAACGGCCTTTCCTGCGAGCCGGCGTTCGGCGGTCAAGGTCTGCCGAAACTCGTTTCCGCCGCGGTGCAGGAGATGTGGAAGGCCGCCAATATCTCCTTCTCGCTTTGTCCGCTGCTCACCCTGGGCGCGATCGAGGCGCTCACCCTGTGCGGATCAAACGAGCAGCAGCGGAAATATCTACCCGAGATGATCGCCGGCCGCTGGACCGGCACCATGAACCTGACCGAGCCGCAGGCCGGCTCGGATCTCGCCGCCGTGCGCACACGCGCCGTGCCCCAGCCTGACGGCAGCTACCGGATTTACGGCCAGAAGATCTTCATCACCTACGGCGAGCACGACATGGCCGAGAACATCGTCCATCTGGTGCTGGCCAGGACGCCGGATGCCCCGGAAGGGGTAAAGGGCATCTCGCTGTTCGTGGTGCCGAAGTTCATGGTCGATGACCAGGGGCGGCTGGGCAGCCGCAATGACGCCTATTGCGTCTCGATCGAACACAAGCTCGGCATCCATGCCAGTCCCACCTGCGTGATGGCATTCGGCGACAACGAAGGCGCAGTGGGCACCCTGGTCGGACGGGAAAACGAAGGCCTGAAGTACATGTTCATCATGATGAACGCCGCCCGCTTCGCCGTCGGTCTGGAAGGCCTGGCCTTGGGCGAAGCCGCCTACCAGAAGGCGCTGGCCTATGCCAAGGATAGGGTGCAGGGCCGCGACATCGGCGGCTCCGCGGGCAGCGTCGCGATCATCCGGCATCCCGATGTGCGGCGCATGCTGATGCTGATGAAAGCGCAGAGCGAGGCCATGCGCGCCCTGGCCTATACGGTCGCCGCCGCCCATGACGCCGCGCTCCATCATCCCGAAGCCGAACTGCGCCGGCAAAACCAGGCCTTCGTCGACCTGATGATCCCGGTGGTCAAGGGCTGGAGCACCGAGACCGGCAACGAACTGGCCTATCTCGGCGTCCAGGTGCATGGCGGCATGGGCTTCATCGAGGAAACCGGCGCCGCCCAGTTCATGCGCGATGCGCGCATACTCACCATCTACGAAGGGACCACCGGCATACAGGCAAACGACCTGATCGGCCGCAAGATCGCCCGCGAGGGCGGGGCCACGGTCAAGTCCGTGATCGCGCTGATGCGCGAAACCGAAGCCCTGCTGGAGCAGCAGGAGGGCGATGATTTTGCCGCGATCAAGGCGGCGCTGGCATACGGTATCGTTGCCGTCGACGCCGCCGCAGAGCATATCGCCGCTCACTACGCCAGCGACATCCGCGGCGTATCGGTCGGCGCCGTGCCCTTCCTCAAACTGATGGGGATCGTCTGCGGCGGCTGGCAGATGGCGCGCGCCGCCCTGGTGAGCCAAGCGAAGATTGCCGCCGGCCAGGGAGGAGATCCTTACTACGCGGCCAAAATCATCACCGCGCGGTTTTATGCCGACCATGTGCTGTCTGCCGCAACCGGCCTCGCGCACACCGTGGTTCATGGCGCGACCGGCGCACTGGCCCTCTCCGAAGAACTGTTCTGAAACCGTCGGGAAGCTACATTAAGTTGCGCTGAGGTACAATACGACATGTTTGCCGGTTCAAGCCGGCAGCCGGGGTGCCGATAGGCACCTCTTTTGTTGTGCCGAGGCCACGCTATGAACCGGCTGCCGATCTCACCGAGACCCCATGAACAGTCCTGCCTATAAGGTCCCAGCGGTATTGCTGTTTCACGGCCTGTGGAGCAGTCCGAGCGAAATGCTCTCCGTTGCCAATGCCCTGAAGCGCCGCGGCTATCGGGTGGAGACTCCGGAAATTCCCGGCTACACCTATGCCGCAGGCGCCCGTATGCGCCCGTGGCGCGACTGGCTGCAATCGGCTCTGGCCGCCTTCGATGCCCTCTCGGCCGAGCATGAGAGCGTCCTGGTCGGGGGGTTGTGCGTCGGCAGCATGCTCGCCTTCGCCGTCGCCGTGCAGCGCCCGCAAGCGGTACGGGCGCTGGCGATACTTTCGCCGTCGGTGTTCTTCGACGGCTGGTGTCTACCCTGGCTCACCCGCTTGCGCTACATAGGCTACTACTCGCCGCTGCGCTATTTCCTCAAGGTGCCTGAGAAGGAGCCCTTCGGCGTCAAGAATCCCCTGATCCGGCGCTGGATCGCGCGCGAGATGGAGAACCGCAAGATTTCCGCGGCCGGCGCGGCCTATCTGCCGTTGACCGGACTGCACGAGTCGGAACGCTTGCTCGCTTTCGTCAAGCGGAATCTCGCGAATATCGCCGCGCCGACCTTGATCATTCATGCCCGCGAAGACGAAATCTCGACGCTGCGTTCGCCCCATTATCTGCTCGAACGGCTGGGCAGTCGCATCAAGCAGTTGCGGGTTCTGGAAAACAGCTACCACATGGTGACCCTGGACAACGAACGCCAGCAGGTGACCGCGGCGATCGGCGATTTTTTCCAGGAGCAGGCGCCGCTGCCCCTGGCGGCAATTCTTCCTTTCCCGGCCAAAGCACGGGTGGCTTGAGGTATCATGACGCCTTGGTTAGCAGCATAGCGATCCGTTTCACGGATACAAGACATCTCACATGAGCACTCTGGTCAAGATTCAGCAGTTGATGGGCGAGCGCCTCGGCCTGACCGAAGAGCAGTTGCAGCCCGGGCAGAGCCTGGAGGAAATAGGCATCGACTCGCTGGCCATCGTGGAATTCATGTTCGACCTTGAAGACGAGTTCGCTGTCAGGCTCACGGACGAGCGCACGCCGGTCAAGACCGTCCAGGATATCGCCGACATCATCGATCGCGCGCTGTCCCAGCCAGATAAACTCGATTCGCCACCCGCGGCATAATGCGCCGCGTCGTCGTCAGCGGCGTAGGTGTCGTGGCGCCGGGCGGGGCCGATGTCGAGTCTTTTTTCTCCAGCCTGATCCAGGGTCGCTCGTCGATTCGTTCGCTGCCCGGCGCTCTTGCCGAGCAACTGCCGACGCGGCTCGCGGCGAGCATCGATTTCGATGCCCAGTGCCACTTTCCCGTATTGCGTGCGGCCACGCTCGATCGCTTCAGTCAGTTTGCGCTGGTCGCCGTCCGTCAGGCGGTGGCGGATGCCGCGCTCAGCTTCGACGATGAACTGCGCGAGCGCTCCGGGGTTTTCTGGGGCACCGGCATGGGCGGCGCTGTTACCCTGGAACTGGGTTACAACGATCTCTACCTGAAGGGTCTGGACCGGGTCCGCCCGTTGACCGTGCCGATGTCGATGCACAATGCGGCGGCGGCGCAGATTGCCATCGAGCAAGGCGTTCGCGGTCCGGTCCTGACCTATTCGACCGCCTGCGCTTCTTCGGCGAACGCTATCGGCGAGGCGTTTCGCGCGATAGCGCACGGCGAAATCGATCTCGCCGTCACCGGCGGCAGCGATGCCCTGCTCACCTTCGGCGCCTTGAAGGCGTGGGAGGGTCTGCATGCCTTGGCGCTGGCGGATCCGCTCGATCCCGCCGCCTCCTGCCGGCCTTTTTCCGCTGATCGCAGCGGCCTGGTCCTGGGCGAGGGCGCAGGGGCGCTGGTGCTGGAGTCGGAAGAGCATGCCCGCGCGCGCGGTGCGACGATCCTGGCGGAGTTCGCCGGCTATGGCCGCAGCAATGACGCCGTGCATATCACCAAGCCTGCGGAGCACGGACAGGTGCAGGCCATGCGCCAGGCGATCGCCGAGGCCGGCCTGGAGCCGGCGGCGATCGCCTACCTCAACGCGCATGGCACGGCCACGCTGGTTGGCGACGCGGTCGAAACTGCCGCGATCAGGAGCGTTTTCGGCGCGGCGGCAGAGCAGTTGGCGATCAGTTCGAGCAAGTCCATGCACGGCCATCTGATGGGCGCGACCGGCGCGGTCGAACTGATCGTCGCGCTGATGGCGATGCGTTCCGGAGTCATCCCGCCGACCGCGAATTATCGCGTCGCCGATCCCGAATGCGATCTCGACTATGTGCCCAATGTCGCGCGCCACGGCGTCGCCATCGACGCCGTGATGTCCAACTCTTTCGCCTTCGGCGGCGGCAACGCGGTGCTGGTGCTGCGCCGCTATTGCGCTTAGTCTCGTAAAACTAAACGCTCAGTAGCTAAGCGGGTTCGGAACAACGGTTTCCGGGAGATTTACAAGGGGACTCACCCTTTGCTCGTACTCTCCCGCTGTTACGATTTTGGGGGTTCGCCCTTACATCCCCAGATAGACCGGTCCTTCACCGCCCTGGGGTACGACCCAGTTGATGTTTTGGGTCGGATCCTTGATGTCGCAGGTCTTGCAGTGCACGCAGTTCTGCGAGTTGATCTGCAGGGTCGGATTGTTGCCGGATTCGTCCGTCAGGATCTCATAGACGCCCGCCGGGCAGTAGCGCTGTTCCGGTGCATCATAGAGCGCGAGATTGACCCTGATCGGCACCACGGAATCCTTCAGCGTCAAGTGACAGGGTTCGTTTTCTTCGTGATGGGTGTTGGAGAGGAATACCGAGGAGAGACGGTCGAAAGTGATCACGCCGTCGGGTTTCGGATAGGCGATCGGCTGGCATTCGGCAGCCTTTTTCAGTTTGCTGTGATCGGCCGACAGGCCCAGGGTCCACGGCGCCCGCCCGCGAAACAGTTGCTGGTCGATGCCGAACATCAGCGAGCCGAAATACAGGCCGCGGCTCATCCAGGGCTTGAAGTTTCGCGCCTTGTAGAGTTCCTGGAAGAGCCAGCTCTCGCGGAATTTCTGCGGGTAGGCGGTCAGTTCGTCGGCGTGGCGGCCTGCGGCCAGCGCTTCGGCGGCGGCTTCGGCGGCCATCATGCCGCTCTTGATCGCGGCATGGCTGCCCTTGATGCGCGAGGCGATCAGGAATCCGGCGTCGTCGCCGATCAGTGCGCCGCCGGGGAAGACCAGCTTGGGCAAGGCTTGCAGGCCGCCGGCGGTGAGGGCACGAGCGCCGTAGCTGAGGCGCTTGCCGCCTTCGAGCAGCGGGCGGATTTTCGGATGGGTCTTGAGCCGCTGGAACTCTTCGAAGGGCGAGAGGTAGGGGTTGCTGTAGGCCAAGCCGATGACATAGCCGAGCGCCACCAACTTGTCGCCGCTCTCGTTGCTGTAGTGGTAGCAGAACGAACCGCCATAAGTGTCCGATGCCAGCGGCCAGCCGGCGGTGTGCACCACCAGGCCGGGAACATGTTTCTCGGCGCTGACCTCCCACAGTTCCTTGATGCCGATGCCATAGACCTGCGGGTCGGCGCCGTTCCTGAGATTGAATTTTGCTTCGAGTTCCTTGCCCAGGCTGCCCCGGCAGCCTTCGGCGAACAGCGTGTATTTGGCGAGCAACTCCATGCCCGGCTGGAAGGCCGGGGTCGGCTGGCCGTCGCGGCCGACGCCCATGTCGCCGGTAGCCACGCCACGGACGCTGCCGCTGTCGTCGTAGAGCACCTCGGCGCCGGCGAAGCCCGGATAGATTTCGACGCCGAGCGCCTCGGCCTGTGCGCCCAGCCAGCGGCACAGGTTGCCCAGGCTGATGATGTAGTTGCCGTGGTTTTGAAAACAGCCGGGCAGCAGCATGTTGGGCAGCTTCCAGCCGCCCTGTTCGCTGAGGATCATGAAGCGGTCTTCGACGACCGGGGTATGGAGCGGTGCGCCTAGCGCCTGCCAGTCGGGAATCAGTTCGGAGAGCGCGATCGGATCCATGATCGCACCCGAAAGAATGTGGGCGCCGATTTCTCCGCCCTTGTCGATCAGGCAGACATTGATTTCGGCGTTCAATTGCTTGAGGCGTATCGCCGCCGCCAGGCCGGCAGGACCGCCACCGACAATCAGTACATCGAATTCCATCGCTTCGCGTTCCATGCTCTTCCCCTATTCGTTGCTGCGGCGGCTGTTAATGGACTGCGCGCATTATAATTGCAAACGTCAGGACTTACCCCTACTAAAGACATGGAACATCCGCGCAGGCTGGTGCACAGCACCGAGATTCCCATCCGCTGGGGCGACATGGATGCTCAGGGGCATGTCAATAACACCGTCTATTTCCGCTACGCGGAGCAGGGCCGCATCGAGTGGCTGGCATCGCTCGGCTTGTTGGAGCGCGGCAGCGGTGGCTCGCCGGTGGTGGTCAATGCCAGCTGTTCCTTCCTGATTCCTTTCGTCTTCCCGGGGACCGTGGAACTGCGCACCTATCTGGCGAATCCCGGACGCAGCAGCGTGGCCTCCTATTACGAGATGCGCCTGGTCGGAGACGACCGGCTCTATGCCGAAGGCGCGGCGAAAATCGTTTGGACCGATGCCGTCACCGGCAAGTCGATGGCGCTGCCTGAAGCGCTGCGCAGCTTGGCCGAATGAGCACTAGCCTGAATACGCACGCGGCGGTCATCTGGCAGCCCACTCCGGCGCGCGCCGCGGCGTCCGGACTGGCTTCATTCATGCGCCAGGCCGGAGCGCAGTGGGGCCTGTCGTTTGCCGATTACGCCGGACTCCATCGCTGGTCGATCGCGCAGCCCGAGCAGTTCTGGAGCTCGCTCTGGGACTACGCCGGGGTGATCGGCGAACGCGGCGCCACGGTGATCGAAGATGGCGACAGGATGCCCGGCGCCCGCTGGTTTCCGCAGGCAAGTCTCAACTATGCCGAGAATCTCCTGCAGCAGCGCGGCGCCACTGACGCCATCGTCTTTCGCGGCGAGGACCAGGTCGCAAGGCGGCTCTCTCACGACGACTTGTACCGGCAGGTGGCGCAGTTCGCCGCGGCGCTGAAAGATCTCGGCATCAAGAGAGGCGACCGGGTCGCCGCCTACCTGCCCAATCTGCCCGAGGCGATAGTGGCGATGCTGGCCAGCGCCAGCATCGGTGCGATCTTCACCTCTGCTTCGCCGGACTTCGGCGTGCAGGGCGTGCTCGATCGTTTCGGTCAGGTCGAGCCTAAGCTGCTCATCGCCGCCGACGGCTACTACTACAACGGCAAGAGCATCGACTGCCTGGAGAAAATCGCCGCGGTGGCGGCGCGCATCGGCAGCCTGGTGCGCGTTGTCATCGTACCTTACGTGGCGCCAGCACCCGATCTTGCCAAGACGCCCAAGGCTGTGCTGCTCGAGGATTTTCTCCGTCCTCATGGCGCTGCGGGGGAGATCGCATTTGTCCGGCTGCCTTTCGATCATCCTCTCTTCATCATGTATTCCTCCGGCACCACCGGCGTGCCCAAGTGCATCGTCCATTGCGCCGGCGGGGCCCTGCTGCAGCACCTGAAGGAACATCGCCTGCATGGCGACGTCAGGCCCGGCGACCGTTTCTTCTACTTCACCACCTGCGGCTGGATGATGTGGAACTGGCAGGTCTCCGCGCTGGCGTCCGGCGCCACGCTGCTGCTCTATGACGGCTCGCCGACCTTGCGCGGCGGTGCCGTGCTGTTCGATTACGCCGACGCCGAAGGCATGACCCACTTCGGCACTTCGGCGAAGTTCATCGACGCCATCGCCAAGAACGGTCTCGAGCCGGCCAAGACGCACAAGCTGGAGGGGCTGCGCGTCATGTTCTCAACCGGCAGTCCGCTGGTGCCGGAGAGCTTCGACTACGTCTATCGCGCGGTGAAGCGGGATCTCCATCTGGCCTCGATCTCGGGCGGCACCGACATCATCGCCTGTTTCGTCCTGGGCAACCCGATCGCCCCGGTGGTTCGAGGCGAGATCCAGTGCGCGGGACTGGGCATGGCCGTGGCCGTGTTCGACGAAGACGGCCGGAATGTCTCCGGGGCGAAAGGCGAACTGGTGTGCACCCGGCCGTTCCCTTCGATGCCGATCGGCTTCTGGAACGATCCCGACGGCAGGAAATACCGCGCCGCGTATTTCGAACGCTACGACAATATCTGGTGTCACGGCGACTTCGCCGAACTCACCGGGCATCAGGGTTTCATCATCTACGGGCGCTCCGACGCGACGCTCAATCCCGGCGGTGTGCGCATCGGCACGGCGGAGATCTACCGCCAGGTGGAGAAACTGCCGGAGGTCGTCGAGGCCATCGTCGTCGGCCAGAACTGGCCGCCCCGGGACTCGAACGATGTGCGCGTCGTGCTCTTCGTCAAGCTCGCGCCCGATCTCACGCTCGACGATGCGCTCTCGGCCCGGATCAGGCAGGTGATACGCGACAACACCACGCCGCGGCACGTGCCGGCGAAGATCCTCCAGGTCGCCGACATACCGCGTACCAAGAGCGGCAAGATCGTCGAACTGGCGGTGCGCAACGTGGTCCATGGCGAGGCGGTGAAAAACGCCGAGGCGCTGGCCAACCCGGAGGCGCTGGAGTATTTCCGCGGCCGCCCGGAACTCATGGGCTGAGGTATCAGGTGTCGATCGAATTGAGCCGATAGGCGAATTCGGCTATCATTCGGCTTTCCCGCTCAGGCAGTTCCCATGGCCAAATACGTCTTCGTTACGGGCGGTGTCGTGTCCTCTCTGGGCAAGGGCATCGCCGCCGCCTCCCTCGGTGCCATCCTCGAATCCCGGGGCATCAAGGTCACCCACCTCAAGCTCGATCCCTACATCAACGTCGATCCTGGAACGATGAGTCCGTTCCAGCACGGCGAAGTCTTCGTCACCGAAGACGGCGCCGAGACGGACCTCGATCTCGGCCATTACGAGCGCTTCACCCACGCCAAGATGGGCAAGCGCAACAACTTCACCACCGGCCAGATCTACGAGTCGGTGATCAAGAAGGAGCGGCGCGGCGAGTACCTCGGCAAGACGGTGCAGGTGATCCCGCACATCACCGACGAGATCAAGCTCTACATCAAACGCGGCGCCGAAGGCGCGGATGTGGCCATCGTCGAGGTCGGCGGCACGGTCGGCGACATCGAGTCCTTACCCTTCCTCGAAGCCATCCGTCAGATGGGCATCGAGGAGGGCCGCCACAACACCTGCTTCATCCATCTCACCCTGCTGCCCTGGATCGCCGCTGCGGGAGAGTTGAAGACCAAGCCGACCCAGCATTCGGTCAAGGAACTGCGCGAGATCGGCATCCAGCCGGATGTGTTGCTTTGCCGCGCCGACCGGCCGGTGCCGCAAGACGAGCGGCGCAAGATTTCGCTGTTCACCAACGTCCAGCCGGAAGCGGTGATCTCGGCGATCGATGCCGACAGCATCTACATGATTCCAGGCTTGCTGCACGAGCAGATGATCGACGAGATCGTCTGCCACAAGCTGGGCATTCTGGCCCGCGCCGCAGATCTTTCCGTCTGGAAGAAACTGGTGCATTCGCTCCAGCATCCCGAACACGAAGTCGATATCGCCTTCGTCGGCAAGTATGTCGATCTCACCGAATCCTACAAGTCGCTGACCGAGGCGCTGGTCCATGCCGGCATTCATACCCTGTCGAGGATCAATGTCCATTACATCGACTCCGAGGGCCTGGAGAAGGACGGTATCCAGGCGCTGGTCGGCATGGATGCCGTCCTCGTCCCCGGCGGCTTCGGCCGGCGCGGCACCGAGGGCAAGATCGCGGCGATCCGCTATGCCCGCGAGCACAAGGTGCCCTACCTGGGCATTTGCCTGGGAATGCAGCTGGCGGTGATCGAGTTCGCCAGAAACGTGACCGGTCTGGCACTGGCCCACAGCACCGAATTCGACAGCGAGACGCCGCATCCGGTGATCGCCCTGATCACCGAGTGGCTGGACCGCGAAGGCCGCATCGAGGAGCGCGACGCCAATTCCGATCTGGGCGGTACCATGCGCCTGGGCGGTCAGTCCTGCGCCCTGGTCGAAGGCTCGCTGGCGCGCAAGATCTATGGCGCGGAGCGCATCAATGAACGTCATCGTCACCGTTACGAGGTGAACAACGCCTATCTGCCGCGCCTGGAGCAGGCCGGCCTGAAGGTGTCGGGGCTCTCGGCCGAAGGCAAGAAACTCTGCGAGATGATCGAACTGCCGGCCGAGGGCGAGCAGGCCCACCCCTGGTTCGTCGGCTGCCAGTTCCACCCCGAGTTCACTTCCAATCCGCGGACCGGCCATCCTCTGTTCATCTCCTTCGTTCAGGCTGCGCTGGCCAAGCGTCAGTCGGACTCATGAAGCTCTGCGGTTTCGAAGTTGGCCTGGACCATCCGCTGTTTCTGATCGCCGGCCCGTGCGTCATCGAGTCACGCCAGATGGCGCTGGACACCGCCGGGATGCTCAAGGAAATCTGCGCCGCGCTGTCCGTCCCGTTCATCTACAAATCCTCCTACGACAAGGCCAACCGCAGTTCGGCGACGTCGCCGCGCGGGCCGGGCATGGAGGCCGGCCTGGAGATCCTGGCCGAGGTAAAGCGAGTCATCGCCGTACCGGTGTTGACCGATGTACACAACATCGAGGACATCGCGCAGGTGGCGTCCGTGGTGGACGTCCTGCAGACGCCGGCCTTCCTCTGCCGCCAGACCGACTTCATCGAAGCGGTGGCCAGTTGCGGGCGACCGGTGAATATCAAGAAGGGCCAGTTTCTCGCGCCCGGCGACATGAAGCATGTGGTCGCTAAGGCAAAAGCGGCCAATGGTCATCTCGACAGCATCATGGTCTGCGAGCGCGGCGCCTCCTTCGGCTACAACAACCTGGTGTCCGACATGAGGAGCCTCGCCATCATGCGCGAGACCGGTTGTCCGGTGGTCTTCGACGCCACTCATTCGGTGCAGCTGCCGGGCGGGCAGGGCACGACCTCGGGCGGTCAGCGCGAGTTCGTGCCGGTGCTGGCGCGCGCGGCGGTCGCCGTAGGTATCAGCGGCCTGTTCATGGAGACCCATCCCGATCCGGAACAGGCTTTTTCCGACGGCCCCAATGCCTGGCCGCTGGCCAAGATGCGCGCGCTGCTCGAAGCCCTGCGCGACATCGACGCGCTGGTCAAGCGGCACGACTTGGTCGAGGCCTGAACCAGTTTTCTTTCCTTAGGAAATCCAAAATGAGTGCAATCGTTGATGTCGTCGCCCGCGAGATTCTCGACTCGCGCGGCAATCCCACCGTCGAAGCCGACATCCTTCTGGAGTCTGGCGTCATGGGCCGCGCCGCGGTGCCTTCGGGCGCGTCCACCGGCTCGCGCGAGGCGATCGAACTGCGCGACGCCGATGCCGGCCGCTATCTTGGCAAGGGCGTGTTGCAGGCCGTGGAGAACGTCAATACCGAGATCTCCGAGGCGATCATCGGCCTCGATGCCGAAGAGCAGGCGTTCATCGACAAGACCCTGATCGAGCTCGACGGTACCGAGAACAAGTCGCGCCTTGGCGCCAACGCCATCCTCGCCGTTTCCATGGCCGTGGCCCGGGCCGCGGCCGAGGAGGCTGGCCTGCCCTTGTACCGCTATTTCGGCGGCTCGGGCCCGATGCAGATGCCGGTGCCGATGATGAATGTGATCAACGGCGGGGCGCACGCCAACAACAATCTCGACATCCAGGAGTTCATGATCCTGCCGGTCGGTCCGCAGAGTTTCCGCGCCGCGCTGCGTTGCGGCGCCGAGGTTTTCCATCACCTGAAGAAGCTCGTCGACAAGAAGGGCTACCCGACCACCGTCGGCGACGAGGGCGGCTTCGCGCCGAACGTCTCGGGCAACGACGAGGCGATCGAGCTGATCCTGAAAGCGATCGAGGCGGCCGGCTACACCCCCGGCCAGGATGTGGTGCTGGGCCTGGACTGCGCCGCTTCCGAGTTCTACAAGGACGGCAAATACCATCTCGCCTCGGAGAAGCTGGAGCTTTCCTCGGAAGCCTTCAGCGACTATCTGGCCCGGCTCGCCGACAAGTATCCGATCATCAGCATCGAGGACGGCATGGCCGAGAACGACTGGGCCGGCTGGAAGATCCTCACCGAGCGCCTGGGCCGCTCGGTGCAGATCGTCGGCGACGACCTGTTCGTCACCAACACCAAGATTCTCAAGGAAGGCATCGCACAAGGCGTCGCCAATTCCATCCTGATCAAGATCAACCAGATCGGCACGCTCACCGAAACCTTCGCCTGCGTCGAACTGGCCAAGCGCTCCGGCTATACCTCGGTGATCTCGCACCGCTCCGGCGAGACCGAGGATGCCATCATCGCCGACATCGCCGTCGGCCTGAATGCCATGCAGATCAAGACCGGCTCGCTGTCCCGTTCGGATCGCATGGCCAAGTACAACCAGCTGCTGCGCATCGAGGAAGACCTGGGCGACACCGCAAGCTATCCCGGCCGCAACGCCTTCTACAACCTGCGCAAGTAACCAGGACGCCGTGCGCTGGCCCACCCTGGTGCTGGTCGTCCTGATCGCGCTGCTGCAGTACTCTCTGTGGCTCGGTCGCGGCGGCTGGCTCAGGGTCTGGGAGGTCGATCGCCAACTGGCAGCGCAGCGCGAAGTCAACCTCAAGCTGGAGCAGAGAAACGCCGCCCTGGACGCCGAGGTGCGCGACCTGAAGATTGGCTACGACGCGATCGAGGAGCGCGCCCGCTTCGAACTCGGTCTGGTCAAGCCTGACGAAGTCTTCGTCCAGGTGCCGAAAAAGCAGCCCTAAGCGATCTTCACCAATACCTGCTGCGCTGGCACAAGTGCCTGTCTTTCAGACAACGACGGGCACTAGCACCTGTTTCACTGGCACAAGTGCCCTGGGTTGTCCTTCAGACAACTACTGGCACTAGCACCTGTTTCTCTGGCACAAGTGCCCTGGGTTGTCCTTCAGACAACTACGGGCACTAGTTGTTCGCGAAACCGTTTCGAGCGCTTCACATAGCCTTCGGCGAAGCCCAGCAGCGCCGCCACTTCAGCGTCGTCCAGCTGCCGCGTGACCTTGGCCGGGGAGCCCATGATCAGCGAACGGTCGGGATACTCCCTGCCCTCGGGCACCAGCGCGCCGGCGGCGACGATACAGCTCTTGCCGATCACCGCCCGGTTGAGGATGATCGCGCCGATGCCGATCAGCGAGCCGTCGCCGACGGTGCAGCCATGCAGCATGGCCTGATGGCCGATGGTGACCTCGCGGCCGATGGCCAGCTTGAACCCCGCGTCGGTGTGCAGCACGGCATTGTCCTGGATGTTGGAACGCTCGCCGATGCTGATCAGATCGTTGTCGCCGCGGACGACCACGCCGAACCAGACGCTAGCGGCGGCGCCCAGCACGACCGAGCCAACCACCGTGGCATTTTCGCAAACCCAGGCGTCGGGCGCTATTTCGGGCCGTCTGTCGCCCAGTGCGTAAATCGTCATGGCAACTCCAAATCGGCAAAGGCGAATTCTCTCATGGTGCGGCACGCTTGCGTCGCAGCCGATTTTCAGTAAGCTGTGGCACCACTAGCTGAAAGGACTCCGAACATGCTGATGCAGGACCTGCTGGCCGCATATTGGTCTGCCCACGAGGTGAATACCAATATCATCGTCTGTCTCAACCTCTTCGGCGCCTTGCTGCTCGGTCTCCTGGTCGGTTACGAACGCTCCTACCACGGCCGGGCGGCGGGCATGCGCACCTATGGCCTGGTGTGCATGGCTTCGGCGGCACTGACCGTGATCCCGGGCTTTCCCGCCCTGTGGTACGGCGGTCTATCGACCGCCAACGCGGCGCTCGGTCCGGATCCGACGCGGATCATCCAGGGTATCGTCACCGGCATCGGCTTTCTCGGCGCCGGGGTGATCATGAAGGAAGGCTTCAACATCAGCGGCCTGACCACGGCGGCCTCGATCTGGGCGTCCTCGGTGATCGGCATCATGGTCGGGGTCGGCTTCTATGCCGCGGCGATCTTTCTGGCCCTGCTGTGCGCGACCTGCATGATGTGGGTGTCGCGAATCGAGAATTGGCTGCCTTCGCGCCAGGCTGTCGCCATCACGCTGCGTTTCCGGCGCGACTTCGTGCCCAGCGAGGCGATCCTGCGGCGCATGGCCGACCGGCGCGGCTATGAGATCGCCGGTGGCACCATAGCCATCGGCTTCCAGGACCGCCAGCCTGAATGGCGCTTTGTCGCAACCGCGCGTGCCAGGATCGTTCCCGCCACGCTCGCCGAATTGTCGCAGGAACTGACCGCCTTCGAGGGCGTGGAAAGCTTCCAGCTTTCCCACGCCCGCAACTAGGCCTTCCCCCCACCCCCGGAGCCTTCGCTTTGCTCCGTCGCTTGTCAGGCGGCGAGCAGTGCTCGCCGAATTCCCTGTCTCGCCCCAGGGACGGGGGGTGACGGTGGTTCGTCCCTGCGGGACTCCAGGTATTACGCCGCACCCGGCTCGGGGCGGCCCTCCGCCGGGTGCTACGCGATCGCCCGCAGGAACTCGCTGCGCAACTGCGCATCCTCTTCGAAGACGCCGCTGTAGGCCTGCGTCACCACCCGCTCGTCGCCGCGTCGGTCTTCTCCGAGCAGCAGGCAGAGTTGCTCGGCCTCGACGACGCAGGCGGCGCCCCGGGCCCGCCCGTGATGCATCAGGGCGTCGGCGACATCGCGGGTCATCCATTCTTGATAGGTGAAGCGGTGGCCGATGGCATCCACCAGCCGGGCGATGCGCCCGAAGCCGTGCAGGCGGCCGCCGGGCATGTAGGCGACATGCGCCAGGCCGCGAAAGGGCACGAGATGGTGCGGGCAGACGCCATGCACCGCGATGCCTCTGATCACCACCATGTCGCTGCGCTGATCGGGGAAGCCTGCGCCGAGCACCTCGGCCGGATCGAGATCGTAGCCGCCCAGGAGGCGCTTCTGCCAGAGTTCCCGCACCCGCTCCGCGGTCCTGCCCATGTGCGCCATATCCGGTGCGATGCCGCAGGCGGAGAGAAGATCGCCCACCGCCCGCTCGAAAGCCACAGGGTCGAACGGGCGTTCCCGGGGAATGCCGATGCCGGCATGGGAGCCGGGGGCGTGATCATGATCGTCGAGATCGGACATGGCAAGGCCTAGTGTTGATGGAGTCGGAAATCATACCAGTCGCGGCCGGTTCGGGACGGCTCCCGGGGGTATAATTATTCCGCAAATATTCAAGCCTAAAAGGCTAGTGTTCACCCAACAGGAGATCGCTGATGACCATCCGTACCCTTCCGCCGTTTCGCGCCGATCACGTCGGCAGTTTTCTGCGCCCCAAGGTGTTGCTGGAGGCGCGCGCCAGCCATCAGGCCGGCACGCTCTCCAAGGACGGCCTGCGGGCGGTCGAGGACGCCGCGATACGCGATATCGTGCGCTTCCAAGAAGACGTAGGCATGCAAAGCGTCACCGACGGGGAATTCCGCCGGACCTATTTCCATATCGATTTTCTTGAGCAGCTGGATGGCGTCGATACCCAGGGCGGGATCAAGGTGAGTTTTCACAAGACCGACGGCAACCTCGATTTCGCTCCGCCGGTGATGCACGTGACCGGCAAGGTCCGGCACTCCAAGGCTATTCAGCTGGCCGATTTCAACTTCCTGAAATCGATCACCAAGAACACCCCCAAGGTCACCATTCCGTCGCCGACCATGTTGCATTTCCGCGGCGGACGCGAGGCCATCGACAAGCAGGCCTATCCCGACATGGAGGGCTTTTACCGCGACGTCGGCGAGGCCTATGCCGAGGAGTTGAAGTCCCTGGGCGATGCCGGCTGCCGCTATCTGCAGTTCGACGACACCAACCTGGCCTACCTTTGCGACGAAAAGATGCGCGAAGGCGCACGCAGCCGCGGCGACGACCCCAACGAGTTGCCCAGGCGTTATGCCCGGCTGATCAACAGCGCGATGCGCGACAAGCCGGCGGGCATGACCACGGCGATCCACCTCTGCCGCGGCAACTTTCAGAGCGCCTGGGCCGCCGAAGGCGGCTACGAGCCGGTCGCCGAGGCGCTGTTCACCGAACTCGATGTCGACGCCTACTTCCTGGAATACGACGATGCCCGCTCGGGGGACTTCAAGCCCTTGCGCTTCGTGCCCAAGGGCAAGTTCGTGGTGCTCGGCCTGGTCAGCACCAAACTGGGCCAGCTGGAAACCAAGGACGAGCTGAAGCGGCGCATCGACGAGGCGGCCAAGTTCGTGCCGCTGGAACAGCTATGCCTGTCGCCGCAATGCGGTTTTTCCAGCACCGTCCATGGCAACGATATCGCCGTCGAACAGCAGCGCGCCAAGCTGCGTCTGGTGGTCGAGACCGCCCGTGAGGTTTGGGGAGGCTAGCGACCATGCCGCTGCTGGAGACCTTCGGCCTGCTGCTCCTGGGGGCTGCGACCTGGCTCTGGATGGACAGCCTCAAGGCGCGCGAAGCCTGCCTGCCGGCGGCGCGTCGCGCCTGCGAGGCCGAGGGTCTGCTGTTGCTCGATGAAACCGTGGCGATCGCGTCGATCTGGCCGGCCAGAAGCGAAGACGGCCGGTTGCAGCTGCGCCGGGTCTATCGCTTCGAGTACAGCGAAACCGGCAACGACCGCAACAAGGGCAGCGTTACTCTGCAGGGCCACCGGGTCGTGGCCTTTTACCTCAGGCCGAGGCTGGTGGGGCAGAGCTGGCATTGAGCGGCGTCTATTGACTGAGGCTTGCCGGCTCGGCGATACTCGCGGCGCCGCATCTTCCAAGACAGGATTTACCCTTGAAAACCGTTCGCGTCAGGCCAAGCAATACCATCTCCTTCGAGGCGATGTTCGTCGTTGCCTTGACGGCGGCGCTGGTGGTTTCCGTCTGGTGGATCTTGTCGGATCGGGAACCGACGCAGAAGGAAATGACCTTCGCCTATCGCAAGCACCTCGTCGCGATCAGCCGCGACGGCAATTCAAAAGGCGAAGCCGAGATTCGCCCGCATCTTCATGCCATCGAATTGACCAAGCAGCGCTGCCAGCGCCAGGCCGAAAAACACTATCGTTGCGCGGCCGTCGTGCTGATGGAAGGCCAACTGCTCGACGGTCATCCCGCCTCGGGAAATGCCACCTACATTCATGACGCCAAGGGCTGGCGCTTCGAGGCCATCGAAAAGGACTAGCGACCGTAGTTGTCTGAAGGACAAACCAGGGCACTTGTGCCGCCTAGCAGGTGCTAGCTATAACTTGGTCTCGATGTAGGTGTAAAGGTAGTTGGAGCCGCCGTTGACGTTACCGAGCATCTGCGAGGAGCCGAAGATGCCCGAGCGGTGCGAGGCGCCGACGCCGAAATAGGTCTCCTTCATGGCGCGCGAGCCGAGCAGGTCGCCGACGCTGAAGTCGATGCTCGGGTCGAGATAGTTGAGCAGTTTCGAGGCGCTGCGGCCGCGCAGATTCTGGTCACGCTGTTCGACGTAGGGCACGCGCTCCGCCATGGAAAAGCCGGCACCAACACCGACGCGGGTGCGCACCCGCTCGCTCCAGGGAAAGCCGTCGTAATAGGCCTTGATGTAGGCGTCGAGTTGCCAGGAATCGGGCTGCAGGTGATTCTCGTCGTGATGCAGGATGCCGAGATAACCGACGAAATCGAGCGGCCAATCATTGACCCGTTCGACCAGCGTCCTGCCCAGTTCCACGGCGGCGATGCGCGTGTCGTCCGCGGTGTGGGTGGAGCCACAGCGCAGGGTCATGACCGGCAACAGGTTGCAGTCCGTGGAGCGGCCGGTGAGCACCTTGACGCGCAGGGGGTTCCTGGCTTCGGCATAGGGCTTGCGATCGCCGAAGTCGTAGGCGGCCCCGACCATGGCCATCGGCTGTATCGCGTCATTGACGATGGGGCTGTTGCGCACCTTGATGTCGAGGCGGTTCACGCCGACGCCGCCGAACAGCCGCCAGCGGTTCGATAATTCGTAGCTGGCGTAGACACCCAGCCACAGGTCAGTGCCGGCGCCGGCGATATAGGCCGGGCGCAGCGCCGTGGCTTCATTCGGACGCACGCCAAAGTAGTAATCGTTGAGATTGCTGTTGCGCCAGGAAAGCGTCACGCCGGGCCGCAGGCTCAAGTTGCCAGATTGCCAGTCGATCTTGTAAGCCAGGCGCAGTTCGGTGCCGTTGTTGAGGTTATCTGCATCGTGGAGAACTTCTCCGGACAGGCTGCCCCAGTCCGAGCGATAGTGGTAGCCTAGGCCCAGGTCGGTGGACGGCCGGCGGACGCTCATACCGGCTAAGCTGGCCGGCGTCTTGTCGTTGGGGAAACCCTCGAAGCGGTAATTGAGAAACAGATCGACATTGAAACGGGCTTCGTCGGACAACTTCAGGCCGACGCGGGTGCCATGCAGATAGACATGTGCGCCCTCGTAGATATAGAGCGGCACCAGATCATTGCTGATCCCGGCCCCCTTGTAGGGCGAGCGTTCGCTGCGCAGCATCGCGCCCAGGCCGACACTGCCCGGCACGGTGGCGAGATCGACCAGGGTATCGGGCCCCGCACTGGCAATCAACGGTTGAAGAATTACCAGGAAGAGAAACAGACGGCGAAATTTTTGCAAGGTCATGGCGCTCAAAAAAGGCTGACACTAGGAGGGGCGATGAATTTTAGCATCCGCCCGTTGCGCTGTTTCGTCGCCGTCCGGTGACCTGCAGCCGCTCTTTTCCTGCCGCATAATAGACGCATCGGAGGCAATGGCAGCGCGGCAAAATACTTTCGGGAGGAAATGGAGTGAGCGACAAAGGCATCATCCTGTTCGGCCATGGCGCCCGCAACCCGGAATATCTGGAGCCGTTCCGGGGTATCAGCGCAGCCTTGCTGTTGCTTGACCCAGCGGCCAAGGTCGAGATCGGCTTTCTGGAATTGATGCAGCCGAGTTTCGAGATGGCGGTCGCCGCGCTCGTGGCGCAGGGCATCCGCCAAATTGTCGTGGTGCCGATCTTCATCGCGCCCGGCAGCCATGTGCTGAAGGACTTGCCGTCACTCGCCGCCGCTGCGATGGACCGGACCCCGGGCCTGGCCATCGAGATTTCCCCGGCGGTCGGCGAATCGCCCGCCGTCATCGCCGCGATGGCCCGCTTCGCCCTGGAGGCTGCGTAACGGTCGCGCAGGCGACAGGCAGTGTCAATACCGCCTCCAGCCCGCCCTGCGGGTGATTGCGCAGTTCCAGCTTGCCGCCCGCAGCTTCGGCGATACTCCGGGCGATGCCCAGGCCGAGGCCGGTGCCACCGGTTTCGCGGCTGCGCGACGTCTCGCA
>CAILCO010000103.1 GCA_903832735.1 uncultured Sterolibacterium sp.
ATTCAGGAAGAAAACCGAAGAACACCCAAACAGCAAAGAAAATCTCAGCTTCATATCCACGGGGCGAAGAAAATACACCCGAAGAAAATCCGGTTTCACGCCGGCCAAGTAAATCCAGTTTCGGCTCGGCCGCGACAGCCTTGGCCGGGACGTTCAGTTACGCGGGGAGCACGGATGGCCTTCTACAACGCTTTGGCGCGGTCTCTGCCATGCACGGCATACGCTATTGGTCGGTCACGGACAAGGAGTGGCGGGATCTGGTGATCGAAGCCAGTGCTGTCGACGGGACGGACTCGAAGATTCGCCTTCCGGATTTCACGGTACTCGAGATGAAGGCCGGCCGGGACTTATTCTTCGCCCAGCGTGACAGTCGCTCCTCGGGCGAAGTCGTGTACAGGATGCGCGTTCGCGAGGCCGGCGCCGACCGACTCGTCCTGGAACTCGAGAACGTGACGCGTGTGCGGGCATTCATTGTTATGACGGTTTTCAAACCGGGAGGCATGAAGATGCTCTATTTTCTGGAACGTCGCGCCAGCGGAAGCTGGGGCTATTACGCGCTATTCTCAGCAAATAGTTCGTATGCCGAGGGGAACGAGGCCTCTTTCATAAACCGCGCCGCCGCCTATTACCGGCATTTCACCGGCGTGCCGACCGATGGCGAGCCGCCGCTGGCACGCTAACGATATCCTCGACCGCAGCTTCGGGAGTTACGCCATACCGCGCTTCTCCTGGCTTCCCCGAATCGAGACCGTTCTGGTCAAGAACGACGACCTCGCGCCACAGGGAGGCGGGGAGCCAGCGATCACGACAACCGGAGCGGTGATCGCCAACGCAGTATTCGATGCCACAGGAGCACGCCTGTTGCGCTTGCCGATGACTCCCGAGCGGCTTCGTCAGTCAATCGCAGCGAAGCACGCCACCCGCTAACGAACATCGGCTGTTAGGCGCGGCGGTGTCCGGCGCCAACGACGGGATCGTCTCAAACAAGTACAGCATGGGCGAAAAGATGAATCCGGACACCACAATAACACGCCTATGACATAATTCGCTCTGCAGCAGGAATATCCCGGCAGCTTGGGAAACCCATCTCGCGCAGCCCATGAACAGCCATACCAGGCTCAATCGAAACGGTTAACTGAAACAAAGGAAGAGCAAATTGGCAAATCTTGGATCCGTATTGAAAGAAGAAATCGTGCGACTCGCACGCAAGGAGTTGCGCAACGAAACACAGGGCCTGAAGAAGATGTCAGCCTTGTACCGGTCAGAGATTGCCGCTTTGAAACGTCGCGTGGTGGCGCTCGAACGGCAGGTGTCTGCAATAAGCAGGAAAGCTATCAGGGACACGGCGGCACCCGTGACGCCTGAGCCCGTTAGCCGTATGCGATTTACCGCCAAGGGCTTGCGCGCGCAGAGACAGCGTCTCGGACTGACTGCGCCCGGCTTGGCAATGCTCCTCGGCGTGTCGCCACAGACGATCTACAACTGGGAAGGAGAAAGTAGCCGCCCACGCTCGGAACAACTGCTTGCCATTGCTGCCCTCCGCAGTATGGGCAAGAAGGAAGCCGGCATCCGACTCGAAGCTCTCGCAGCGCAAGTTGCTGCTGACTAGCCAAGCTGATCCGCGTCCCTCCGGTAGCAAGTGTGCACGAAAAGTATGTTCAAACCGCTGCTGTGCACAGGCTTGGTGGCTATTGTCGGTCTGTCTCGCCGAGATTCAGCCCTTGAGCCATCAAATCTTGGCGATCGAATTCCGCTGAGAAAAGATCAACTCGAACAGGCCTCGCGCCGCCGGTGAAAGCGAGCGGTCGGGTAGGAAGATCAAAGATACATCCCCCTGGACGGAGGGCCTGTTTAGGGGCTTCATCACGAGTCCAAGAGCATGCACTACTCGCCGCATCGAGGGGGTCATAATAGATATTCCCATACCACCTTCCACCATTCCGAGCATCGTCAAAGGCAAGTCAACCACATGTTTCCTGTTAAGCACAATATCCTCACGTGAAAGTTCGAAATCAATTTGTTCGCGAATTGGATTGTCGAACCGAGGTCCGATAATAGGTTCATCCTTGATGTCTCGCCAGGTGAGTTCTCGCTTGCCGGCTAGCGGGTGGCCGTGAGGGAGTATGGCGACGTAGGCTTCGCGCCATAGCAATCGGGTACTTAGGTCATCGCGCCGACCGGAGGTTGTTCCCAAACCAAAATCAACCTCGCCTGAGCGCACCATTTCCAAAACCTTACTCTGCGCGACGTCGTGGATCACCACCTTAACACCTGGATTTGCGGCGCAATACTCACCCAAGACGCGCGGTATGGCCAGCGCCGCGTGGACCGCTGCGACAGCCACTGAGACGCGGCCTCGGCCGAGTGTTTTCAGTTGTGTCGAGCTGCCGATTACGCTGTCAAGATCTTCAACAGCTTTTCTCGCCAGCGGAAGAATTTCAGCGCCCGCCGAGGTTAATTGAATTCGACGCGTATGACGGTCAAACAACTTGAGGCCCAGATTGGCCTCAAGTTGCCGAACCAAGGTGCTAATGGCGGACTGAGAGAGACTTATGGCATCTGCAGCTCGCGTGAAGTGTTGCGCTTCCGCGACTGCGATAAAAGCACGTAACTGGCGAAGGGTGACATTCATTAGAATATTCGATGAATCAATATGAATATAGCCATTTATCAAATCGAAACTCGTTTGTACCATAAAGCCCGATCAATCGCATGTGCTTATGGGTATATGTGGTTCAGTCAGTTCAATGGGGCTTATTGCATGGCGACGCTATTCCTGCGATTCTGCGATGAGCCGGCGACATTTGGCAAACGGCCTGGCACGCGCTTGTTCTGTTCTCTGTCAACAACAAAAGGGCTCATAGCACGAATAAATTGCCTCTGGCTGTGCGTTGTAATGAATACTGTTCGATGCTATGGTTCCATCCGATTCCTCGTAGAAGGGACGTCAATATTCACTGGCCGGCTGCGATCGACGGCGCAGCACCAAGTGTTCAAACTATTCTTTATCCCTATTGTGGCGCATCGGCTCTAAGCCCAAGTGCCTTTAGCGATAGCACAACTTTCGTTGCCAAGTGCAATGACTTGGACCGTGGAATGGGTACGCGTGAGCAGACATAAGGAAATAGCAAGCCTATGAGCCAATGTGCGATCGAAGGAGCCTGCGGGCAACGCGAGACCCAGTGCCTCAGGACAGGTCAATATGCTTGAAGTCCGGAGCATGTCCAAGAACTTTGGTGGTTTTACTGCCTTGAACGACCTGAATTTGCGCATTGAAAAGGGGCAGATTCACGCGCTGATCGGTCCCAACGGAGCCGGCAAAACGACTCTGTTCAACCTCATCAGCGGCAGCGTTCCACCTTCCTCAGGCGAGATCGTGTTCTTGGGAAAGAAGATCACCGGGTCGAGGCCTCACAAAAGAGCAAGGTTGGGCATTGGGCGGACCTTTCAGAACATTCGCCTGATCAGGACCCTGACGGCCCGGGAAAACGTCATGCTGGGTTGTCATTGCTGGACAAAAGCGGGCATGTGGTCGAGCTTTTTCTCCTCTCCGATAAGGCCGTCGGCTGAAGAAAGCGAGATTCGGCGCTGCGCAGACGGCTATTTGGAGTTCGTGGGACTTGGGCACCGCGCTGATATGTGGCCGCATGCCTTGGCCTATGGCGAGCAGCGTCGACTGGAAATTGCGCGAGCGCTTTCCATGGAACCGAAACTTGTTCTCCTAGATGAGCCCGCGGCGGGAATGAACCCCCAAGAAACACAGGAACTGAATACCCTTATCAGACGAATCGTAGACTTCGGCAAGACCATTTTGTTGATCGAGCACGACATGAAAATGGTTATGGACATCGCAGATCGGATTACGGTCATCAATTATGGTCAAAAGATTGCCGAGGGTACACCGCTGGAAGTTCGGACCAACCGCGCCGTGATCGAAGCTTATCTCGGAGAGGGGGAATAGCCTGTGCTGGAGGTCAGGGACCTGACGGTGAATTACGGTTTGGTCAATGCGCTAAAGGGTGTGAACCTCCGTGTGGGACAAGGAGAGGTAGTCACATTGATCGGCGCAAATGGTGCCGGAAAATCTACGCTGCTTAATACCATCTCGGGAATCGTTCGTCGATTCCATGGCAGCATACTTCTGTTCGGCAAGGAAATCCTGGGGAAGCGCGCCGATGAACTGGTGAAACTGGGTGTCTCTCAAGTGGTGGAAGGGCGGGCCATACTGACCCGTATGACTGTCCAGGAAAACCTGGAAATGGGTGCGTTCCTGCGCAGCGATTCTCTCAAGATCAAGAACGATATGGAGGCGATATTCAGTCGCTTTCCGGTTCTGAAGGAGCGGAGAAACGCCCTGGCCCTGACCATGAGCGGCGGCGAGCAGCAAATGCTGGCCATCGGGCGCGCCTTGATGTCTCGCCCTAAACTGTTAATGATGGACGAACCGTCCCTGGGGCTCGCCCCAATGCTCATTACCAAGATATTCGCCATTATCGAGGAATTGAAGCAGGAAGGACTGACTATTCTTCTTGTGGAGCAAAACGCCAGGAAAGCTTTGAAGATTGCGAATCGTGGATACGTGATAGAAACGGGCAGAATTGTCCGCGAGGGGAATGGTGAGGATTTACTAAACGATAAGAAGGTGCAGGAGGCGTATCTGGGAGGATCGTCTAAATAAGGATGCTCTTTGACATCCAAATCGATTCATCATAGGAGGAGGTAGATCATGAAAAAGACTCTGTTTGCAGCGCTCTCCACGTGCTTGATCGCGGGCTTTGGCGTCTTGCCTACGCCCGTCCTGTCGGCCAATCTGGTCGGCAAGGAGGTGGTTGTCGGTTGGCTCGAACCGTTTACCGGAATGGGTTCGGCCTATGGGGAGGAGGATTCCGTCACGATGAACATGGCGGTCGAAGAGATCAACTCCAATGGTGGCGTGGGGGGGCTGCCACTTAGGATTATCAAATACGACACCTCGTGGAAGGGTGAGCAGGCAATCGCGATGCTAAAGAAGCTGGCCCAGACGGACAAAGTCTTGGCAGTCATGGGCCCGTACTCCAGTGCCGAATCCGAAGTGACTTTCCCCGTCGCAAACATGTTGAAAATTCCGATCATTGGCCATGCCGGTTCGGCGCCCGGACTGGGGGAAAAGAATCGGCCCTGGGCATTTCGAAATGTCATGCCCCTCACCAAGACGATAGAGCCTGCGTTCGCCAAGTGGGTCCAGATGTACAAGATCAAAACCATTGCAAGGATTTACGAAAGCACCGATTTTCTCAATACCAGCGAGGCAACAGGCATCCTTCCGCCGCTCCTCAAGAAGTACGGTATTCAGGAAGTATCGACGCAGACGTTTTCAAAGCGGGACATCAATTTTGCCGCGCAGGTGACCGCCATCAAGGCGGCGAATCCCGATGGAATCTGGCTGTCGGCGATCTATGAAGAAGGGGCGAACATCGTACGCGAGATGCGCCGGCAAGGAATGAAGCAACCCATCGTCGCAGGAGTCGGCATCACCGGGCCCTCATTCATACGCTTGGGTGGGCAGGCGGTGGAAGGCATAATCGAACCGTCAAACTTCTGGGCGGGAAATCCTGATCCAAAAGTTCAGGAATTCGTGAAGAAATGGAGTGCCAAGTATAAGGGGCAATTGCCTCCCCACTACACCGTCAACCTCTATGAGAATGTCTACATCCTCAAGCAAGTTATCGAGACTTCTGGCGTCACCAATGATCCCAATAACCTGGACAAGGACCGCGAAAAAATCCGCAACGGCTTGGCCGTGCTCAAGGATTTCCCCGGAGTGGGGCTCAAGATCACCTTGGGATCCGATGGCGATGCGCTCAAGTCTTCCTATGTCCTGCAGGTGAAGAACGGGGTCTGGGAGCGTATCGACTGACGCGTTTGTGCCGTAACGGGGAATCTTAGGCCGGGATCAGCACCGATAACGGAGGCGAGCGCATGCTTTTGCAGCAGCTTATCAACGGCATCATGCTGGGGAGTACCTATTCCCTGGTTGCCATCGGCTATACGCTCATCTTCGGCGTATTGAATGTCCTTCATTTCGCCCATGGCGAGGTCTACATGATCGGGGCATTTGTCGGCCTGGAGTTTGCGCTACTGACCAAGATGAATATCCTGGTTACGATAATCGTCGCCATGTGCGCTACCGGTCTTCTTGGCGTCATGATCGAGAGGGGCGTCATACGCTTGATCAAACGTGAGTATCCCCTGGCCCCCCTCAGCGCGACGATAGGCCTCTCCGTGATCTTTCAGGAAGGCATTACGAAAATCTTCGGCGCCGATACCATCGGTTTCCCTGACACGTTTCAAGCACAAAGCTTTCAGTTCGGCGACGTCAGTGTCGATTCCACGCAAGTGACCATCCTGCTGGTTTCATTTTTTCTTATGGCCACCCTGACTTTGTTCGTAAAAAAAACCAAGTCGGGCAAGGCGATTCGTGCAGTGGCGGAGAATCCAGTAACGGCTCAATTGCTCGGCGTCAATATCGACCGGGTGACCATGCTTACCTTTGCCATCTCCTCTGCACTCGCAGGCGCTGCAGGGGTTCTGGTCGGTCTGGCTTACAACGCGATTTCGCCGTTCATGGGCATCCGCATGGCGCTCCTCAGCTTCGCCATCATGCTCCTGGGTGGTCTGGGCAATATCACCGGCGCGATGTTCGGCGGGCTCATCCTCGGCATCGTCGAAGTGCTGAGCACGGTCTATTTCTCTTCCACTTACCGGGACGCATTTACTTTTGGGACCATGATTGTCATCTTGATATTCCGACCCGCAGGCCTGTTTGGCACCAAGCTTCAGAAAGGTCGATAGTGTTCAGCGAATACACCGAGTCGCTGTTTATCATGGCCGGCATCAACATCATTCTCGGCTTCAGCTTCTATTTTCCTCGCTCAGCCGGCATGTTTTCCATGGCACAGGGCGGGTTTATGGCCATCGGCGCATTCATTTCCGCGGCGTTGACCGTTAAGCTCGGCATGCCTTTCTATCCGGCTCTGCTGATCGGCGGAATAGTCGCGGGTATTGTCGGAGTCATCGCAGGTTTCCCCGCGCTGCGAATCAAGGGAGTCTACCTGCTGCTGCTCACGCTGGGTATTTCAGAGGTCATTCGCATTTTCTTCCTGAACTTTTCTTACACGGGGGGGGTGGCCGGCTTGGGGGGCATCCAGTTGCATACCAATCTATGGAATGTCTATTTCACCGTGGCGATCCTGGTTTATTTCTTCCATCGTCTCGCACCAACAAGGATGGGTAGGGCGATTGCCGCCATCGGCGAAGATGAAGAAGCGGCCGAGATGATGGGGATCGACCTTACCGTTACCAAGCTCCAGGTGTTCGGTATCAGTGCCGCCATGTCCGGGTTGGCCGGAGGCTTCTATGCCCATTATTCGCTGTATATCACCTCGGACAACTTTGGCGTCGCAAAGTCCCTGGAGATCCTCCTGCCGGTGCTGATGGGCGGCACCGAAGTATTCTGGGGCGCTATCCTCGGTTCCTTCGTGACCACGTTCGTTCCGGAGTGGCTGCGTTTTATCCAGCCGTACCGGATGATGATTTTCGGCTTCATCATCGTCGTCATGATGATCCTGAGACCCCAAGGCCTGGTAGACCGGTCCCTTGTCAGCTCCATCGGGCTGCGCTTGCGGTCGATCAGGTTGCTCTGGTTCCCCCGGCCTGCGCCATAGCCGCCGTGCCTAACATCATCACCAGGATTCCTGCCGGACATTTTTCATTAACCCCTTAGCGAGCAAACAACCATGAATCAGTTCAACGGGCTTTCCCAGGTACGCTCCGCGATCGAGCCCATCCTGCCGAAACATCGGGACCTATATTACGGCGGCAAATGGCAGATAGCGCAGGGCGGCTATCTCGAGACCTGGAACCCGGCGACCGGCGAGTCCCTTGGCCCCTGTGCCGAAGCCAATGCCGCAGATGTCGATGCAGCGGTTCAGGCCGCCGCTGCGGGGTTCAAGGAATGGCGCAGAATTAAGCCAATGGAGCGAGCCGCGGCGATGAAGAAGGTGGCCGCGGTGTTGCGCGCAAACGCCGACGAACTGGCCATGCTCGACGCGGCGAACTGCGGCAATCCAATTCGCGAGATGCGCAGGGATGCCGTCGTGGCGGCGGCAGTGATCGAGTTCTATGCGGGACTGGTCACCGAAATGAAGGGGGAGACGATTCCCATGGGCGAGGGAGTTGTCAATCTCTCTGTTCGCGAGCCCTATGGCGTCGTCGCTCGGATTGTCGCTTATAACCACCCGATCATGTTTACCGCCGGCAAGATGGGTCCGCCGCTCGCTGCCGGTAACACGGTCATCATGAAGCCGCCCCACCAGGCGCCGCTGTCGGCCTATCGGATGATGGAACTGGTCGAAGGCATACTGCCGCCGGGGGTGCTGAACGTTCTATCCTGCGGCAAGGAAGGCAGCGAGGCCCTAGTCACGCATCCTCTGGTGCCAAGACTGTCGCTGATCGGCAGCGTGCCGACTGGACGAGCGATTGCGCGGGCGGCAGCCGATCGTCTCAAGCACGTCACGCTCGAACTGGGCGGCAAGAACGCCTGCATCATCTATCCGGACGCGGACTTGGAAAAAGCGATTAAGGGCGCGGTGGACGGCATGAATTTCACTTGGTGCGGCCAGTCCTGCGGCTCTACGTCCCGCCTGTTCCTGCATGAGTCGGTGTATGAGCGCGTAATGACCGGACTGATGCAGCATATCCAAACGTACAAACCGGGGATTCCAACGGAGATGGATACCACGATGGGCGCCATCATTTCCAGATCGCAAATGGACAAGATCCTCGCTTATATCGAGATCGGAAAGAAGGAGGGTGCGACGCTCGCCTGCGGTGGCAAGCGCCCCGACGATCCGCGGTTGGCGCAGGGATTTTTCGTCGAACCCACGGTATTCACCGACGTGACGCAAGACATGCGCATTGCCAATGAAGAGATCTTCGGCCCGGTATTGTCGGTGCTCAAATGGCGGGATGAAGAAAAGATGCTCGAGCAGGTGAATGCGGTCGAATACGGTCTTACCGGATCGATTTGGACGACCAGCCTTGCCAACGCACATCGTGCCGCGAGCCGCATGGAGTCCGGGTATGTCTGGGTGAACAACGTCAGTGCGCACTTTTTGGGAGCTTCTTTCGGCGGCTACAAACAGTCAGGCATCGGTCGCGAGGAAGGCTACGATGAACTGCTGTCCTATTCGCAGGTAAAGAACATCAACATCACTTTCTGAAGAGAGACAAGATGAAAACGGCCGGACTAGCAGGTACTTCGATGGAGCACAAATGAGTTATTACATCGGGATCGACATTGGCGGAACGTTCACCGACTGCGCGGTGCTGGACGACACCGGTCGAATAGTGACCATCGCAAAATCCCCGACACGCAAGGATGATCCTGATGAGGGGGTAATCAACGCGGTCACCGCCGCGGCGCGGCGCATGAATATCGAACCCGGGGCGCTGCTCAAGGATTGCCGGTTCTTCATCCATGGCTGTACTGTGGCGACCAATGCCATCGTCGAGCGCAAAGGCGTACTGACAGCGCTCGTCACCACGCGGGGGCACGAGGACGCGATTTTCATCGGCAAGGCATCACAGAAGGTGGCGGGACGATCCGAGCGCGATATGATCCATCAGTCGCACCTGGACAAGGCCGATCCACCGATCATCGCGCGGCGGCATGTGATCGGCATTTCCGAGCGCATCGACAGCCACGGAGAGGTGGTGGTTGCGTTGAACGAGGACGAGATCGCGCAGGCGATCGCGCTGCTCAAGCGTGAAGGCGTCGAGTCGGTCGCCATTTCGTTTCTGTGGTCGTTCGTCAACACGGCGCACGAGCGGCGTGTCCAGGAACTCATCAAAAAGGCGTTACCCGGACTGTTCGTCTGTGCTTCGCACGAGCTTGCGCCCGTGTTGGGCGAGTACGAGCGGGCATCGACGACGGTGGCCAATGCCTATGTTGGCCCGAAGCTGGTGGGTTATATCGACCGGCTGGAGAGCAGGTTGGCCAAGGCTGGCTACCGCTTCCCGCTGCTTCTTGCCCATTGCATGGGCGGCTTGACCACGATGCAGGAGGTCCGCTCGCGTCCGCTACTGACGCTGGATTCGGGTCCCGTAAGCGGTGTGTTGGGCGCGCGGTTCTTCGGTGAGGTATATGGCGAGCCAAATATCATTTGTGCCGACATGGGCGGGACGACCTTCGATGTGGCGCTAATCGAACAGGGTCGCTACATCCTCGAAGAGGAACCGGTAATCGACCGCTATACCTGCCTCATACCCAAGGTCGCGGTCGAATCCATCGGTGCTGGCGGCGGGAGCAAAGTTTGGATCGATGAAAACGATCTGATGCGGGTCGGACCGCAGAGCGCCGGCGCCGAGCCGGGCCCAGCCTGTTACGGTAATGGCGGCAGCGACCCGACCGTCACCGACGTCAATCTGGTCCTCGGTTATGTCAGCCCCGAGGGTTTCCTGGGTGGCGAAATGAAGCTCGATCGCGAGAGTGCGGAGCGCGCCTTGGACCGTGTCGCCGCGAGCCTCGGGCTCGGCCGGATGGAAACCGCCGCGGGCGCATTCAAAATCGTCAATGCCCATATGGCCGACCTGATGCGGCGCACGAGCATCGACCGCGGCAGGGATCCGCGGGACTTCGTGCTTTTTGCCTATGGCGGAGCGGGCGCGATTCACATTGCCTATTTGGCAAGGGAACTCGGTATCAGCAAGATCTATGTGCCCTCGTTTGCTACGGTATTTTCTGCACTGGGGATGCTCACCGGAGGCATTTTGCACAGCGCCGAAAGGTCGCTCTCCGCCTCCTTCCCGGTCGCCCCCGCGGCCTGGCGTGAGCTAGGTGCTGTCTTTGAACAGTTGGAGCATAGACTCAACGACATCTTCGACCAGGAGGAAATCGAGCCTGCCGCGCGGCGCTACCAGCGCTATGTGCAAATGAAATTCCGGCTCCAACCGCGTGCGCTACCGGTATTGGTCAATGACAGCCTGGATCATGACGACGCTCAGGAGCAACTGATCGCCGCCTTTGAACGCCAATACTCCGGCTTGTATGGCGCTAATGCCAGCTACCGCGACGCCGGCGTGGAGATCGTCAAATGCCGGGTCGACGGATCCGCTGCCACGGTTTTGCCCAAACTCGTGGCCGAAGACATCAAATCCGGTGCCGACGCGGCGGCAGCCATCGTCGCGCAGCGGGACATCTACCTCACCGAACTTGACGGCTACGCCAGCGCAGCGATTTACGCCGGCGAACGCCTCAGGCCCGGCATGAAGATCGCAGGGCCGGCGGTGGTCGAAAGGATGGGCGACACCATATTGCTGCCGACCTTTGCCAGCGCCCAGGTGGATGGGTTCGGCAATATCGTGCTCAATCTGGCATCGCGCTAAAACATTCAGGAGCAATTCCATGTCCGCAGCAGCCATCGATCCGGTTACCTTAGAAGTACTTCGCCACCGGCTCTGGATCATTAACGACGAACAGGGGCGTATAGCCTCCCAGCTTTCGGGCTCGCCGGTGGTCTACGAAGCCAAGGATTTCAACAGTTCGCTGCTCACTCCGGACGGAGAAAGCCTGTTCGTCGGTATCTACATGACCCGCCTGTCGCTCTGTCTCAATGCCGTGGTCAAGACGGTGATCGCGAGTTTCCGGGACAACGTTGGTTACGAAGATGGCGACGCTTTCGTGACCAACGATCCCTGGGCAGGCGCCGCCCACATGAATGATTTTCTGATGGTCGCACCGGTATTTTTCGAAGGCCAGCTGGTCTGCTGGACCGGCCTGGCGATGCACGAAGTCGATGTGGGCGGCCCCAATCCCGGAAGCTTCACGGTTGGCACCCCGGACGTTTTCGGCGAGGCGCCGCTGATCCCGCCGATAAAAATGGTTGAGCGTGGCAAGATCCGCAACGATATCGAGGCGCTGGTGATCCGGAATTCGCGCACCTCGCGCTTGAATGGACTGAACATGCGGGCCCGGCTCGCCGCGATCAACCGCACGCGTCAGCGCATCCAGGAGGTCATCCTGGAATACGGTCTGCCAACCCTGATGGAAGCGCAGAGCCGCATTCTGGACCTGGTCCAGGCCTCTTTCGCCCGGCGCTTGCGCTCGTTGCCTGACGGAATCTGGAGGAGCGAAGGTTTCCTTGATCATGATGGCAATGAGAATCGGCTCTACCGGATTCGCCTGGAAATGACCAAGCGCGACGATCGTCTCAAGTTCGATTTCACCGGCACCGATGTGCAGGCGAGAGGGGCGGTCAATTGCACTCGGGTGGGGCTGGAAAGCGGGATCATGTCGGCGATACTGCCGATGCTGTGCTACGACATGTCCTGGTCACCCGGCGGGGTTATGCCGCAGATTGATATTGTCTCGGCGGAGGGAACGCTCAACAATGCCCGCCATCCGGCGGCGGTAAGCATGGCGACCGTCTCGGCGATCTTTGCGACCTCCCATGTAACATCGGGAACGATTGCCAAGATGCTGGCGTGCTCGGATCTCCGGCAGGAGATTCAAGCCAACTGGGCACCGGCCTGGCAGGGCACAACGATGGCAGGTCATTACGAAGATGGCGCTCCGTTCACGGCAGTTCTGCTCGACGAGACGGGTGGCGCCGGTGGCCGAAGTTGGAAGGATGGCGTCGACACTGCCGGCTTACCCGGTACGCCCGCGATGGCAATTGCCAATGTCGAGACCTACGAGAAGGAATATCCCATCCTCTACGTTTATCGCCGGGAGTCACCGGACACCGGTGGCCAGGGTTTGTATCGCGGTGGCGTGGGCACAGAGGGAATGGTGATTCCGCACAGGAACCGCGGGTCTATCGATACCACCGGTATTACGCACGGCGCGAGCCAACCGGAGGCGCAAGGTCTTTATGGCGGTTATCCGTCTAGCGTACAGGTAAAACTCCTGCTGCGGAATACGGACATTAAGCGGCAGTTCGCCGAGGGAACCATCCCCGTTTCGGTTGAATCGGTCGGCGCTGAGAAGATAGAGTTGATGGCGGCGAAGCAGCGCACGCTGCTCAATCCCAAGGACGCGATCGTGGTCGTATGCGCCGGCGGAGGCGGCTACGGCGATCCGATCGAGCGCGATCCGGCGCATGTCCTGCGCGACGTCGAATCGGGTCTGGTCACGAAATCCGTAGGCCGGGACGTCTATGGGGTGGATCTGCGAACGAGCGATAGCGGGCTGGTCGTGGATACCGCCGCGACCGACACATTGCGCAAGGCGTTGCGCAAGCGTCGGATCGAAGAAGGCAGGCCGGTATCGAAAGGCGCGTCGCCTGTCCTGCAGGGACTTGCCGATGGGACAGAAGTCACCGTCCAGCGCCGTATTGGCGATGCGGTAAACCTGATAAAAGTCGACAACAAGAAGTATTACGCTTGCCAGAAATGCGGACGTCCACTTGCGGGTGCGGAGCAAGACCCCAAGACGGGAACGCTGGCGCGGGAAATCAACGTAGAGGTTTTGAGCCACTGGAATCGCTTCGCCGCTGCGGGTGAAATCGTCGTGCGCGAGTTCTGCTGCCCCGACTGTGCACATATGATTGCAGTGGAAGTGAGGAAGAAGGGCGACCCCATGCTTTACGACACCGAGATATTCGACTGACAAGGAGTAGCCATGTTTCATGACCGCATTATTCCCTTTTCGATGCCTACGAGGATCATTCACGGCTTTGGCTCGATTGAGAGAATTCCGGACGAATGCCGGCGCCTTGGCATTGTCAAGGCTCTACTCGTGACCGACCAAGGTCTGGTCAAGGCGGGACTTGCGCAATCGCTCAGAGGGATCCTCGATGGTGCGAAGCTTCCCTACGTCGTGTTCGACCGTGTCGAAGAAGACCCTTGCATGAATACGGTCCACGAGGGCGAACAGCTGCGGCAGGCAGAGGGATGCAACGGGATTATCGTTCTCGGCGGTGGCAGTCCTCTTTGCGCCGGAAAGGCGATCGCGCTACTAGGAACAAATGGCGGAAAAATCTCCGATCATCAAGGTGTGGGAAAGATCAAGACGGCGCCGCTGCCGTTAATCGCCATTCCTACGACGGCTGGTTCCGGAAGTGAGGTGTCCCCCACGTTCCTGATCAGCAACGAAGAGAGCGGGAGAAAGATGGCGATCAGCAGCGAACTCTGCTATCCACCTGTTGCCATCCTCGACCCGAATCTACTCCGCTCCGTCCCTACGAAGCAGGCGATTTGGTCGGGTCTGGATGCCCTCACGCATGCGGTGGAGTCTTTGTGGACCAATCTTGGCACGCCGCTCACCGATTCAATTGCGCTGCGATCGATTCAGATGATGTTCAAGAGCTTCGTGCCGGCAGTATTCACCGACGATATGGCGGCGAAAAGCGAGCAACTCCTGGCATCGACGATGGCGAATATCGCCTGCGGCAATGCCAAGCTCGGACTGGTCCACGCTTTTTCATTTCCCTTCGGAAATCTCCATGTCCCTCACGGCCTGGCTTGCGGGCTGATGCTGCCCTTCGTGATGGAATTCAATCTGCCATGCTGCAAGCCAAAACTGGCGCAAATGGCGATCGCGATCGGCGAACGTCCGGATCAAGATGAGAATGCTTTAGCTAACGCGGCGTTGGAACGGGTGAAGCAACTCTACCGGGAAGTGAATTTCCCCAGCAAGGTCACTGAAAAGGAAATTCCGCGAAGCAAGTTCGAGCAGGTGATCAAGGAAACCACGAGTGCTTCGCAGATGAGGTTTAACATTCGTCAGGCCGGCGAAAGGGACTTGATTAATATCATGGAGCGGGCCTATGCCGGATTTTGAGGTGTTCCAGGGCCGACCACAAACTACATAGGCCCAAAAACAAGACTGGCTTGGCTACACGCTGTCTTACTCCAGCCGCTGCGTGAGCAATAGGCGTTGCTTCGGCTTTCAGGACGTCTTGCCGGCGACTTCGAGGCGCAATTGATCAGATTGATGCGACCGAGACGGCATTCCGGGCCGCCAGGCAGAAAAAAACAGGGCGGCAATACCTGTACCCCAAGCCGGGTCAAGTAATGCCGCAGCGACCGAAATAGGTGCAACGGTGAGGCCGCCTGCACCGCCGGTTGGTGGTCGCAATGCTGCGCTTGCCGCCGGCCGCAAAAGCATCCCGCGCATCCTGGCCGGCCTCAGTCATCACGCATTCAGCGCCAGCTGTGCACTGCGCTCAAGATTTCGCTCGAGTTGCACTTTGCCGCCCTGATACTGTTTCGGCCATGGCATCGCCCGGTAGCCCTGCTCGGCGGCAGCATGCAGCGTCCAGGCCGGATCGGCCAGATGCGGGCGGGCCAGGGCACAAAGATCGGCACGGCCGGCAGCAATGATGGTGTTGACATGGTCGGCTTCGTAAATGTTGCCGACGGCAATCGTCGGCACTGCCACTTCATTGCGAATCTGGTCGGAGAACGGCACCTGGAACATGCGACCAAAGACAGGGGCTTCCTCCCTGCTGACCTGACCCGACGAGACATGGATGATGTCGGCGCCGGCTTCCTTGAACAGCCGGGATACCTCGACCGCATCGTCCGGCGTGATGCCGCCTGGCACCCAGTCGTGGGCCGAGATGCGCACCGACATGGGCTTTTCCGGCGGCCATAGCGCGCGCATGGCACGGAATACTTCCAGCGGATAGCGGCAGCGGTTTTCCAGACTGCCGCCATACTCGTCGCGGCGCAGATTGGTCAGCGGCGAAATGAAGGACGACATCAGATAGCCGTGGGCGGCATGAAATTCGATCATGTCAAAATTGGCGCTGCCGGCACGGCGCGTGGCGGCGAGAAAGTCGGCCTGGACGCGATCCATATCGACGCGCGTCATCTCGCGCGGCACTTGCGAAGTGCCGGCAACGTAGGGCAGCGGCGAGGGCGCCATCAGCGGCCAGTTTCCGGTAGCTAGCGGCAGGTCGATGCCGGCCCACGCCAGCCTGGTCGAACCTTTCCGCCCGGCATGGCCGATCTGCAGCGCCATCCTGGCCTGGCTGTTGGCATGGACGAATGCGACGATGCGCAGCCACTCGCCGGCCTGCTCGTCGCTCCAGATGCCGGTGCAGCCCGGGGTAATGCGGGCTTCGGCCGAAACGCAGGTCATTTCCGTTATGACCAGCGCCGCACCGCCCAGAGCGCGTGCCGCGTAGTGTTGAAAGTGAAAATCGCCGGGAATGCCTTCGTTGGCGGAATAGGTGCACATCGGCGACACCACCACGCGATTGGCCAGCGTCATGCCACGCAGCTTGTAGGGCGTGAACATCGGCGGCACCGGCGCGGTTCCGGGAGCCGCCGGCACGCCGCAACGGGCGGAGAACCAGCGGTCGAAATCTTCGGTGTAGGCCGGGTCGCGCAGTTTCTGGTTGGCATGCCCGACACGCTGGCTGCTGGTGAGCACGGCGAAAGCAAACTGTTCGGGTGCCATGCCGACGTAGCGATCGACGTCTTCGAACCAGGTCATGCGGTTGCGCGCCGCGCTCTGCAGCTTGAGCGCCTCTATCTCGCGCTCGGATTGATAGCGCGCCAGTCGTGTCGGAACGTCGCCTTCGCTGCTGTTGAGTACTTTGACCAATTCGCGCGCATCTTCCATCGCCAGCTTGGTGCCCGATCCGATGGTGAAATGAGCCGTGTGAGCGGCATCGCCCAGCAACACGATGTTGTCCTTGAACCAGCGCTCGCACAGCACGCGGTTGAACTTCAGCCATGCCGCCGAGCCGCGCAAATGGCTCGCGTTGGAAATCAGGCGGGCACCGTCCAGGATGTCGGCGAACAGTTCCTCGCAGAAGGCGATCGACTGTTCCGGTTTCATCCTGTCGATGCCGGCCTTGAGCCAGGTTTCCTCTGGCGTTTCGATGATGAAGGTCGCCCATTCCTCGTTGAACTGATAGGCGTGCAGGTTGAACCAGCCCCAGGGGGTTTCCTTGAAGCCGAAGGTGAAGGCATCGAGCTTCCTTTTGCTGCCTAGCCAGATGAAGCGGCACTTGCGCTCGTCGATGCGCGGATTGAAGTGCTCGGAATATTGGTTTCGCGTCGCGGAGTTGACGCCGTCCGCGCCGATTACCAGGTCGTAGTCGCGCGAATAGTCGTCCGGATTCTTGAACTCGGTCTCGAACTTCAACGTGACGCCAAGTTCCCTGGCGCGCTCCTGGAAGATCTGCAAGAGCTTCAAGCGCCCGATGCCGCAGAAGCCGTGGCCACTGGAAACAATCCGCCGATCCTTGAAGAACACGTCGACATCGTCCCAGTGATGGAAGTTGCGCTCGATTTCCGCCACGACCCGGGGATCATCCTGGCGGAATCCGTCCATGGTTTTGTCGGAAAACACGACGCCCCAGCCGAAGGTGCTGTCGGCCCGATTGCGCTCTATCACGGTAATGTCGCTGGCCGGATTGGCCTGCTTCATCAGGATCGAGAAGTACAGGCCTGCCGGCCCGCCCCCCAGGCATACGATGCGCATCTTGTTTCTCCTTCAGGTTCCGGCAGCGGGGTTCTGGCCGCGCTGCCGCGAAGCTTCATTAAGTCTCATTGGTCGGGAATGACGGCCGTCACTTCGATTTCGACTTTTGCGCCCTTCTCGACAAAGCCCGCGACCTGTACTGCGGTCATGGCTGCGTCGTAGCTGCCAATGATCTCGCGAAAGACGCGGCCCAACTCCTTTTGCGACACGTCATACTCGTCCTTGTCACCGAGGTACCAGTTCATGCGCACGATATGCTCCGGCTTCGCACCCGCCTCCGCCAGTATCGCCACGATGTTCTTCAGGGCTTGCGCGACCTGGCCCACCAGATCGTCAGCCTGGAAGATGCATTGCTCGTCCCAGCCGACCTGGCCGGCGACAAATATCAACCGACCGCGCACCGTCACGCCATTGCTGTAGCCCTTGGGATTGGCCCAGCCGGGCGGCTGCAGTACCTTCATTGTTGTTCTCCTTGAGTGGTTTGCGCAGTCTGAAGCGCCGCAGCTTGCCGGCCATGATGCGCGGCAATGGGGCGAATCGGCTATTCAAAATGCGCAAGCGGTTCGTCAAAAAGCGCAGAACAGGCGGCGCCGCGTCCGATTTCAACGAGGCGGGCTCATTCCAGCCAACTCCTAAGGCAGTTCTTGGATCAGCATAGCAAGAAGAATCGGCATTCTCTGCCCAGAAGCGATATACAATAAAAATCATCGAAATTCCTATCGTGTCCGATGGATAGTATGAACGGGAATGCAAAGCTTGGACGAACCATCTTGGCGGAATCTACCGGCAATCGCCCTTCTCGGGAAGACCACCGGATCCTTGTGGAGGCCGTGCAGTGAAGACGAGGTCGAAGTTCCTGGGAACTCATGCTTACCGATAGTCTTTCCCGCCTGCCTTTTGGCAACCGTGGGGCGGTATCCGATTCCCTGATCGAGTCCTTGCGCGATACGCTGGCGGTCGCGGTGCCTGGCGATTTCACTATCAACATTTGCGGTCCGAAACAAAAGTTTCGCCACAGAACCAATGTTGTCCGTCTCGGCGACATGTTTCTTGCGTCGGTGGCGACTACGCCGATCGCGGTGCAGCGGCGCGAAGTTCCCTACGCCACGCTGAGAATCCCGATCTCCGGTTACTGTAGCTACAACCTGGGCGGCGGCAGTTGCATCGAGCAGGCGGGGAGAACCGCCGTTCTGCTTTCGGGTGCGCCACGCATGGCCGAAACTGGCGGCGCTTACGCTTGCGCCCAGATTGCTCTCGACGAAGGCCGTTTGATCGAGACCGCGGCCGCGATGCGGGGCGAAGAGGCGGTAAGCTGTTCCAAAGCCCTGCGCCTGGATAGGGACAGGGAGGTCGAATTGCGACTCGGCGCGATCTCCTTCGATGCGATTTTTCGTAGCAACTTCGCGCTGATCGATTCCCTGGAGTCGCAGCCCCAAGCGCTGGCAATGCTCTGCCTGGACGATCTCCTTTATCGCAGTTTCGCCATGCTCCTGCAACCCGCCCTATTCCTAGACAGCGAACAAGATCGCAAGCGCTCGTCGGTCGGGGGGCAGCGGATACTCGATACCGTGTGCGGTTACATCCTGGCCCATCTTGCCGAACCGATCTCCCTGACCCGGCTGGAACGGATCAGCGGTCTTTCGAGGCGCAGCCTGCAATACGCATTCATGCGGCGTTTCTCCAGTACGCCCGTACAGTGGTTGCGTGAGCAACGTCTCGTGCTGGCGCAAAAGCTGCTGGCGAATGGCGACTGCGGCACGACGGTTACCAAGGTCGCATTCTCCTGTGGCTTTCCCAACTCCAGCGCGTTTTCCCGCTACTACTTGGGCCGCTTCGGCGAATTGCCTTCGACGACCCTGTCCCGGACACTCGCGCGCTAAGCATCGACGCTTGTTGCGCAAAATTGCCGGTCGCTTGCGCATTTTGACTAGACGAATGGCCGGCTTGTCGCGAAAATATCATCACAATGAAGTAGGCAGAATGGGCGTCGGTGTCTGAATGTCCTGCGGAGCACGGGCGCACCGAATGGAGGCAAAATGAAGTACGCAGAAACTGGATTTGATCTGGAAATTGATCTAAGCACCGGCAATATTGAGAGAGCATCAAGCGACGAGAAATTGACGGCGCTTCATCTTGGCGGACAGGGCACTGCCGCGAAGTTACTCTGGGATCGCGTACCGCCTGATGTCGACGCTTTCTCTCCTGACAATCTGCTGATATTCAGCACGGGTCTTTTGGTTGGTACACAGGTCCCCGGCGCCAACCGCACTGTGGTGAATACTATTTCGCCCCAGACTGACCGCTATTCCCATTCAATCTTTGGCGGCTATTTTGGGCCGGAACTCAAATATGCCGGATACGACAAAATAATCTTTCGCGGCAAGTCGCCCACTCTGGTTTACTTATTTATCAGTAATGACAAGGTGGAGATCCGTGATGCCGGACATCTTCAGGGAAAAGGGGCGTCGGAAACGGCAGAGCACATCAGAATGGAGTTGAACGACCAAGCAGTTCAGGTGGCCGCCATCGGCCTGGCCGGCGAAAACCGGTGCTACATGGCGACCATCGAGCATGACAACGCCAGCGCGTCGCGCGGGGTAGGCGTGATCATGGGGGATAAGAGGCTAAAGGCCATCGCTGTTCGTGGAACAAGGGATCTCTATGTAGCCAAACCGGCAGAGCTCTTTCAGATCTGCAGCCGCATGATCAAGGACATCGGTAACAATCCCGATGCCGGGGACACCATGGCTCACGGGGAAGGCGACGAGTTCCACGTCGTCAATTTTGCCTGGGGCAACGCAAGGGAACGCAGAAGGGATTTCTGGAACAAGGAAATCGAAGAGAGTTGGATTTCGTTGGAAGATAAACTGCGAATGCGTTGGACAGCTTGCTTCAACTGTCCGAAGGACTGCCATCAAGCGATCCATTATCCGGGCCGGCGTCCCTATTTTCAGAAATGCTACAGCAAGCTGACCTATGCGATGGCGGCCTATGAAGATCTTGCCTTCGATTACGACATCATCGGCGTCACGCAGGAGTATGGACTAGACGCCTATGCGACGCCGCAAGTCATGGCCTTTGCCATCGAACTCTACGAAGCCGGTATCCTGACCGCGCAGGATCTGCCGGAATTTCCGGCTGATGGTGCTGGCCGGTTCTTCTATCTGGTGGAGAAAATCGTCCGCCGGGAAGGGATCGGCGATGTCTTGGCCAATGGCGTCTATCATGCCGCCCGGCAGATTGGCAGAGGCGCGGAGGCGTACGACCATAACACCATGAAGAAATTCGAGCAGGTGCCGATCAAACTGTCGATGATCAATTACCCGTATTTCCTGATGTATGCCACCGGCGAGAAGATGGGCATCAACCAGATTGAAGGATCCTATCCTCAGGTGCCGATCGCCGACAAAACGCAGCGGGAGGAGTTCGTCAAGGGCTGGGACGCAGCGCCTGAGCGGTTCAAGAAATGGCTCCTGGAATGGGAACCGCGCCAACATCCTTCGCCGGAAGCGTCGGTCAATATCGCCGACTGGAACGAGACCATGCATTACGTGGACGACGCCATCGGCACCTGCGCCTTCCTGTCATCGTTCAGGGGCCAGTTTGGCGGCAGGCCGCCCTATCACATTCACAACCTGCCGGAGTTCATATCGCTGGCAAACGGCATGGATCTTGACTCCGAGGGACTATGGAAGATAGCGGCGCGAAACCGCAATCTGGTCAGAGCCATCAATATCCGCAGAGGCTTGCGAAGAGTCGATGAGGCGCCTCCGGCCGACCAATGGAAGAAGCGCGATCCTCAAGCAGAGCAAGACTTGCTCGACAAATACTATGAATTCAAAGGCTGGAACAACGACGGCATTCCCACGGCTCAAACCTTGGACATGCTTGATTTGTCGTATGTTAAAGAAGATTTTGTGCACAGGGGGATTTTCGGGAATACGTGATGCCGTGTGCCGGGCAGTGCCGGCAACGGCTACGTGCTCTGCCCGACTGACGACAACGCCATAGAGGCCTTGTCCAACGATTGGCTTAGGATGGCAAGCAAGTGTTCAGAACGTTCTCAAGGGAGTGATGACATGTCCTGCAGCGCCCATATCGACACCTTTACCCGCGACAACCTGCCGCCGCCCGAAGAGCAGCCGGAATTCCTGTTCGGCCTGCCGGAACTGAAGTTTCCAGATCAACTGAATTGCGCCTGGCCTCTGCTCGACAAACATGTAAAGGAAGGCCGGGGGGAGCGTCTGTGCATCCAGGCACCGGGTGTGCGATGGACTTATTCCGACCTGCAGCAACGCGCCAACCGCATTGCCAACCTGCTGGTCGGGGAGATGGGCCTGGTGCCCGGCAACCGGGTGCTGCTGCGTGCACCGAATAATCCGATGATGGCGGCCTGCTGGTTCGCGGTGATCAAAGCCGGCGCCGTGGCGGTCGCAACCATGCCGCTGCTGCGCGCGAAGGAACTCCAGCATGTCATTACCAAGGCCCGTGTCAGTTATGCCCTGTGCGATGCGCGACTGGCCGACGAACTCCGGATCGCTGCTGCAGAGTGCCCGGAGTTGCAGCAAATTCGCTTTTTCAATGACAGCTCGGAGACCGGACTGGAAGCGGCGATGTCGCGGCAAAGCGCGGAGTTCGAAAATGTCGATACTGCGGCCACGGATACCTGCATGCTTGCCTTCACTTCGGGGACGACAGGGCAGCCCAAGGCAACCATGCACTTCCATCGTGACGTCATGGCTGCTTGTCTCTGCTGGCCGCCGCATGTCCTGCGTCCGGTTGCCGACGACGTCTTCATGGGTACGCCGCCGCTGGCCTTCACTTTCGGTTTGGGCGGGCTGCTGCTGTTCCCCTTGAACGTCGCAGCCTCGACCGTCTTGCTGGAGAAGGGCGGCCCGCAGGACCTGGTCGACGCGATCGCTACGTACCAGGCGACCGTGCTGTTTACCGCACCGACATCCTATCGCGCCATCGCGCCGATCGCCGGGCCGTTGCGCGCGAGCAGCCTGCGCAAATGCGTCTCGGCCGGCGAGGCTCTGTCGGCGTCGACCCGGGCCTTGTGGAAGGAGGCGACCGGCATCGAGATTATCGACGGTATCGGTGCCACGGAACTGATGCATATCTTCATTTCCGCCGACGAGCCGCACGCCCGTCCCGGCGCGACCGGTACCGTGGTTCCCGGTTATCTGGCCTGCGTGATGGATGACGACGGCAAGCCGGCGCCCGTCGGTCAGATAGGCAGACTGGCCGTGAAGGGACCGACAGGGTGCCGCTATCTCGCCGATGAGCGCCAGAAGAAATACGTCATCGATGGCTGGAACTACACCGGGGACGCCTACGCCATGGATGGCGACGGCTACTTCCATTACCACTCGCGCACTGATGACATGATCATTTCTGCGGGCTACAACATCGCCGGTCCCGAGGTCGAGGATGCGCTGCTGAAGCACCCCAAGGTGGCCGAGTGCGGCGTTATCGGCGTGGCCGACGAGGAGCGCGGACAGATCGTCAAGGCGGTCATCGTGCTCCGCCCAGGCAACCAGCCCGGACCTGAAATGGCGAAGGAACTACAGGACTTCGTCAAGCAGAGCATCGCGCCCTACAAGTATCCTCGCGCCATCAGTTTCGTTGGCTCCTTGCCGCGCACGGAAACCGGAAAATTGCAAAGGTTCCGGTTGAAGGAAACCCGCTAATCTCTAACGGGAGGTACGGAAGACCAAAATATTGGCCATCGATAAATATCTGAAGGTAAATCGGCGCGTAGCCGATCGCCATGGTTTCATCGGGAAGGGGGCCGAATCCCCCTTCCCGCAGAGATGGCTCAGCGGTGTATACGCCCGCGTTTGCGCAGAGCCAAGCCGGTCATGGCTATGCCCATCAGAGCGAGAGTGCCGGGTTCCGGGATGGAGGGATTGGGCTGAGTGCCCGCGGGGGTCCAGTCAAATGTCGCGGTTACGTCAAAGTCGTGCATGCCCGCGGAAAAGGCGTTCATCACGAAAGCATTCAACGTGACATCGACCGAGCCGTCTGCTCCCAGATTGTAGATGGTCGACCCCAGTGGCAGGTAGCCGGTGATATCGTCGGCCATGTAGGTCGTGTGCATGGCGGCCTGTTGGCTCACGGCTTGGATCATGGAATCCACAGTGAGCATCCGGTTGAGAGGGAAAGGCGTCTGGTCGAATGGGTAGTCGGGGCTCGCAACTACCGAGAAATGGGCATTGTTGATGGTGGCGGTTACTGGAGCGGTGCTGTCGAGGGTAACGTTTCCGGTATAAGCATCCAGCCAGAAGCTGTCGGCGTAGAACTGAACCGGGGCGAAGGCGGTCGTCGAGATGTTGACCGAGAGCGTGGTGGCGAAGCTCTGGGACGCCCCGATTAGTAGGATGAAACCCAGCAAGGATGGCAAGCGCATGATCTATCTCCTTATTCCCGGTTGCAAATCCGGAGACCTGGCCAGTTATATTCTGGTTAGGTGCCCCGATATGAAGCGCGAGTTCAAATTCGAAGTGCAACTCTTGATTAACCAGTGGAGTGGGCGAGATGCGATAGCATCCGAGCCCCTAGACCTCCAAGTCAAAGTTGCCAAGAATGAACTACACACATCTCACCCAAGACGAACGGTACC
>CAILCO010000104.1 GCA_903832735.1 uncultured Sterolibacterium sp.
ACGAAATACCTCGCAAATTATCTCGGTTGGTTCAGGGCGCTCGACCGGTCGCCGCGATTCAGCCCGGATCCCGTGCAGTTGCTCGCTCTCGCCGTCAGGGTATGAGTTCAACAACATCATTCGCTAAATGAGCCAAAATTTAAAGCATGTCCTGTTGGCCGGTTTGCTGTCGCTAAGCGTATCTGCCTATGCTCAGGGGGGGCCGGCTTTTTCGGGCACCATGAACGCTAATGCAGCCGAGACTGTAGTTCAGCAAATGCTGAACTCCGGAGCGACAGCGGATCAAATCGTTCTGTCGGCGTTAGCCGCGGGCGTCAATCTCAGCGTGCTGACCACGGCGATGATCAGCCAGGGTCTTGACGCGGCAACAGTTGTTACTGCCATTACCAGTAACTCTCAAAATCATGAACAAGCAGCTGAAGCGGCGGTCAGAGCTGCAGTGGTGCTCGGTGCTAACCTTACCGCTATGCAACAGGCTGCGATTTCCGGAGGCGCCGATCCCACTCAAATTACCGTGGCAACGGCCGCGGGTCGGCAGACGCCAACTGGGGGTGCAGGGGGTCCAGGGGGTACGACTCCCACGGGCGGTGGCGGCGGTCCCGCCAGCATCGTAAGCCGCAGCTGATAGCTTACTCGAAAGAAACTAATGGCAGCGTAAGCTGCCATTTTTGTTGTCTGAAAAACGTGGCATTGAGATAGGGAGTGATATGAGCTTGCGGAGCCGGCTGTTTATTGCGATCTCCCTGGTGTTTCTGCTGATATTCGCCGGTCTCATGACCGTGAGTATCTCGGCGACCAAGGGATATCTCGAAGAGCAACTCAGTTCGCATGCCCAGGATGCGGCGAACGCCCTGGCCCATTCTCTCTCTGAATCCCTCGCAAACAGCGACGTCAGCCTGGCCAAGACGCAGGTGGCGACTGTCTTCGATCGCGGCTACTATCAGAGCATCGTGGTGCTTACCGCGACGGGTTCGCCGATCGTGAACAAATCGCTGCCCCTGAAGATCGACAACGTTCCGCTATGGTTTTCCAATTACCTCCCGCTCGATCCTTCCGGTGGCGAAGCTTTCGTCTCCGCCGGATGGCGCCAACTGGGCAAGGTCATCGTCAAGAGCCAGCCGACCTATGCCTATCAGCACTTGTGGCGCACGTCGGTGCAACTGCTAGTCTGGCTGGGGCTGATCTATTTTGGCTCGCTGGCCTTGATGCAGTTGCTGCTGCACTTCATTCTGCAGCCATTGCGCCTGATCGAGCAGTCGGCGCTGGCGGTGCAGCGCAAGCACTTCGAGCAGATCGCGACACTGCCGCGCCCGCCGGAACTGGCCCGGGTGGTCAGGGCGATGAACGACATGTCGCGGCGCGTTTCGGAAATGCTCGATGCCGAAACGGCGAAGGCCGAAGACCTGCGCCGGCAGGCTCACGACGACGAGTTGACCGGCTTGGCCAATCGACGCGGCTTCGAGTTGCGATTGAACGAACTGCTCGATGGGGATTTGCAGTTTTCCCAGGCGACGGTGATCGTGGTGGAGCTCGACGATATCCGGTTGATCAGGGAATCGCACGGCTTCGGGGAGTGCCTCGTGTTGCTGCAACTAGTCGCCCGCGCCGCACAGGATGTGCTCGGCGGGCAGCAGTTCACGATATTTTCGCGCAGCAACGAATTCGCTTTCAGCTTTGTGGCGGTGGAATTGACGACCGAGCGGATGGCGGAGTTGGCCACCGCACTGAGGCAGCGCCTGATCCACGATATCGAGAGGGGCCCCGCGGCCGGACAGGTTTCATTCAGCATGGGGGTCGTCTACTTCCACAAGGATGACAAGCGTTCCGATATTTTCGCGCGAGCCGATCTGGCGGTGGAATCATCACGGCAATCGGGGCGCAATGGCCTGATGGTGCTCACCGACCAGCATACCGAGACCTCTTCCCTGGGATCGTTTGGCTGGCGCATGCTGATCGAGAATGCGCTCGCAGAAAACCGCTGGATGCTTGTGGCGCAGCCGGTCGTCAGTTTGACTGATTCGAAGAAAAGGATTCATGGCGAGGTCCTGGCGCGGCTGATCGATGCCCAGGGGCAACTAGTGCCGGCTCAGGAATTCCTGCCGATGGCGGCGCGGCACCGCCTGATGCCGGACATCGACCGGGCATTGGTCAGCTTGGCGCTTGCTCGTCTTGCGGTTGCGCGCCTGGGGCAAGATGAGGACGAGAGCGAGAACATGGCGATCAATCTTTCGCCGCAGAGTATCGCCGATCAGGAATTTGTCGCCTGGCTGGTCGAGAGGCTCTCAGCTCTCAAGGACGCCGGCCGGCGACTATCGATCGAACTTTCGGAATTCGGCGTTCTTCGCGATACTGAGGCTGCGATAGGCTTGCGCGAGATTGCGCGGGATCATGACGTGAAATTCGGCATCGATCACTTCGGCCTCGATCCTCAGGCGCTGAAATTGATGCGGCAACTGACACCGGACTACGTAAAATTGTCCGGCCGGCTGATTCGCGACATGACGCTCGAAGACCGGGCGGGCGAGTTGCTGCTGGTGATCGTCAAACTGGCCCATACGCTCGACGTCGCGGTCATCGCGCAGAACGTGGAGAGCGAAGCGCAGATTGCCGCTCTGGTCGCAGTCGGCGTCGATGGCGGCCAAGGCTACTATTTCGGTTCGCCGGAGTAGGTGCGGAGTTAGCAACATGGCGCCCGGGGAAAAGACCATGATGTCCGTTCTGGTTACCGGGGGTGCCGGTTATATCGGCTCACACACCTGCGTCGAGTTGCTATCGGCTGGATTCGAAGTCACGGTATTCGACAACTTCTGCAACAGCAATCCGGAGTCGCTGGCTAGGGTGGAACGTATCACCGGCAAAAGCCTGCGCCGGGTGACGGGCGACGTTCGCGACGGCGCTGCGCTGGTCGCGGCTCTGCAGGAGTGCCGGGCCGATGCGGTGATCCATTTTGCGGGACTCAAGGCTGTCGGCGAATCGGTGGAAAATCCGCTCTCGTACTACGACAACAATGTACTGGGCACCTTGCGCCTGCTCGAAGCCATGAAGGAGTGCCGAGTACCAACGCTGGTGTTCAGTTCCTCCGCGACCGTCTATGGAGAGCCTCAGCGATTGCCGCTGACAGAGGATCATCCGCTCTCGGCCACCAATCCCTACGGTCGGACAAAGTTGATGATCGAAGAGGTCCTGCGCGATTTGTATCGCAGCGATGACGCCTGGCGGCTGGGCATCCTGCGCTACTTCAATCCAGTGGGAGCCCATGTCAGCGGCATAATCGGCGAGGATCCCCAGGGTATCCCCAATAATTTGCTGCCTTTCGTCGCCCAAGTGGCGGTGGGTCGGCAGGAGTTTCTCCGTGTATGGGGCAACGATTACCCGACGCCGGACGGCACTGGTGTGCGCGATTATATTCACGTCGTGGATCTGGCCCTGGGGCATGTGAAGGCCCTGGATTATCTGCGAGGAAACCCCGGCTGTCTGACCGTGAATCTGGGGACTGGAACCGGCTACAGCGTGCTCGATATGGTGCAGGCTTTCGAGCGGGTCTGTGGCAGGCCGATTCCCTACCAGCTTGCGCCACGCCGTCCCGGCGATATTGCCAGCTGCTTTGCCGATCCGAAACTGGCATTCGCTCTGCTGGGCTGGAAGGCGGAGCGGGGCCTGGATGCCATGTGTCGCGACGCCTGGCGCTGGCAGCGCGGCAACCCCGAGGGCTATCGGGGTTAGGCTTTCACGCGCCCGGCGGTCGGATAGTTTCGCCAAGATCAGTTGCCTTGATCAATATTTCCTTTGCCAAAATCTCTGATGGGCGCACATCGAATATGCCGATCCGATATAATGGCGACTGATATTGGTAATATTATAAAGGCTCATTTAGCGAATGATGTTGTTGAACTCATACCCTGACGGCGAGAGCGAGCAACTGCACGGGATCCGGGCTGAATCGCGGCGACCGGTCGAGCGCCCTGAACCAACCGAGATAATTTGCGAGGTATTTCGTGG
>CAILCO010000105.1 GCA_903832735.1 uncultured Sterolibacterium sp.
CCCCCTCAATGCCTCCAGGCCGACCTTCGCCTTGAACTCAGGCGAGTGAACCTGCCGATGCTTAGCTTCCTTCATATCTTCTCGTTCCTCATGACAGCGGACAGCTTAAACCACTGTCTTGAAAACGGGGGCCACTATACTGGCAGGGATCTGCCGTTCAAAATACCGAATTTTCATTAATCCCAGTGACGGCTGATGGCCGAAACCGGAGACTCAATGCCGGCGCTCTTCCCTTGTCTGTCCCCTCCCAAAAGAAAGAGGGTAACAACTCCGGAAACCCAGTAACGGCAAGGATTCACGGAGACTAACTTTGTTACCCTGCATTTTTTGCAGGTAACCTATATATTTCCGCATGGGGTCGTCTCGGAAAACGGAAAATAAAGCACGCTAAGAGCTAACAAAATCCTGACATCAGGTAGAAGGAAAATTTGTAGTTAGCATAGTTCACGGATCGCGTTTTGCACGGCATCGGCTACGAGTTGTCGGTCTTCGGCACTGACACTCAAGATGCTATCCCAATGCAAGCGCATGTAGGCAGATCTGCGCCCAGTTTTTAGGATTAAGGTCTGTATCCCACGCTTCTCGCCAAATCCACAATCGGTGGAATAACCGAGCAGGTCTCGTATCCCATTCTGCCATATCCCCACTTGGACAGCGTCGATGATCGCAGCCACGCTTCGATGAAACTTCTGAGCCATTTCGAGCGTGATTTGATTGTTGTCCATTGTGGTTTCGCTGTGGCTGGGTAACGGCGATTTAGAAAAATCATCATAATTGATTAATCGCGCCATGTCCCAGACGGAATATCAGTAAATACCTGACCGGCAGCTTTTGAGACACTTCTTCAATGGCAGTTCATGGTCGGTCTGAAACGGCCAAGTCACCGCCTCAAATCGATCTTTCAACCGGCTGACGGCGCCGGCATCCTATCTTGATCAGCAGCGGGAAAAGGCGTTGCCGATATTCGGACATCTTAAGTTTCTCATGATGCCCCTGCCAACATTTTCGCGGATGCGAAAATCGGTTTTCGTCCGTTGGGTGCGGCTTTCCCCTCGGCCGGCGAAGCCGGCCCAGCCGGAAAAAAGGGGGCGCCACCCCCCTGCCCTCTTCAAGCGGCCTGTTCTTCATCAGTGGTGGCCAGCGCCATGATGTAATCGTGGGTCTTCGAGGCTTGCGATGCTGCCGTGAAAATGGCTTTCTTGTCGCCCTTCAAAACCTTGAGCCAGGAAGCGACATAGCTTGTATGGTCGGGCAAGGTTTCCGGGGTAATCCCGAGATCCGCACCAATGAAAGCAGATCCCAGCTCGGCGATCAGTTCTTCAAAAGCGTAAGACTCCGTACCAAAGCGCCCGGAGAAGTCGCGCGCGAGGCGGGTGCTGTGTCCGGTCCAGTGGGTCAGCTCATGAAGGGCTACCGCGTAGAAGCTCTCGGGCTTGGCGAAGCGGTCACGATCGGGCATGAAGATCTTATCGAGCACCGGACTATAAAATGCCTTCGTGCCGCGTTCTTCCCACGCCGCACCGCTGTTGCAGAGAATGGAATCGGCCGCCTCGATGCCGTTAAACGCTTGGCGCTCGCCCTGGGTCGCCGGCAGTCCGTCGCATTGGTCCGCGTTGAAAACGGCATAGCTGCGAAGCATCGGGATTTCGCGCGTCGTGACTTCGCCGGTCGCGTGGTCGGTTTCTTGCCGTTCCAGGGGCTTGAAATAAACAATGTGCGTTGCCTTCTCGCCCTTGCGCACCGTCCCGCCCAGCTCGGTCGCTTGCTTGTAGGTAAGCCAAGCCGGGGTGCTGTATCCCTTCGCGTCGGCCGTGAGCCAAAGCACCAGGACATTGACGCCGGAATACGCGCGCTTGCTGGTCATGTTGTAGGGTAAGCCGGTCGCCCCTTGGCCGTTCCACAGCGGGCCTTTTCCCTTGGTTTCGCCGGCCTCTATGGCTTCAATTATTTTTGCGCCGGCCCCGATTTCTCTGGACACGAATTTGGTGTTAAATCGTGTCTGAGAAAGGAGCTGTGCAATGCTGAACGAGTCGAAGGTAAATGGGGTTGCGCCGGGGTCGCTGGAAGGAGCGCGTAGCGCGACTGGAGGCGAGCCCGGCGCGGCCGCCGAAGTAAAGCGTTGGTCGACAGGGCGGAAGAAGGAAGTCGTCCTGAGGCTGTTGCGAGGCGAGTCCGTAGATGCTATCTCGCGAGAAGTGTCGGTGCCGATATACAAGCTAGAACTATGGCGTGACCGGGCGCTGGCCGGGATCGACACGGGCCTCAAGGAACGCGAGAACGACCCTGTCGAGCGGCAACTTGACGACGCCAACCGGCGCATTGGCGAGTTGGTCATGGAAGTCGAAATTTTGCAGAAGGAAAGGCGAGCGAAGCGCCCTTTGGTCGGCAGGAGGTCATCGCGATGAGCCGCGAGACCTCCGAGGTTGCCGGTCGGCTCTACGGGTTGGAGCGGGTCTGTCGGGTACTCGAATTCCCCCGCTCGACGATCTATGCGCAGCTGGCGCGGGAATCGACCAAGGTGGTACCGCTCCTTCCGCAGCGCCGTGGTCCGAAACCGAAGATGTCGGACGCGGATCTTCTGGCGGCCATCCGCGCCGACCTGGAAGCCTCGCCATTTATCGGCGAGGGCCATCGCAAGGTCTGGGCTCGACTGCGCATCCTGCGCGGTATCCGGGTCTCCCGTGCGCGAATTTTGCGATTGATGCGCGAGAATGCCTTGCTGTCGCCGCACCGTCGGCCCCAAGGTGTCCCGAACCTGCACGACGGAACGATCACCACGGATCGTCCGAACGAGATGTGGGGCACCGACGGCATCCGCATTGAGACTGTGGATGAGGGTTGGGTCTGGGTGTTCTCGGCAGTGGACCATTTCGATGCCTGCTGTGTCGGCATCCATGCCGTCAAAATCGGCAACCGCTTTGCGGCGTTGCAGCCGATTGCCCAAGGTCTCCAAGCCGAATTCGGCGTTACCGGCGCCGATGCCGGACGCGGTCTGACGCTGCGCATGGATCACGGTACGCAATACACTGCCGATGATTTCCTTAACCAGGTCAAGTTCTGGGGCATCGCTCCGAGCTTCGCCTTCGTCGCGGAACCGCAAACCAATGGCGTTGCCGAACGCTTCAACCGGACGCTGAAGGAGCAAGCCATCTACGGCCGCGTCTTCAGAAACGTCGAGGAGGTTCGTGCCGCTGTCACAGAGTTCAAGGATCGTTACAATCGCCATTGGCGGCTCGAAAAATTGGGCTTCATGTCACCCTTTGAAATTCGCCAGGCTTATGCCATGCGAAAGGCTGCCTGAGTTGCAAAACCGTGTCCAGACAATCCGAGCCGGTACA